>JAIPHA010000019.1 GCA_021735445.1 Candidatus Omnitrophota bacterium
ATGATGATTTATTTGAGGTTGATTTGAGTTCTTACCAAGAATTTACAGAAAGCAGGATTTCAGACCAAAGAGAATTGCAAAAAATTAAGAAAATAGCATTAGAATAATGAATTTTATTCCACCTCGTAGGTGGAATAAAAATAGTGTGTGTTTATAAGGGTTATTTTTGTCCACCTCGTAGGTGGAATGGGATGGTAGTTGGGTATGGTTGACTCCTCGAGAAAAGGGCTGATTAAGTTTATTGAGGAAAAGCAAGGTAAGGTTCCCGAAGAGCTAGTCCGGTATATAAAACAGCTGGCTTTTTATGATATTTTATACTTATATGCTTTATATCAAAAATTTTGGCAAGAAGACAAAGAATTGAAAATCGGCCATAATTTTATTCCTGCGGCTTTGCTTAGTGAAAAAGAAAGAGTTAAAGAATTGAATGTAGTCGATTATCAGCGAATTAAAAATGATTCTAGTTTAGATAAAATTGCCAAAGAAGTTACTCTTGTTTGCAATCCGATGGATGGAGGCCTGGGCTCGTCTTTGCAAAGGCTTAACTATCTAAGGAAAATTTGGAAAGAAACAGAAAGAAAAGGAAAACCTCATCTGGGGGCCAAGGGAGAAGATTTATATTTTGAGATTAAAATTAAAAATTTTAACCAAAAAATAAGTGTTACAGAAATTAAATATTTACAAGCTATCCAAGCCGCTTCTTTTTATAATAAAATCATTATCCAAGAATTAGTTAACGAAGAAAGTATTGATTCGATTAATGAATTCTTGGATGAAACTACTAATTTTTGGGATAGGGTAGATGATGACAAAGAAAATAAAAAGTTAACTTACCGAGAATTAATTGCTAAAAATAGGAAAATAAAATTAGCGGATAAGATGATTATTCAGGCATCACTGCCTACTATAGATAAAAAAAATAATCAGCTAACCACTAAAAGAGTTGCACCCGGGGGCCACGGCCAGTTAGGTTCGATGGCATTAGGTGAAGCTGCGCAAGCTGAGCTATCTTCTGCGGAAAAATTAATCCGGGTAATTTATAATGGGGATGGCCCTAATAATTTTCCTAATCAAAGGATTGTGGGGTTTATGGCCAAAAATAAAATACCAATAATCATGATCACTTCAACTAAAACACCAATTGACCAAAAAGGGGGGCAAATCGGATTGGAGTTAACTGAAAATCAGGGGAAAAAGCCGCAAATTTTAGAATTAGCCCAAGCAGAAGAGCAGGGCCAAAGAGATGTATTTAGAAAAATTGGGATAAAAGGATTTGAGAAATCTGTTTATGGCGAGGCAGAGAAGCAATATTTTAATACCAATATTGCTTTAATAAATTATTCGATAATATCTCCTTTTTTAAAAGATTTATATAAGTTAGTGGGGCCGCAGAAATTTTCTAAAGTTATTAGCCCGGATTTAATCAAAAATGAAAAAATCCAGAATAAGAAAACTTATATCCAACTCGAAGGGGCCTTAGCTTCGACATTATTAAATTTAACGGGATTTATTAAAACTACCAAAGATAAAAAGGTAAAAAAATTAATAAAAAAACATAATATCAATAATTTTTTGGTGATAGTTAATATTGACAAAAAGGAGCGAACAAAATTTTTTACTCCAATTAAATATGCTTGGGATTTTTGGTTTTATGCTTATTCAGACCATTTCAAGCTTAATACTGATAATTTTAAATTAAAGAATTTAAAGCCGGGGAGCTTGCCTAGTTTTGATCTAGATCCTTTTTATCAAGATTTAGAAAATTGCCTTGATGCTTTTGGCAGGGCTTCTACTATTGATTTAGATTTTTTGACAATTGAGGGGAAGGCCTTTATCAAAGATGCAAAATTATCCGGAGTAGTTGTAATCAAAAACCAACTAGATAAAGTTATCGATTTAAATAAAGATTTATTTAGAAATCAGCTTGAGCAAAAAAATAATCGTTTATTTTTAAAAGATATACAGATAACAATTAAATCAGAAAAGAAAATAGAGGCGGAAAAGTTAACTGTTTAAGAAAAATCAGTTTTCGTTGACATTTACCTATATATTTTATATAATCAGCAAGTCATGGAAAAAGAAGAATTTAATAAAAATGAAGATAAATTTGGCAATCCTTTTCGGGAAACAAGTTTTCCTAAACCTTTATCGATCAAAGAGATAGTCGATCAATACAGGGAAGAAAAACCAGTTTCTTTAGCCGGGAGAGTTATATCTAAAAGAGAACACGGCAAATCTGGTTTTGCTCATTTGGCTGATTCGACGGGAAAAATTCAAATTTATGCTCGCCTCAATAATTTAAAACAAGAGTTCGATTTATTTAAAAGCCTAGATATTGGCGACATCATTGGAGTCGAAGGGAAGCTGTTTACAACTAGAACCGAAGAGATAACGGTTATAGCTGATAAAATTAAATTGTTAGCAAAAGCTCAGCGGCCTTTACCAGAGAAATGGCATGGCTTGCGTGATGTTGAAGTAAGATACCGTCAACGTTATCTTGATTTAATTGCCAATAATGAGGCTCGTGATGTTTTTAGAAAAAGAACAGAAATAGTGGCTTCGATTCGAAAATTTTTTGAAAATCTTTCTTTTGTAGAAGTTGAAACTCCAATGTTGCATCATATCCCCGGCGGCGCGGCTGGAAGACCTTTTGAAACCTTCCACAATGCTACCTCAAACAAGGTATATCTAAGAATTGCTCCCGAGCTTTACCTTAAAAGGCTTTTAGTGGGAGGATTTGATAAAGTTTTTGAGATAAACAGAAGTTTTCGCAATGAAGGTTTATCGAGGCGGCATAACCCTGAGTTTACTATGCTGGAAGCTTATGCTGCGTATTTTGATTATCAATTTATGATGAAGGCCTGCCAAGATTTGTTTACAGAATTAGCGGAAAAGTTTTGCGGCGGCCTGATTTTTGAATACCAAGGCAAAAAAATAGATTTTACCACGCCTTGGCAGAGGATTTCTTTAGCGGAGTTGTTCAAAAAAGAGTTTGATATCGAACCGGAAGACAGCCACAAAGAAGTTGTTGAAAAGATTAGCAAAAAAATTAACCTAAAAGAGGGGCTGTCACGAAGCCAGATACTGAAGTTATGCGAAGAGTTAATTGAGAAGAATTATCCGCAAAATAGGCCAGCTTTTATTACTGATTTTTTTACCTGGACCTCTCCTCTGGCAAAAAAGAGAAAAGATAATCCGAATTTAGTAGAGCGGTTTGAATTATTTATTGCCGGGATTGAGGTTGCCAATGCTTATTCAGAGTTGAATGACCCAATTGAGCAGAAAAAAAGGTTTATTGAACAGCAAAAAGATAAAGATTTGGATAATCAGCTAGATCAGAATTTTATTAAAAGCCTTGAATACGGCATGCCACCGGCAACTGGTTTGGGTATCGGAATAGATAGATTGGTCATGATTCTTCTCAATCAGCCTTCTATTCGGGACGTAATCCTTTTCCCTCTTTTAAAGACAAAGGAAGGAAATGACGATTGTTCTGTCGCCTAACAGTCTTGTTATAGAAAATAGAAGCGTTTCTTTTAATTTTTAATAAAATATGTTAACAGAAATTTTTCTCGCCTTTCGTTATCTTTTCCGGGGCCAAGCCCGCCATCTATCCTTTATCGGGATAATGTCGGTTACAGGGATTATTTTAGGGGTCGCTACAGTGATTGTGGCAGTTTCAATCGTAAATGGAATAGACGGATCTTTAATTCAAAGAATAATGAAATTCAGGTACCATATTACCTTGGATTCAGCCGATGAGAATATTCTTTCTGATTTAAAAGGCAAAATGGAAAAAAATAAAGAAGTAGAAGATGCTTCTTTATCGGTAAGGACTCAAATTTTTGCAAAATTTGACGATACGATTACTCCTTTGGTGGTAAGGGGTTTTGAATTAGGCCAGAACAAGGGAGAAAATTTCTTTTCAAAATACATAGAAGAAGAGCTTACGAATTCTGGTTTTTTTATCGGCAAGGGGCTGCGGAGGAGATTTTACTTAGATGATTCAATTGAATTCTACCCCCTAAAGAAAAGGCTGTCTTTAGAGAAGGGCCGGATTAGGGGTTATTTTGAAACCGGTTTATATGATGTCGACAATTATTACGCAGTCACCGATTTAGAGGAGGCAAAAAATCTTTCGCCTAACTATCATCTTTTTTTAGGATTAAGGATAAAAGAACCCTTTAAAGCAGATCAACTGGCCAAAAGAATATCGAAAAATAATCCCGAGGTAGCAATTTCAACCTGGACCGGCTCGAATCAAGAACTATTTGCTACTTTAAGGTTAGAAAAAATAGCTTTGTTTATAATCTTGACTTTAATTATTGTGATTGCTTCTTTTAATATTTTTGCTACCTTAACCGTAAAAGTGGTTGAGAAAACAAAAGATATCGGAGTTTTAAAATCAATCGGTTTTACCAGCCGGAAAATTTTATCTATATTTACTTTACAAGGTTTAATCTTAGGGATAATTGGCTCTTTGAGCGGAGCAGCTTTAGGGTTAGGCGCTTGTTATCTTTTAGAAAAGTATCCTTTTATCAAGCTTCCGGAAGAGATTTTTTTTACAGAATATCTCCCTATAAGCGTAGATTTGAAGGAAGTATTAGTTATTAGTTTGGTAGCGGTATTTATCTCTTTTTTATCAAGTATCTGGCCGGCATTAAGGGCCTGCCGGCTTTGCCCGACTGAGGCGCTGCGCTATGAATAAGCTGATTGAAGTACGTAACTTAACTAAGTGTTATCAAAGCCATGATTATCAAGTCAGGGCTGTTGAGGGTATTAATTTTTCTCTAAAAAAGGGGGATTTTTTGTCAATTGTCGGGCCTTCCGGAGCAGGCAAGTCGACTCTTTTGCATAGTTTAGGAGGGATCTTGCCTCCGGATAAAGGGGAGGTCCTTTATCAGAATAAAAATATTTACAATCAAAAAGAAAATAAATTAGCTAATTGGCGCAATAAAACTATTGGTTTTGTTTTTCAATTTTATTATTTGATTGAGGAGCTGAATATTTTAGAAAATATTGCTTTGGCGGGACTGAAAATGAAAAAAAAATATTCTTTCCAAAGAGCCGCTCAGTTGTTAGAATATTTTGGGTTAATAGAAAGAAAAAATTCTTATCCTTCTCAACTAAGCGGAGGACAGAAGCAAAAAGTTGCCATTGCCAGAGCTTTATTAAATAAGCCTTCTATTGTTTTGTGCGATGAGCCAACCGGCAACCTAGACCATGAGTCTCAGGAGAGGATAAAATTATTATTAGAAAAGATAAATAAGGATGATAAAGTAACGATAATTTTGGTAACCCATAATATAAAGTTGGCAGAGAGCGGTAAGCAAATGGTGTTTATCGAAGGCGGGCGCTTAACCGAAGAGGGAGGCAAAAATGAAAGTATATCTTAATGGTAAATTAGTTGATAAATCGAAAGCGAAAATTTCGGTTTTTGATCATGGATATCTTTATGGAGATGGCGTATTCGAAGGGATTCGTTCCTATAATAAATTAATTTTTAAACTAAAAGAACATATAGACCGTCTTTATGAATCGGCTCATTCGATAATGATTAATGTTCCTTTGCGCAAAGAGGAAATGGAAAAAGCCATAGTGGAAACAGTTAAAGCTAATAAATTAAAAGATGCTTATATCAGAGTTATTTTATCCAGAGGCGAAGGCGACCTCGGGCTTGATCCAAGAAAATGCCGGGGCAATCAGACTTTAGTTATTATCGCCGATAAAATATCGCTTTTTCCTAATAAGCTTTATAAAGAAGGAATGGAGATTGTAACTGTCCCTACAGTAAGGAATCTATGCGAGGCGGTAAACCCCCAGATAAAATCTTTAAACTATTTAAATAATGTTTTGGCTAAAATTGAAGCGATAAATTCCGGCCATCAGGAAGGATTAATGCTGGATCATCTTGGTTATGTTGCCGAGTGTACCGGAGAAAATATATTTGTAGTTAAAAGAGGCGAGCTTTTTACGCCGCCTCAATGTATGGGGACTTTACGGGGGATAACCAGAGATACTGTTTTAGATATTTCTAAAAAGCTCAAAATTCCTACTCATGAGCATGTTTTAACCCGGCATGAATTCTATATCAGCGACGAATCATTTTTAACTGGGACCGCTGCAGAAATTGTGCCTGTGGTTAAAGTTGACGGGAGAAAGATAGGAGATGGAAAACCGGGTAAAATCGCTAAAAAAATAATGGATGAGTTTCAAAAATTAACCAAAGAAGACGGCGTAAAATACCAGATATAGGAAGGTATTCGCTAAATAATTGTATTTTTAATGAGGAGGTAAGATGTTTAATCGATTTACTGAACGGGCCAGAAAGGTATTAGTTTTAGCAAAAGAAGAAGCGAGAAGGTTTAATCATGATTATATAGGCACAGAGCATATTCTCTTAGGCTTAATCAGAGAAGGTGAAGGTGTGGCTTGCGCGGTTTTACAAAATATAGGTATGGACATAGGGCGCCTAAGGGCCGAGATTGAAAAGTTGATGTCACCAGGAGCCGCAGCATCGGTGTTAGGCGATATTCCTTTTACGCCCCGGGCTAAAAAGGCTTTAGAGTTGGCAACCGAAGAGGCCCGGAGCTTAGGGCATAATTATATCGGCACAGAACATATTTTATTAGGTTTACTTCGCGAAGAAGAGGGTATTGCTTCCCAAGTTCTTTTTTCCTTAGGCGTAGATATAAGGAAAGCAAAAAATGAGATTTCTGCTCTTTTAGGCGGAACAGCCGGAGCCAGCCATAGCCAGACGAAAAAAAGCGCCTCAAAGACTCCCGCTTTAGACTCTTTTGGGAGAGACCTTACTAAATTGCAAAAAGAAGGAGAATTAGATCCGGTTATCGGGCGTCGAGCCGAAATCGAAAGAGTTATCCAGGTTTTGTCACGCCGGACGAAAAATAACCCTGTATTGCTGGGTGAAGCAGGGGTGGGTAAAACTGCGATAGTGGAAGGATTAGCTCAGAGTGTAGTCAGAGGCGATGTTCCCGAAATTTTGCGCAATAAAAGAATAGTCGTTCTTGATTTAGCTTTAATGATTGCGGGGACAAAATATAGAGGGCAATTCGAGGAAAGGATAAAAGCTGTTATGGAAGAGATTAAACGTTCCAAAGACGTAATTATTTTTGTTGACGAGCTTCATACTTTAGTGGGAGCCGGCGCGGCAGAAGGGGCAATCGATGCATCAAATATTTTAAAACCGGCTCTATCCAGAGGAGAGATTCAGTGTATCGGAGCTACGACTCTTGATGAATACCGCAAGCATATTGAAAAAGATGCAGCTTTGGCGCGGCGTTTTCAGATGATTTTTGTCGAACCAAATACCGTTTCTGAAACTATCCAAATTTTAGAAGGCTTAAGGGACAAATATGAGGCCCATCACAGAGTAAAATTTACCGATGAGTCTCTCCAAGCTGCCGCTAAATTTTCGGATCGCTATATTTCAGGAAGATTCTTGCCGGATAAAGCTATCGATTTAGTCGATGAAGCCGGCGCAAGGTCCCGCCTGGCAAAATTGACCACACCTGACGGAATTAAAAAATTAGAAGAAAAAATTGCTGAAATAATCAGGGAAAAAGAAGCTTTTATCAGGCAGCAGGATTTTGAGCAGGCTGCTAAATTAAGGGACGAAGAAAAAAAACTTCGCCTTGAACTTGATAATGTAAGAAAAGAATGGAGTAAAAAAAGAGACAAAATTTCACCCGAGGTAAAGGAAGAAGATATTGCTCAATTGGTTTCGCAGGTAACCGGGGTCCCGACTTACCGCCTAGAACAAAAAGAGTCAGAGAAGCTGATGAAGATGGAAGATATTTTATCCAAAAAGGTTATCGGCCAGCATGAAGCGATTAAGGCAATTTCCCGAGCGGTGCGAAGAGCCAGAGCCGGAGTTAAAGAACCGCGCCGGCCGATTGGTTCTTTTATGTTTTTAGGGCCCACCGGAGTAGGCAAGACTCTCTTAGCCAGAGCTTTGGCAGAATTTATGTTCGGCAATGAGGAGGCGCTAATTCAGTTAGATATGAGCGAATATATGGAAAAATTTAACGTATCAAGGCTGGTAGGAGCTCCTCCCGGTTATGTAGGGTATGAAGAAGGAGGCCAGTTGACCGAAAGAGTAAGGCGCAGGCCGTATTCGGTAGTTTTGCTGGATGAGATAGAAAAAGCCCATCCGGATGTATACAACCTTTTGCTGCAAATTTTAGAAGAGGGGCGCTTAACCGATAGCTACGGCCGTCCGGTAGATTTTAGAAATGTGATTTTAATTATGACTTCAAATGTAGGCGCAGATATTATCCGCCAGAAAGGGTCACTGGGGTTTAAGACCAAGAACAACGATATAGATTATGAAGGGATGAAGTCATCTTTGCTGGATGAAGTTAAAAAAACCTTTAAACCGGAATTTTTAAACCGTTTAGACGAGATTACTGTTTTTAGATCTCTGGATAAGAAGTCGCTGGAAAAAATAGTTGAAATTGAAATAGCATATGTAAACCAACGGCTTAAGGAGCAAGGGTTTATAGTAACTCTTACTCCCGGGGCCAAAGAGCTTTTTATCGAAAAAGGTTTTGACCCTAGTTACGGAGCCAGGCCTTTAAAAAGAGTTATCCAGAGATTTGTCGAAGATCCTTTAGCCGAAGACATAATTAGCGGAAGGTTTTCAAAACGGATAAAGGAGGCAAAAGAAAAACCGATTACTATAAAAGCGCTAAAAAAAGGGCAGTCGTTAAAGTTTGAATGAAAATTTTTTTAGTTTCTTTTTTTTCGTGCTTGCTTTTTTCTTTTTTAGGAGAAAATAGGGCATATTCCGGTTATGTAGAACTTGATTTAAGCCAAAAAAAGATTAAAGTAGCCGATATAAATATCGACAACTACCCACTATTTGGGGATTTCAGTTACCGGATTGTCGAAGAAAACGGAAAATCGGTATTTATATTGCAGGGAAAAGATATAAGTTTAGGAGAAAGGAAGATAGATAATGCCCAAGCGGTTTTAAGTAAAAAGGGGAATATTTTATTTATCGAGCAGTTTAAGTCTCCTAAATTTTTTGGATCAGGAACCGTTGACCTAAAAAAGGAAAAAATTCTTTTCAGCTTTGGAGGTAATTGGCAGGAGGATACAAAGGATTTAAAGGGGGGTATCAACCTTGAGGTAAAAGCATGGGGAGATTTTGATAGCCTTTTAATAAGCGGAAATTTTACAATTTCTAATGGTGTTTATGAGGGGGTTTCTTTTAAAAAATTAAGATGCAGTTTTTTGGGGACCCCTCCTGTATTTAACGTAACTGACGCCGAAGTCCTTCTTGAGGAGGGGAGCGTTTTTGAGCTAAAGGGAGATCTGGATATAAGAAACTCAGAAACTTTTTTCCCGGGAGTGGAATTTGTTTCCCAGAAATTATTTGTGGATGGATGGCAAATTTTTGGCCGGAAAGAAGAGGTAGGCTTAAAAAAACAAATAGACGATAAATTCGATGTTAAGATAGACGCAGAGCCCAGGGAAGAAGGGGGCACGGAACTAAGGTATAATTTAAAAGATGATAATTTTCTAAAGCTAAGAATGCAAGAAGAAAAAACAATTTTAGGAGTTGAAAATAGAAAGGAATTTTAAAAAAATGTTTTTGCTAACCCAAATCGAAGATTTTTTTTGCTATATCGGAAATATTATTTATTTTATAAAAGATATATTTTATTGGTTGTTTGCCAAAAAAAGAGACTTTAAATCTTTAGGCCGGGAAATAATTTTTGTGGGGATAGATAGTTTTTTCTTGGTCTCTCTAATAGCTCTTTTTATCGGAATGATTATCGCTTTTCAGACTGCTTATCAATTGCAGCAGTTTAAATCAGAGATTCATCTTGCTTCGTTGGTGGCACTATCTTTAGTGAGAGAGCTGGGGCCGGTGATAGCGGCTTTAATCGTTGCCGCAAGGAGCGGAGCGTCTATTACAGCCGGGATCGGCTCAATGAAAATTAGCGAACAAGTGGACGCTTTGGAAGTCTTTGGCGTCGAACCTATTGATTACCTGGTTGTTCCTAAATTTATTGCTTTATTGATATGTTTACCGATTTTGGTTATCTATGCCGATTTATTGGGGATATTCGGAGGATATTTAGTTGGTTCGCTTAAGTTTGCGATGCCTTTTGGCCTGTATATGAGGATGACATTAGAATCATTAGGTTTGATTGATGTGGTAAGCGGTTTAGTAAAAAGCGTATTTTTCGGAAGTATTATTGCTTTTATTTGTTGTTTTGAGGGTTTCCGGCCCCGTTCTTCGATAGATGTATCCAAGGTCGTAACCCGTTCGATAGTGCGTTCTTTTATCTTAATTATAGTTTTTGATTGTATACTAACAGCATTTTTTTATTTTATATGAACAAAGAAATGATTAAATTAAATGATGTGAAAAGATCCTTTGGGGAAAAAAGCGTTCTTAAAGGTGTAAAGTTAAAAGTAAACAAAGGTGAAACCTTTTTGTTGATTGGAAGAAGCGGAGCGGGTAAAACTGTTTTGCTTAAGACAATTTTAGGGCTGCTTCGGCCGGATTCAGGCACTATATTTATTGATGGCCAGGAAATTACCCAGCTAACTAAAGCGAAGCTGGAAAAGATTAGGCTCAAATTTGGTTTGGTATTTCAAAATAGCGCGCTTTTTGATTTTTTAACGGTTTGGGAAAATGTAAGTTTTTTCTTCAAACAACATACTAAAATGAGCAGGAGAGAAATGCGCAAAAAGGTTACTCAAACTCTTGCTTTAGTCGGATTGAGCGGTATCGAGGATGCGTATCCTTATGAATTAAGCGGGGGGATGCGCAAAAGAGTTGCTATTGCCCGGGCAATTATCTATGACCCTAAAATTATCATCTATGATGAACCTACTACAGGAATTGACCCTATCGCAGTAGATAAAATTGTTTCTTTAATAAAAGATTTACATAACCGCCTTTCGATAACTTCGGTAGTGGTGACCCATGATTTAGAGACTGGTTTAAAAATAGCTGATCGTATAGCTTTTTTATTGGGGGGCGAGATTATTTTTGAAGGCAAAAGCCAGGATGTAAAAAACACAACCGATAAACGTTTACTCCAGTTTATCCAGGGCGCTTCCGGAGGCCCGATAAAGGAGATGGAAGTATAATGTTAAGTCCAAAGTCCAAAACTATGGACTAGATAAAAAAGGGGGGATAGGTGGCTAAAAATCTATGGGAAGTAAAAAAGAGGCTTTCTTATATAAAGATAGGGGTTTTTTTTGTTGTAGGGTTGTTTTTGTTATTTATAGCTTTGGTTTCAATTAAGGATTTTAGTTTATTCAGGTCGGGTTATAAAATAAAAGTTATTTTTGATTTTGCCGAGGGGATGAAAAGGGCTTCCCCGGTGCGTTTTTGCGGGGTAGATATCGGCGAGGTTAAAGAGGTTGTGGTATTAAATAAGGATGATGGCTCTTATGTCCAAGTTAAAGTTAATGTTCAAAGAGGAATTAAAATCCCCAAGGGTTCGTATTTTTTTATAAACAGCTTGAGTTTATTCGGGGAAAAATATCTTGAGATTACGCCGCCGGATAATTTTTCTCAATATATAAAGGAAGGGGAAATTGTCGAGGGGATATCTCCTGTTCCTTTATTCAAATTATTTTCTAATTTCAGCAAAACTATGGGTGAATTAAGGGATTTTGTAAAAGAAGGCGAGATTAAAGAATCTTTGGAAAATACCATGAAGAATTTAGAAGACATCAGCATAGAGGCGAAAGGATTAATTAAAGACGTAAGGAATAAAAAAGGCACTGTGGGAAAATTATTTTACGATGATTCTTTGTATCAAGAAACTGAGGAGTTTATCGCAGATATAAAAAAGAATCCTTGGAAGTTATTGTATAAACCCAAAGACAGGTGATAGTAAGAGCTTAAACAGCTAAAAGTCATAAGTCATAAGCCACATGTTAACTTGTGACATGTGACATCATTACTTGTGACTTTAATATTATGTATATATGTAGTGAGTGTGGATATCAATCGGTAAAGTGGATGGGGAAGTGCCCTAATTGCGGAGGCTGGGAAACTTTTTTGCAAAAATCCAGTGGCAGCGCAGCGAATAAGTTAAAGGCTAAAACCAAGGCGCCTCCTCGCTTGCTTAAAAACGTCAGCGGGGTAAAACAAGCCAGGATAGAGACGCGTTTTTCTGAATTTGACCGTCTTTTAGGCGGCGGGTTGGTCTCTGGCCAAGTCGTTTTAATCGGCGGTGAGCCCGGGATAGGAAAATCTACGCTTCTTTTGGAAGTAGCTTCAAGATTATCCAGGGAAGGCAAAACTATCTATGTAAGCGCCGAAGAATCGCCGCAGCAAATCGGGGTGCGCGCTCAACGTTTAAAAAATGTCAGTCCTGAAAAACTTTATATCAGTGACGAAGAAAGAGTAGAAAATATTTACAAAAATGTCGAAGAAGGCGAGTTTAAGTTCGTGGTTATAGATTCTATTCAGGTGATGACTAGCTCTTTTGCCGGCGGCGCAAAAGGAAGTGTTCTGTCGATAAGGAGCTGCGCAGATTATTTGACTCAAGTAGCGAAAACATTAGGCGTGGTAGTATTTATAGTAGGGCATGTAACTAAGTCGGGAGCCATTGCCGGCCCTAAACTGCTTGAACATATAGTAGATAGCGTGCTTTATTTTGAGGGCGAGACACTTTCTAACTATAGAATTTTGCGGTCTATTAAAAATAGATTCGGCCCGACCGGTGATATAGCGGTTTTTGACATGACTTCAACCGGTTTAACTGAAGTTAAAAAAACTAACGATGTTTTTTTGCCGCATAGAAGAGAATCTTCTTCAGGTAGTTGTGTGATTTGCCCTCTGGAAGGCCTCAGGCCTGTTTTGGTTGAATTACAATCTTTAGTTAGCCGGGCAACTTTTGGAACTGTAAGAAGAAGAAGCCTAGGTTTTGATTTTAATCGGTTCTCGCTTTTAGTGGCAATAGTCGAAAAACGGCTTAAAGTTCCGATATCCGGGGAAGATATTTTCCTAAATGTGGCAGGGGGGTTACGGATAAATGACCCGGCCGCAGATTTAGGGGCGGTGGTTGCGATTATATCGAGTTTTTTAGAAAAAAAAGTCCCGGCCGAAATTGTTTTTGCCGGAGAGATAGGTTTAGGCGGAGAGTTGAGGCGGGTTAGAGATATAAACTCAAGGCTGAAAGAAATAAGCCGGGCAGATTTTAAATATTGCTATATACCCGAAGCCAATAAGAAGGAAGTTGATAAAAGGTTTGTTGATCAAGTTCAATCATTTTCTAATTTAGGAGATGTGTATAATAAAATTTTTACAAATAAGATGAAATAACCAAGATACAAGAAACAATAATCAAATAATAACCAATATCCAAATTCCAATAGACAAACAAAATATATTAGTTTGATATTTGATTATTGAATTTTGGGATTTGTTTGTGTCTTGTTCCTTGATTATTGGTTATTTCGGCTATTAGATGTAAGGAGGTTTTATGTGGGTATTGATTTTTTTAAGGATATTTTTCGTTTTTGTTTTTATGTTAATGGGATTTTCTTTAGGCAAGGGGGATTCTTTATTATCCGCAGCAGTTGGTTTTGGAGTCGGTGTTTTTGTTGTGTTGCTAGAGATTGCCGGCCGTAAAATTTCACTAAAAGGGTTAAGCAGCGCAGTATTTGGAATTTTACTTGGTTTATTTCTTTCTGCTATATTTAGCTTAGCGCTTTCCCAATTTCCCCTTCCGGAAAATATACCTTCTCATTTTTTAAGCAATATAAAACTATTTGTTACAATTGTTTTTGTTTATTTGGGTTTAACCTTGGGGCTGAAAGGCCAGGATGAATTTAATATTGTTATTCCTTATGTCAAGTTTAAAAGAGGGGAATTACAAGAAGAAGAGATTATTGTTGATACAAGCAGTATTATCGACGGGAGGATTTTGGATATTGTTAAAACTGGTTTTGTTGAAGCAAAATTTATTATTCCTCGTTTTGTCCTAAATGAGATGCACGCTTTGGCCGATTCGGCAGATCATATGAAACGGCAAAAAGGGAAAAGAGCAATAGAGATATTACATGATTTAAAGAAGCAGCCGAATATTGGAATCGAAGTTACAGAAGAAGAAATATCAGTAGTTAAAACTGTTGATGAAAAAATTATTAAATTTGCGCAAAAGCACAATGCGAAAGTGTTAACTACAGATTATAATCTTAACCGAATTGCCCAATTTCAGGGTGTAAAAGTATTAAATATAAATGATTTGGCTAATGCTTTGAAACCTTCTTTGGTTACAGGCAATACCTTTAATTTAAAACTGGTAAAAGAAGGCAAAGAACGTAATCAAGCAGTAGGATACTTAGAAGACGGAACAATGGTGGTGGTCGAAGGTGGCAAACGGTTGATCGGTAAAACCGTCAATGTGGAAGTTTCATCGGTGCTGCAAAATCCAAGCGGCAGGATTATATTTACTAAATTGAATAGCTAAAGGCATTTGATAACTGATAAATTATCAATTATAACAATATGAAAGTTGGAGCCGTAATCGTTGGTGCAGGTTTTGGCAGGCGGATGGGCCAGGCTAAGGCAAATATTTCTTTGGCAGGCAGGCCTCTTTTTAGCTATAGCCTTGAAACTTTTTTAACTGTCGGCTCGATTAAACAGGTTGTGCTGGTCCTTCAAAAAAAGCATTTTAAATTTGCAGATAAGTTTATATCCGGCCAAGGAGTCGTTTTGGCAGAAGGCGGCAAAACAAGAAAGCAGTCTGTGTTAAATGGGTTAAATAAGATAAAGAGCAACCTAAGTTATGTTTTAATCCATGATTGCGCCCGTCCTTTTGTTAAAAAACAAACAGTCTTAAAGGTAATTAAAGAGTTAAAAAATTATCCGGCGGTAATCCCGGGGATAAAAACCAAAGATACCTTAAGGCAGATAGAGGGGGGGTTGGTAAAAAAAACATTAGAAAGAGATAATATTTTTTCGATTCAGACTCCTCAAGGGTTCAGGAAGGATTTGATCAAAGCCGCCTATAAGAAATATCAACGGCTTCGAATAACTGACTCGGCTCAACTTTTTGAAAAAACCGGCCATCCCGTAAAAGTAGTTGAGGGGGATTTATTCAATTTTAAGCTAACCTATCGAGAAGATATTGATTTAGCTAAGGCGGTAGAAAAATATGGAAAAATATAAAGTTGGCTTAGGGTATGACCTGCATAGGTTTACAGAAAAAAAAGATTTCATGCTTTTGGGCGGGGCTAAAATAAATTGCGGTTTTGGGCTCAAGGCAGTGTCAGATGGAGATGTAGCCTTGCATGCGGTATCGGATGCAATCTGCGGAGCGGCTTGTTTAGGCGATATCGGAGATTATTTTCCTCCTTCCGATAAAAAAAACCAGGGTATCGAGAGTAAAAGAATTACCGAAACTATTTTGGCAAAAATAAAGAATAACTACAAAATAGAAAATATCGATATTACTTTAGTAGCCGAAAAGCCTAGATTAGTTTCTTATAAGAAAGATATCACCAAGTCATTAAGAGATATTTTTGAAATATCCGATATTAATTTAAAGATAAAATCAAAAGAAAAAAAAGAAGTTTTAGGGGGCGTCGGCGCATTAAGCTGTTTAGCCGTAGTTTTATTAAAAAGTGTTTAAGATGATAAAAATTTATAATTCATTAACTAAAAAAAAGCAGGATTTTAAACCGGTAGAAGGAAAGAAAATTAAAATGTATAGCTGCGGGGTGACAGTCTATGATGATTGTCATATTGGGCATGCCCGGTCTTTGTATGTTTTCGATGTTATTTGCCGTTATTTGGAATTTAAGGGATACAAGGTGAATTTTGTCCGCAATATTACCGATATCGATGATAAAATTATCAATAAAGCCAAACAAGCCGGAGTTGGCTGGAAGGAATTATCTGACAGGTATATAAAGCTTTATAGAAAAGATGTGGAGAATTTAGGCTTGAGGCCGGTTGATTTTGAACCTAAAGCGACTGAAAATATCGAAGATATGATTATTTATATAAAGGAATTAATCGATAAGGGCTATGCCTATAAAACCAATAGCGGCGTTTATTTTGAGGTGAGAAAATTTAAGGGTTACGGCAAATTATCCGGACAAAAAATAGATGATATCGCTAGCTCGGGAAGAATTAAATCAGACGAAAACAAAAGAGACCCTCTTGATTTTGCCCTTTGGAAAATAGTTCAACTCCAAGAACCTGGTTGGGATAGCCCCTGGGGCAGAGGCAGGCCCGGCTGGCATATTGAATGTTCAGTTATGAGCCAGAAATATCTAAAGCGAAACACTCTGGATATCCATGGAGGAGGCAGGGATTTGATTTTTCCCCATCATGAAAATGAAGCGGCTCAGGCAGAAAGTTTATCCGGTAAAAATTTTGCAAATTACTGGATACACCATGGGCTTTTAACTATCGATAGCCAAAAGATGTCTAAGTCATTAGGTAATTTCATCAAGATTTCCGATGTTTTGGATAAATACCCGGCTAACGCTTTAAAGCTTTTTTATCTCCAGGCGCATTATTCGTCATCTATTGATTTTTCCTGGCAGAAAATGGAGGAAGCGCAAAAAGCTTATCAACACATTAAGATATCGAAAGAAAGATTGGAAAATTTCTTAAAAAATGAAAAGCCAAAACCGCCTCTTTCAAGGCCCAATAGTAAAATTAAAAATTATAAACAGAATTTTATCGAAGCAATGGATGACGATTTTAATATGCCTAAAGGGCTTGCGGTATTATTTGATTTAGTAAACCGGATAAACGGAGAGCTGGCCGGCGAGGCTAAAGAAAAGAATAAAAATTTAACCTATTACCGGCAGGCTCTAGATCAGATAGCAAGCGTTTTTGGATTTGATTTTTCTAAAAAGAAACTAGAAGGGATAACTAAAGGTAAGGTGGAAGAACTTATAGCAGAACGTAATCTCTATAGGAATCAAAAACAATTCGATAAATCAGATCAAATTCGCAGCCGGCTTTTAGAGAAAGGGATTATATTAGAAGATACAAAAGAGGGTACTGTATGGCGGAGAAAGTAAAAGAAAAAAAAGCGGCATTTATCACAGTCGAAGGCTTAGAAGGCTGCGGTAAAAGCAGCGTGATTAAGTTTTTAGAGAGTTATTTTAAAAAACAAGGAATAAAAACTCAAGTCTACCGTGAGCCGGGTTCTACTAAGATTGGCGAAGAGATAAGGAAAATTTTATTAGATAAAAAAGAGATGGCGCTTTCGGCTTATGCTGAACTTTTACTTTATCTGGCAGCCCGAGTCCAGTTGATTGAAGAAAGGCTAAAAGAGGATTTATCCAAGTTTGATATTATTATTTGTGACCGTTTTTATGATTCTACTTTAGTATACCAGGGATATGCGTTAGGTTTGGGAAAAATCGCCGAAAAATCCGTAGAGCTTTTTTCTTTCGGCATAAAACCCGATTTGACTTTATTTTTGGATGTAGATGTTGAAGTTGGGTTAAGCAGATTAATGAAAAAAGACAGAATTGAGTCACGCCCTTTATCCTTCCACAAAAAGCTGCGCGAAGGTTTTTTGGAATTATCCCGGCGCCAACCGAGCCGGATTAAAGCCGTTGACGCCTCAGGCAGCCTTTCTGAGATTTATTCCCAGGTTAAAAAAATTTTGAATAAAGAGAAAATTTCTGAATCTATAACTGATATTTGATTACGGTATGAAAAAATATAAGGTAATCGTAGTAGGAGGAGGCCATGCGGGGATTGAAGCGGCTTCGGCTTCGGCTAAGATGGGTTGTTCGGTATTGCTGATTAGCTCAGACATTGATTCAATCGGAAAACTTTCCTGCAATCCGGCTGTGGGGGGAGTGGCCAAAGGGGCATTGGTAAAGGAAGTAGACGCTTTGGGCGGGTTGATGGGAAAGATTACCGACCAGGCTGCAATTGGTTATAGAATTTTAAATAAAAGTAAAGGTAAAGCCGTTTGGGCAACCCGGGCTCAGGTGGATATGTTTTTCTATCCGCAGTTAGCAAAAAAATACTTAGAAGAAAATACAAACATAGATATTCTTCAGGCAAAGGTAGAAAAGATTATCAGAAGAGGCAAAAAGGTTTTGGGAGTTAAGACTAACCTTGGCCAGGATTTTTTCTCGGATTGCGTAGTCATCGCGGTGGGAACCTTTTTAAAAAGTAAAATTCATATTGGCCTGCATTCTTTTTCCGGCGGGAGGATATCGGAAAGCTCAAGCGATAAATTGTTTGATTCTATCAAATCACTCGGTTTTAGGACAAAACATTTTAAAACCGGCACTTGCGCCCGCCTGGACAAAAGAACAATTGATTTTAGTAAAATGCGCGAACAACCTCCCGAAGATGATGTTTCTCCTTTTTCGTTTTTTAATAAAAAAATTAATAAAAACAGGAGAAGTTGTTTTATTACCTATACCAATAAAACAACTCATAAAATTATAAAGAATAATCTTAAAAATTCGCCGCTTTATGCCGGTAAAATTAAATCCCAAGGGGTCAGGTACTGCCCTTCCTTAGAAGACAAGATTGTAAAGTTTCCTCAAAAAGATAAACATCAAATTTTTATTGAGCCGGAAGGGATTGATTCTTTTGAGGTTTACCCCAACGGTATTTCGACTTCATTGCCTTTAGAGGTTCAACTAAAATTTATTCATTCGATAGCCGGCTTAGAGGATGCAAGAATGTTTAGGCCCGGTTATGGAATTGAGCACGGGTTGATTGACGCGCGTCAGCTTTTTCCTACTCTCGAATCACAAAAATATTCAGGTTTATTTTTTGCCGGACAAGTTAACGGGACTACCGGTTATGAAGAAGCGGCTGCTCAGGGTTTAATTGCCGGGATCAATGCCGCTTTAGCCGAACGAGGGAAAAAGCCATTTATCCTCAAAAGGAATCAGGCATATATCGGAGTTTTAATCGATGACTTAATAAAAAAAGGCACTGATGAACCATATCGGATGTTTACTTCCCGCTCTGAATTCCGTCTTTCTCTGCGCGAGAGCAATGCTGACCTTCGCCTTGGCTTATTAGGGTATCGATTGGGATTATTGAAAAAACAAGATTATCAATTAATAGAAGATAAGAAAAAACAGGTCGAAGAGATTAGCGGAGAACTTAAAAAGAGAAGAAGCAAGAAAAGAGCTAATAGAAAAACTTTATTTGACCTATTGCGTGAACCGCAGGTTACCTTTTTTGAGGTGAATAAGGAAATAAAAAAAGGCATAATCCCGATTGAAGTTAAATCAGAAATTGAGATAGCCGCTAAATACGAAGGGTTTCTCCGCCGGGAAAAAACGTGGCTTAAAGAACTGAAAAATTTAGACAAGATTAAACTAGCAAAGGTGGATTATTCTCAAATAGATTCTTTATCGAAGGAAGTCAGAGAAAAGTTAATTAAATTTAGGCCTGGATCATTAGGAGAGGCTTTTCGGATTAGCGGAATTACTCCGGCTGCTATTTTGACTATTTATAACTTCATTAAAAGAAAACAGAAACACAGATAAAGATATTAATCTTGCTAAATTATATTTTATCTTTTTTTATTTCTTCTAAGTTGAGATATTTGCCGATATATCCGGCGAATTTTGTAATTCCATTATAGGGTGCAAGCAATTGTTTGGCGGTTTTTAACTCTTTTCTAAAGGATTCGTAATCGCTGTCACTACCAAGATAATTTAAAACACCTTTAGCAATATTAGCAGGCGTAGCTTTATTCTGAAGCAGCTCAGGCACGATTTGCCGGTTAGCCAAGATATTCAACATTCCCGCATATTTTGTGTTTATAATTCTTTTTAATATATACCAGCTTAACTTATTTATTTTATAAATTATTATGTAGGGAATTTCTAAAATCGCTGTTTCTATAGTGGCGGTGCCTGAGGCTGCAACTACAAATTTTGATTTTGCCAAAACCGGGTAAGAATGGTTAAAGATTTCTTCTTTTTTAAATTCTTTATATAATTCATCATTTACACCGCTTGGTTTTAAAACTTGGAATTTGTAGCCGGGCAGTTTATTTTCTAAAATTTCTTTTGTTTTAGCTAAAAGTTTAAGGTGATGCTTTATCTCGTTTTTTCGCGATCCGGGCAAAAAAGAAATTATTTTTTCTTTTTTGATTCTTTCTTGGCCGATTATTTCCAAAAGAGGATGCCCGAAAAAGGCTACATCCATATTTTCTTTTTGGTAAAGTTCTTTTTCGAAGTTAAAAATCGGAATCATTTTGGTAGTATATTTTTTAATTACTTTTATCCGTTTTCTTCTCCAGGCCCAAACTTGGGGGCTGACATAATAAAAAACCGGGACTCTATGATTTATTTTTTTGGCTAAAGCAAGATTAAAGTCAGGAAAATCTATCAGGATTATTAAATCAGGTTGGATTTTTTCGATTTGGGCAAGAGTTTGATTGAACAGCTTTTTGAATTTACTTAAAGACGATAGCACTTCAATTAACCCACAGACGGAGTGAGATACTAAATCTATGAGTTGATTCGAATTCTTCGCCAAAGTTTTTCCGCCGAAGGAATATATTTGGCAAGAGCCAAACTGTTTATTTATTTTTCCGGCAAGATTTCCTCCGTAAAGGTCGCCGGATGTATCACCGGCAATGATAACTATTTTTTTCATCTTTTAATTTAATAGCTTTTGTTTGACAACAAAATCCGTTAATTATTTATAAATTATTTTTACTATTTTAAGTATTGATGGATCTACTACTTTTTAAAACTAGGATTTTTTGATGATTTTTTCAATTTCTGCTGCGGCCAATAACGCGTTTTTGGCCCCTTGAGCAGAGGAGATATCAAAACTTTTTTTATTTACCAGTTCAATGAAATGGTTAATTTCTTTTTTTAAAGGTTCTTCTTTGTCTATTTTTAAATTTTGCTGGGATATTTTATTTTTTTGTTTTTGATAAACATCAACACTTTGGTTTGCATAATCGATAGAGACATATTTATTAGGCATAAATATTCTTATTTTCCTTTCTTTTTTCAAAGAGATACGCGATGAGGTTATATTGGCTACACAGCCATTTTTAAAACTTATTCTGCTGTTAGCAATATCTGCGGTGCTTGAAAGCACTTTGACTCCTTTTGCTTCGATTTTTTTTATTTTATCGGAGGCTAAATCGAGAATTATATCTAAATCGTGAATCATTAAATCAAGCACCACACTTATGTCAAGCGAACGGTGGGGATAGGGGCTGAGCCGGTGGCATTCGATAAATAAAGGGTTTTTAATGGTTTCTTTAGCTTTTAGGTAAGCGCTATTGAAGCGTTCGACATGGCCGACGAAAATAAGAGTTTTATTTTTTTGAGCAATTCTGATAAGTTTTTTGGCTTCTTGGGTGTTTTTGGTGATCGGTTTTTCGACCAAAACAGGAACTTTATTTTCAAGAAAGAAACGGGCAATTTCAAAATGAGTCGAGGTGGGGGTGGCAATGCTTACTAAGTCTACTTTATCCTTTAAGCTGCGATAGTCTGAATAAGCAGGAAGGCCGGGTTCTTTTAAGGCTTTTTTATCTGTATCTACAAGATAAATTTTTTCTATTTTCCTAGATTCTTTATAGATGCGTAAATGGATAGAACCGAGTTTTCCTAAACCAATTATTCCTGCTTTTAACATGGAGATTTATATTATCAGAGAACTTGAGGAAAGTCAATTAATGTGGTAAAATCCGAACCACAGATTACACAAATTCAGGTAAGAGCATCTTTTTAGATTACGCAGAGGAAGATAAAGCGGGGCGGATTAATGAAGAATTATTTAAGAGAATATTTTAAATTACTAAAATTTGCTAAAGGCCAAAAGTTTTGGTTATTTTTGGCAATTGTTTGTATGGGGATTACTACCCTCTTTGAGGGGATAAGCCTGGGGTTGATTATACCGGTTTCGGACCGGGTTTTGACCAATAAAAAGATAGTTATTCCCGGTGAACTTCCCGATTTTTTAAGCAATGTTATCGATAAGCTTAATTCTATCGAGCCGGTTTTATTCCTAAAGATTATTGTTATTTTTATCCCTCTAATTTTTTTGATAAAAGGGATTTTTACTTTTCTTCAAAACTACTTTATGAACATAGTAGGCCAACAGGTAATTTATGAAGTAAGAAACCGGCTTTTTGATAAATTTCATCAGCTTTCTATGAATTTCTATGCCCGTAAAAGAATGGGGGAGTTGATGTCAAGAATTACCAATGATGTGGGAACTATCACCAATGCTATTTCCTATGCCTTAAAAGACCTTTTATTTGAGTCGATGAAGGTTACCGTTTTTGCGATTTTGGCTTTTTATATTGGTTTTAAAATATCCTGGAAGCTACCTTTGGTATCGTTTGTCCTCTTTCCTTTAATTATGTTTCCGGTTATTAGATTGGGCAAGAGAATTAAAAAGTTTACTAAAACCATGCAAGAGAAGATGGCTGATCTCAATTCTTTGATGGCAGATACTATTGGCGGGATGTATATTGTAAAGGCTTTTTCTCGCCAAAATCATGAGATGAGGCGGTTTAGGAATATAAATTATGGTTATTATAAATTTACTTTAAAAGCGATAAAAAGAGAAATTACCATTTCTCCTTTAACAGAATTCACCGCGACAATCGGAGTTGTTTTTGTGCTCTGGGTTGTGGGCAACGAAGTTATTTCGGGAAGAGTCTCTTTTGGTATTTTTGGAGCTTTTATGGCTTATTTGATGTCGATGGTTAGGCCATTTAAAAAATTGTCGAATGTTTATGCGATTAATCAAAGAGCCTTGGCGGCATCAGCGAGGATTTATGAGATTTTAGAAGAGACTCCTCAAATAGAAGAAAAAACGGATGCAGAGGATATAAAAGGAATCAGAAATTCGATAGAATTTAAAAATGTTTGGTTTAGGTATAGTACGGATGATGAGAATGTTTTAAAAAATATTAATTTAAAAGTAAAAAAAGGAGATGTAGTCGCTTTAGTTGGCCCCTCGGGAGCGGGAAAAACCACCTTGGTTAATTTATTGCCGCGCTTTTATGACCCCGGGGCAGGTGTTGTAAAAATCGACCAAAAGGACATAAAAGGCTTTAAAATAGAGCCTCTAAGAAGGTTAATTTCTATAGTTTCACAACAAACCGTACTTTTTCATTCTAGCGTAGGGGAAAATATCGCTTACGGAAAAGAAGGGGCTACTAAAAAAGAAATAAGCGAAGCCGCCAAAAAAGCACATGCATATGAATTTATCGAAAAATTTCCCTATAAATTTAATACTATTGTAGGCGATAGAGGGGTTAAGCTTTCAGGGGGGCAAAAACAAAGGATATCTATCGCCCGGGCAGTTTTAAAAAATGCACCGATTTTAATTTTAGATGAAGCAACCAGCCAGCTTGATTCTGTTTCAGAAAAGTTTATTAAGGAAGCATTAGCGGTGTTAATGAAGGGCAAAACTACTTTTGTAATCGCCCACCGGCTTTCTACCGTAGAAGAAGCCGATTTAATCGTAGTTTTAGATAACGGAGAAATTATCGAAACCGGCACCCACAAGTCACTGATAGCCAGCGATACCGCCTATAAAAAGTTATATCAGCTACAGTTTAATATTTGATTTAAATCTTTCAGGCGGCTAATAAATAAATAATGTAACCCCAAAGTGATAATGTCTTGTTATACCAAAGTTAAAGTGTCCGGTTTAACTGCTATAATACTTCTAGAAAAAAGGAGGTGTTATGGCAAGGGAGGACATTATCACAATGACACAGGAGGAGTTAAAACGGTTG
>JAIPHA010000020.1 GCA_021735445.1 Candidatus Omnitrophota bacterium
CGCGGAGCGCTGGGAGGAGATTTTTAGGCATTTTTCTGTGTTTCCAGCTAAAACTTAGAGAAAAAATCATACCAGTGCGAAAAAATTTTGTTTCTTGAGTATTTGTAAACACATCTACTGAATTATACAATTTATTTAGGGTTTAGAGTTTAGAATTTAGAGTTTGTTTGAACTATGCATAAAGAGATAGCTACAGTAAAAGAAGTTTTAGGAGATAAAATTTTGATTAAAGTAGACAAAAAAACAATGTGCGGTTGTTGTCGGATTGCTTCTGTCTGCAATAAAAATCAGGGCATCTTTGAATTCCCCAATAATAATTTGCATTTAAGCGCAGGGGATAAAATAGAGGTAGGAGTTGAGACCGGCAAAGCAATTTCTGCTATTTCTATAATGTTTATTATCCCTCTGACTATATTTGTGGCAGCTTTGGTTTCATTTCAAAGAAAAGGAGAACTGATAAGCTTTTTACTTGCTTTGTTAATTATGTTTATTTACTATGGAGTGGTTAAAGTTTTTATAAAAAATACAAATAAATTTAATATAAAATTTTTAAGGAAGCTTAAAGATGAAAACTAAAACTAATCTGGCGATTCTAGCCTCCGGCAATGGCAGTAATTTTGAAGCGATAATAAAGGCTGTTAAAAAAGGATATTTGAGTATCGGCAAATGTATACTAATTACCGATAAAAAAGATGCCTACGTAAGAGAGAGGGCAAAAAAATATAAAATAAAAGAAATCTTTGTCGACCCGGCCAGCTTCAAAAATAAAAAAGAATACGAAAAAAAACTGGTCGAAATCCACGATAAAGAAAAAATCGATTTAATTGCGCTGGCGGGCTATATGAAAATTCTATCACCTTTTTTCGTAAAATATTTTAAAAACAAAATTTTAAATATCCACCCTTCCCTGCTTCCCAGCTTTTCCGGTAAAGATGCGATAGAAAATGCTTACAACTATGGTTGTAAAATAACCGGTGTTACGGTTCATTTTGTCAGTAACGCAGTTGATTCGGGGCCAATTATTATGCAAAAAACCGTCTCCATTGAAGAAGGCATGCAGCTAGATGAACTTGAAAACAAAATCCATAAGACCGAGCATAAGCTTTACCCTAAAGCAATAAGATTATTTTTAAAAAATAAATTAAAAATAGAAGGCAGGCGTGTTAAAATTATCTAGATTTTTTTTAATTTTGGCAACTTTTGTTTTCTTTGGTTTTTTTGGACAAGATGCAAGACAGAGCCAAGAGGAAAATCAGAATAAAGTTTCAGTAAAGGTAAGCCAAGACAAACTGGAAACCGGCCAGGCCTTCTCTTATCTAATTACTATTGAAGGAGACTTTAACGACCCTGAATTAATAATGCCGGGCTTAGATGACTTTATGATAGTTTCAACAAAAAAATCAGAAAGTTTTTCCTACCAAAAAAATAATATAAAAACTAAAATAAAAATAACGTACTTCCTTATCTGCCCTAACCCCGGCACTTTTAAAATCGAGCCGGTTAAGATTGTCGATGCCGGCAAAACCTATCAAAGCGATTCCCTTACAATCGTTGCAACAGGCGACCCTCTGGAAAAAAAGAAAAAATTACAGCCTTATATCGAAGGCGGGACAGAGATATAAGCAGTCTTGCTGTTTGCTAATTAAAAAGCGAGGCTTGAGTAAAAATGCTTTCATTGCCGGAATTATCCCGAATCTTAATCTCTACTATTTCATCCGGCCGGTTATAAATTTCTAAATATTCTTTTACAACTTCTTTCGCTTTTAAAAAGAGGGCGGAGATGTTTTGTTTTTTCTTTTCCTTGCCGATATCGAATCTTATCCCCAGTTCTCCCTTCTGATAATAAGAGTTTATTCTTTCAACCTTGGTTTCTTCAGAATAAGAAGAAAAAATATTCTTTAATTTTTGCTGGGCCAGGTATCCAATAAAATCCCCCAAAGTAATATTGTATCTAGCAATATGCTTGCCTTGTTTGTCTCCCAAAGCTTCCTTATTTTCAAATGATAAAAAAACCATCCTTTGATTAAATTCTTCTAAGGATATCAGATTCATCCGAAGCTTTATCAAATCCCGGACAGAGCCAATCCGATAAACATCAATGCCTTTATCTTTTATGTCTGATAAAACAAAACAATAAAACTTAGGCGGGTTATTCATATTTAAAAATGTCCTTTGGAGAGCGAGAAAAATTCTGCGGGTATTTTCAGAAAAGCTATCTTTAGGTTTTCCTGTTCTATCTAAAATTTTCCCGAAAGGAACATAAACCCATAATGTATTTTCAACCAACCAGGCATTAGCTTCTAAGTTAAATTCTTTTTCACAAAGCCTTTCGATAATTTGTTCAATATTTTTTTGAGAATAAGTTGGAGTTGTCTTGCAGGCTGGATGCAACAAAAGAAAAAAGCTAACTAGAACTATCTTGAGCTCTTTCTTTGCCATATTTTTTAAATATATCAACAATTTCGTCATATTCGAGCTCTTCTTTCTTTAATAACTCCTGCGCAAAATGTTCAAATAGCTCTTTCTCGTTATTTAAAACATCCCGGACTTCTTTAAGGCAGTTGCCGAGAATTTTTTGCACATCTTCATCTAACTTTTCTTTTATTTTTCCTGAGGCATTAAATGCGTTCTGGCTGTAAGGGTTCCCGCTTTTAAAGTTACCAATCACCCCGGATGAACCCATACCCCACATATAAACCATTTTTTGAGCTGTATCTAAGGCGTTTTTAAAATCACCGGCTACACCGGCGCCGGTTGTACCAAATTTTAAATTCTCTGCGGCATAGCTTGCTAAAGAAACCTTAATCTCAGATAAAAAATAATCTTTCATTGGAATGTGAATTTCTTCGCGGGGAACAGGATGAGCATAGCCTAAAAATCCCCGCCGAGGAATAATAGTTGCTTTGACCACATCAGTTGTGGGATGGAGGAGATAGGCGATTATTGCATGGCCGGCTTCATGATAAGCTGTCCAAACCTTTTCTTTTTCGCTTAGCTGTAAACCCGATTTTAAGCCAAATAAAACTCTATCGTAAGCATCTGAGATATCTTTCATCGTAATTGATTCACGCTTGCTTCTTACTGCAACCAAAGATGCCTCTCTGATCATATTGGCAATATCTGCGGGCGAAAAAAATACTGTTTTTCTCGCCAATACCCCGGCATTTAACTTACGGTCACAGCCAACCCTATTTAGGTAATATTTAATAATTTCTTGCCGGTCCTCAAGGTTAGGGTACTCGACATAAATTTTGCGGTCAAAACGGCCGGCTCGCATAAGAGCCGGGTCAAACTCAGATTCGGAAATATTGGTAGCGGCAATAACCACAATATTGTTTTCTGTCTGGCGCAGCCCGTCTAATTCGGTAAGGAGCTGGTTAATCGTAGCATTATGCGAAATGCCTGCGCCCATCCCGCTTACTCCGACCCGTTTCCTGGCAATGGTATCTATTTCATCGATAAAGATAAGGCAGCCGCCATGAAGGTCAGCCAACACCCTGGCCTCTTTAAATAAGCTTTTGATTTTAGCGGTACCTGTACCGACAAACATCCCCACAAATTCACTACCAGTTGCAGATAAAAAAGGAAGGCCGGTTTCGGTAGCGATTGCTTTAGCTAAATAAGTCTTTCCGCATCCAGGCGGGCCAATCATCATAATTCCTTTTATGATTTTTCCGCCAATTTGTTTTATTTGAGCCCGGTCTTTAAGCAGTTTAATAACCTCAAGGACTTCGCCTTTTACATGCTTCATTCCGATTACATCAGACCATTTCACATTTACATGCTCTGGTTTTATTCTTTTTTGGCCGATTTTATTCATTCCGCCGCCAAACATAAACCAATAATGAAACCCCATATAGATACTGGCAAACACAAAAGCGGTAATTACACTTAAGAAAAGCTGTAAAGGGATTCCGGCTAAGGTCATCTTGCGATAAAAAGCTTCCAGGGTAAGAAAATGCCTAATCCCGATGATAACCAGGAAGGCAACAGTTACAAATAAGGTAAGAGCTATAAAGATGGCTAATATTTTTATCCAATGGAGTTTAATCAGTTTTTTAATTTTATTTAAATCCATAATTAAATTAAAGATAACATAGTTTTACTATTTTGTCTATATAAATGGCGAATGGAGGCTTACCGAATAAATGGCTTGCTAAACGAATTATCTGTGATACAATTTTTACACTATGGATTTTGAAGCAAAATCACCCGATGAAATAATTAACCAATTTAAGAATAAGTTCAGATTTAAGGGTCCAAAAAATCTATCCGGGCCGGTTTTAATCATCGCTATAGTTTTGGTAATTATTTTAGTCAGTAACATTTTTTATACAATTTCACCCAATGAAGTGGGAGTTGTGCTGCGTTTTGGAAAATACACACGGACAACTCAACCCGGCCTGCACTTTAAAATCCCTTTTATCGAAGATGTTACCCCGATTAAAACAAAATATGTTTATAAGCAAGAATTTGGCTACCGGACTGCTCAAGCGGGGGTAAGAACCCGTTACAGCCAGCGTTCCTACAGCAGCGAATCTTTAATGCTTACCGGAGATTTAAACGTATTAGACTTAGAATGGATTGTGCAATTCAGAGTCAAAAACCCCTATAATATTCTTTATAATATTCGTAATCCAGAGAGAACCTTACGGGATATATCCGAAGCTGTAATGCGCCAAGTGGTCGGGGACTACACCTTCACCGAAGTCCTCACCTTAAAAAGAATTGAGGTAAATAATAAAGTTCAAAAAAAGCTCCAAGAAATCCTTAACGATTATGGATCCGGAATTCATATCGTAACCGTAAAATTACAGGATGTTAATCCACCTGACCCGGTAAAGCCGGCTTTTAACGAAGTTAATGAAGCGAAGCAACAGAGAGAAACCTTAATCAACCAAGCCTGGAAGTATTACAACCAAAAAATACCCCAAGCCAGAGGGAAAGCAAAGCAAAAAATTCAAGAAGCAGAAGGCTATGGCCTTGAAGTAGTCAATAACGCTCAAGGTGACGCTGAAAGGTTTTTGTTGCTCTATAAAGAATACACCCAAGCCAAAGATATTACTAAAAAACGCATTTACCTTGATCATTTGGCTGATATCTTGCAAAAAGCTGGTAAGAAATATATAGTCGACCCGGAAGAAAAAGGAATTTTACCTATGTTGAGGTTAGATCATGAGACAGAATAGCGCTAAAAGCTTAATCGCTTTAATTGTAGTCATTTTGCTGATTTTAGTCGGAAACCCTTTTTATACCTTAAAAGAAGGCAAACAAGCAGTAATTACCCAATTTGGCGACCCCCTAGGTGACCCTGTCACCAAAGCCGGGCTTCATCTAAAAATGCCTTTTATTCAGAAAGTAAATATTTTCGAAGAAAGAGTTCTAGAGTGGGACGGAGACCCCAACCAAATACCTACCAAAGATAAACGGTATATTAAGATAGACACAACAGCCCGTTGGCGAATAATCGATGCTCTAAAGTTTTTTCAGTCAGTCTATGATGAAACCGGCGCTCATGCCCGTCTTGACGATGTAATTGATGCGGCGGTAAGAGATGTAATAACTTCTCATAATTTAGTTGAAATCGTAAGGAGTTCGAATCGAATTTTAGAAAATTTCGATAAAATAAAAGAAGAAGGTAAGCTTTTTATCGAGGAAAGCCAGATTGAAAGGGTAAAAAACGGAAGAAATGACTTAAGAGCAATGATTATCTCTAACGCTAAAGCCGGCTTGCGTTCTCAATTCGGGATAGAGCTCCTTGATGTAAGAGTCAAACGGTTAAATTACGTTGAAGAAGTCCAGCGCAAAGTTTATGACCGAATGATTTCCGAACGCAAAAGAGCCGCTGAAGAATACCGCTCGGAAGGACGGGGGGCCCAAGCTGAAATTACCGGAAAAACCGATAAGGAACTTAAGCTGATTCAATCAGAAGCTTATAAAAAGGCTCAGAAAATAAAAGGAAAAGCTGATGCAAAAGCAACTAAAATTTATGCGAACGCCTATAGCAAAGACCCTGGTTTTTATTCATTCCTTCAAACTTTAAAAACCTATAAAGACACCGTTGACAGTGATACAACCTTAATTTTGACTACTGACGCAGAGTATTTCAAATATTTACAACAATCTTCTCCTTAATTTAATTTCTTCTTTTTATGGATAGAGCAACACTTCTAATCTCTTCTCCTGACCAAAAGGGGATTACGGCTGCGGTAACCAATTTCATTTACCAAAATAACGGCAACATCGAACATGCCGATCAACATATAGACTCCAACTTAAATATTTTTTTTATGCGAATCGAATGGTCCCTAAAAGATTTTTCGATTCCGCGGGCAAAATTAAAAACTGCCTTTAGGCCTTTGGCCGATAAATTTTCGATGGATTGGTCGCTTCATTTTGGCGATCAAGAAGAAAAACTGGCTATCTTTGTATCAAATAAATACCACTGCCTTTACGACCTGCTCCATAAATACAAACAGGGGTACCTGCGCTGTAAAATCCCTTTAATTATCAGCAATCACCAGCAAACAAAACCGATAGCAGACTATTTCAAAATACCCTTTTTTTATTCAGCTAAAAATTCAACAAATAAAAAAAAGAGAGAAGCTGAAGAAGCTTCCCTTTTAAAAAAAGAAAAAATAGATTCAATAATTTTAGCAAGATATATGCAGATATTTAGTAAAGATTTTGTCGATAAATATAAAAACAAAATAATAAACATCCATCATTCATTTCTGCCAGCTTTTGCCGGCAAAAATCCTTACCGGCAAGCCTACCGGCGCGGGGTAAAGATAATCGGCGCAACCAGCCACTATGTCACCGAAGAGCTCGATAATGGGCCAATTATCGAGCAAAGCACAACCGGAATAAGCCATCGCGATTCCTTGCTTGACCTGATCGGCAAGAGCCAGGACTTAGAAAAGAGCGTTTTAAGCCGGGCCGTCCGGCTTCATCTAGATAAAAAAGTACTTGTTTATGGGAACAAGACTGTTGTCTTTGATTAATATTGATTAAATTTTTTGCTTATGGTATAATTATTAACTTTCGAAGGAGGTTAAATGCGTAAATTTTTTACTTTTACAATCATTTTATTGGTTTGTTTTACTTTAACCGGCTGCGGAGAATCCAGACAAGAAACCGGGCCAACAGTAACTATTTGGCATTGGATGTCTGACCGGCAAGATGCCTTTGAACAATTAGCTCAAAAGTATAAACAGGAAAAGGAAATCACCATCCATTTTGAACTTTTTCCTCATAGCGCTTACACTCAAAAAATAAATGCTGCCGAAGCCGCAAATGATCTGCCTGATTTATTCGGAATATTAGGAGAAAAACGGGTTCTGGCCTCTTTTGCCAAAGAAAAAAAGATCGAGGACCTAACCCCATACATGGAAGCGCAGGATTCTAGCTGGAAAGAAAGGTTTATCGATATTTGTTTAGCTGTAAACAGTTTTAAAAAAGATAATATTTACGCGGTAAAACCGGGTATCTATGGCGTGCCTATCGATGCGATGAGCATTCAATTCCTTTACAATAAGGATTTGTTGGAAAAAGAAGGGTTCGCCTTGGATTCACCCCCTGAAAATTTTCAGGATTTTTTAGCTATTGCTAAAAGGGCCAACGACACAAAAGACACCTACGGCTTTGCTTCCGGCTGGGGAGAAACCTGGCTAATTTATTGCTTTACCACAAATTATGCCTTTGATTTAATGGGAGAAGAAAAATTCCTAAACACAATTAAAGGGGAAGTCCCTTATACCGATCCGGATTGGATAAAAGTTTTTTCTCTCTTTAAAGATTTAAGGGAGGAAGGCATCTTGGCTCCGGGCATCATCACCATGAATAATAAAGAAGCTGAACAAATTTTTGCCACAAATAGAGCTTTGTTTACTTTTAACGGAAGCTGGGGAGTCAATACTTATCAACAAATCAACCCCCAATTGAAATACGAAACCATGCCGCCTCCTAAAGCTAATCAAAAATACCCTCCCGGCATTTGGGCAGGAGCCGGGACTTCATTTGTGGTCAACTCCCGATCCGAAAATAAACAAGAATCAATTGATTTTCTAAACTGGTTAACCGAAGCCAAGCAGCAAGTTTTTTTAATCAAAGAGACTAACAACCTGCCTTCGATTAAAGGGCTGAAAAAAGATACTCCGGCTAATATGGGCAATTTTTTAGACAATCAACAATATTTTACCCATCCCAGGCTTTGGCGGATAAATGAAAATTCAAGAGTAGTGGAAGCCATAAACAGAGGAGTGCAGAATATTGTAATCGGAGCAAAGACACCAGAAGAGGTTGCAAAAGAGGTTGCAAAAACTAAAGAAAGATATAAAAACGAATAAAAGAATGAACAGAAAAGAACAACTCATAAATTTTTCTTTTGTATTTCCGGCTCTAGCGATTTTTTCTTTTTTCTATATCATACCTTTTTTTTATACTTTTTGGCTTTCTTTGCACAAAGCATCTTCTACCAATGTTTTGGATTTAAATTTTGTTGGAGTCCGGAATTTTAAAGATATTTTTTCTGTTCAAATTTTTGCTGCTTTAGCCGGAATTTTAGGAATTTCTTTAATAGTCTTTGCTTTTAAAAATAAATTCAAAAAACTATCTTCAAAGCGTAAAAAAAGTTTAGCTAAAACACTCCAAATAATTACCATAGCGGCCGGAGGAGCGTTCCTTGTTTATTCAATCGGGGCTTTTCTTAACATATCCAAACAAGCTCTTTCTTTTAGCCCTGACCTGCAATGGTGGAACTCGGTAAGGCGCTCTTTTTATATTACTCTCTGGGGTTTGACTTTTCAAAATTGCTTAGCCTTTCTTTTGGCTCTGGGAGTAGACCGGGCGGCAAGAACAGGAAAATATTATCGAGTAATATTTTTTCTTCTCCCTGTTTTAGGAGAAGTAATCATCGGCCTTCTCCTGCGAATTATGCTTTCTCACTACCCGGGCGTTTTTAACCACCTTCTTGAAAGCATTGGTTTAGGGCAATGGGCCCAGAACTGGCTGGGAAAGGATATGGCTTTAACCACTTTGGCGGTAAGCCATTGTTGGCGCGGCTTTGGCTATGGTTTTATTATTCTGCTTGCTGGCCTGCAAACTATACCGGAACAACTATACGAAGCAGCAAAAATCGATGGAGCCAACGCTTTGCACCGGTTCACAAAAATTACTATTCCAATGTTGATACCAATTATATTTCTGGTGATAATTTTAACAATTCTCGGGACCGTGCAGATTATCGGGCTTCCCATGGCTTTAACCCGCGGCGGTCCGGCCGGAAGGACCACGGTCTCTGTATTAAGAATATTTGAAGATTTAAACAATAGCCATGTGGGGTATGCTTCTGCCGAAGGATTGATTTTAGGATTAATTCTGGTAACATTATCGTTTAGCTTACTTAAAATATCGAAAAAAATAAAAAGTTAAATGCCTGAACAAATTAAAAAAACACTTTATCTGTTAGTCATCCACACTCTTTTAATAACTGTTGCTTTAAGCTGCATCTTTCCTTTTGTTTGGATGATCAACTCTTCGTTAAAGCCAAATAGCGAATTCATCCAAGACCATGGCTTTGAACTTCCCGATAAGGTAAATTTTCAAAACTATATCTACACTTTTACCAAAGGCAATCTTGGCACTTACTTTTTAAACAGCATTCTTTATACTTTTCTTACCGTAATCGCAATCGTTATCATTTCTTCATTAGCCGGCTACGGGATATCACGCTTACAATTCCGGGGTAAAAATTTTATCTTTTATATGATTTTAGCCGCGATGATGATCCCGATTCCAGCAGCTTTTGTCCCTCTTTATGTTCTCTTAAAAAGCGTCGGCCTCCTCAACACAAGAATCGGTTATATTTTAGCTATGGTTAACGTAGGCCTTTCTTTAAGTATTTATCTTTACAAAACTTTCTTTGACCAGCTTCCTAAAGATCTGGAGGAATCGGCGCGAATCGATGGTTGTGGAAAATTGAGGATTTGGTGGCATGTAATGTTTCCTTTAGCAAAGCCGGCAACCGGCGTGGTTGTAATTTTTAATGCCTTAAACGTCTGGAATGAGCTGATATTAGCTTTGGTTATCTTAAGCAATAAAGGCCTTATGCCTCTCCAGGTCGGCTTATTAAAATTTTCCCAAAGCAGTGTGGGTTTAACTCAATATACCACTCTTATGGCTGCCCTTACAGTGGCTGCCTTGCCAATTATAATAATTTATCTTATAATGCAAAAACACATAATTAAGGGGATGACAGCCGGGGCTACCGTCGGATGATGAAGTTACAAGTCACAAGTTATAAGTTACAAGTCACAAGTTATAGGTCACAAGTTAAAAACGGAATAAAAAGCTAAAAAATGCGAAAAATGAATAACAAAAACAAGAGAGTCAAAAAGTCACTTCTAAGCATAATTCTTCTATCTTCTACCTTCTATCTTCTGCCTTCTACCTTTTGCTACGAGCAGGATTCGGGCCAATTTGTAAATAAAGGCTGGTCAGCCCTGGGTAAACGCAACTTTGATAAAGTACATCAAATTACCGATAAATGCATCCAAACCTATCAAGAAAAAGCAAAAAAACAAGCCAGCAAATTAAATAGTTTTCCGGCTAAAGGCGAAGAAGACCAATATGAGACCATGAACAATGCGGCTACTTGTTATTTTATAAAAGGTGAAGCCTACATGCGCGAAGAAAAGAAAGAAAAAGCTATAGAAACTTTTCAAAAAGTTGTCCAAGAATATCCTTATGCGCAAAGTTTTGACCCGCGCGGCTGGTATTGGTCAATAAAGGAAAAAGCCGAGAGCTCAATCAACAAACTGATAACCGGAAAAATAGAAGAGCAAGAGCAAGAAGAGGTAGTTATCACCAAAGTAAAACTTTATGATCCCGGCCAAAGCCTGCCGATAGATTATCAAAGATTCGGTAAATTTAAAAACGCCGGAACAGCAGATTATGAATATGTTATCGAAAAACCAATCGAATTGGCTGAAGCCGTAGGTGAAGGAATCTATCCAAACACAAGTTCAGTTAAGTTTGATCCCCGTTATCAAGAAATAAAAGATAAACTTTATAAGATTGACCATTGGGAAGTGCTAAACTCCCGAAATTTAAATGCTGCTTTTTATAAATGGATAAAAACTCCTGAGCCAGCCGGAATACGCCAATTCTACATCGCAGAAATCTTAGAAAAAAGTGGCCTGATTGAACACGCGATAAAAGCATACTACGCAGTTTTGGTCCATTTCCCCAGAACTTACGGCTGGACTTACTGGAATACGCCCTGGTATGTAGGAACCGCCGCTCTTTATCGAATAAAATACCTTCTTCGAAAACATCCGGGATTAGGTTTAGAATTAGAAAACGCTGAAATTAAAATAGATAATGGTTTTAACAATAATATTCGCGATGACCTTTTTATTGTTAACCCGGGAAGATTGGTAAAAAGACCATTTTGGGAAAAGATTTTTTCTAAAAAAAGCTGTAATCAGCAAAAAAGAAAATTAGGCAAAATCGTAAAAAGTTCCGGGAAAGAGATAAAATTAGTTCAATATAAAAGTGGCGAGTGGCAGTTACTTATAAACGGAAAACCTTTTATTTTAAAAGCGATAACTTACGATCCGACTCAAGTCGGTGAATCCCCTGATGAAGGGACAATGGTGGACTGGACCACACAAGATACAAACGATAATAGCTTAATAGACGGCCCTTACGAAGCTTGGGTGGATAAAAATAATAACAATAAAAAAGACGAAAATGAAAAAAAAGTAGGAGACTTCCAACTAATGGCTGATATGGGAGTAAACGCGATTCGCCTTTACAACCAACCATTTAAAAGAAATAAAAAAATTATTGGACAATTGTATCAAAAATATGGTATATATACGTTAATAGGCGACTTCCTCGGTAAATACACCTTAGGAAGTGAAGCTGACTGGGAAGAGGGCACTGACTATGACAATCCCACCCATCAAAAAAATATGCTTAAAAGCGTAAAAGAAATGGTTGAGACCTGGAAAAACGAGGATGCTATCTTGATTTGGATTTTAGGTAATGAAAACGTCTACGGATTAGGCTGTAATGCTGATAAAAAACCAGCCAGTTTTTTTAAATTTGCAAACAAGGCTGCAAAATTGATCAAAAAACTCGACCCTAAGAAACGGCCGGTTGCTATCGCTTCAGGAGATAGCCTTCATCTTGACCTTTTCGCCAAATATTGCCCGGATATCGATATATTTGGAACAAATTCCTATCGGGGTAAATATGGTTTCTTAGGATTATTTGAAGATATAAAGAGAGTTTCCGGTAAACCGGCAATAATCACTGAGTACGGAGCGCCGTCTTACGGTAAAGGGTATACGGATAAAGAAGCCCAGGATTTTCAAGCTGAATACCACAATGGTTGCTGGTACGACCTAAAGTGTAATTCAGCCGGTTACGGAACCGGCAATGTCTTAGGCGGAGTTGCTTTTGAATGGCTTGACGAATGGTGGAAAGCATATGAACCGCACCACCATGACAAAAAAGGGCTTTTTAGCGGGCCTTTTTTAGACGGATATATGTACGAAGAATGGTTAGGGGTAATGGGCCAAGGAGATGGCAGCAAATCACCTTTTCTTCGCCAACCCAAAAAATCTTATTTTGAATACAAAGAACTATGGAACTAAACAAAAGGAGGTTTAGATGAAAAAAATAGGCTTACTCACCATATTCGGAGCATTTTTGATTCTAATATCATCAGTGGGAGCGCAAGAAGCAGCTTGTGAAACAGAAGATTTCTACGTTTATGCTGATAAAAATTCACCTAAAAATCATTTCATCCCTTCCGGCTGGATGGGGGATACCAATGATTTAGCTTTTAACGATCAGGCTACCGAAGAAGCTTTATCCGGCGGAACATCGATTAAATTGACTTACGACCCGGAAAAAGGAAAAGGGCAAGGTTGGGCCGGAATTTATTGGCAATCGGCTCAGAACAATTGGGGCACCCGGGATTCCGGTTATGATTTATCTCAATACAATAAATTAGTTTTTTCAGCTAAAGGAGCCGAAGGAGGAGAAGTAATAACCGGAGTAAAAGTAGGGGGCTTAACCACCATTGGGTCAACCGGAGAACCAGTCCCTTATCCCGATACCACAAATACAGAATCAGGGCCAATTAGAGTTACCGATAGCTGGCAAGAATATCAAGTAAATTTAGCCGATCAAGACCTTTCTTACATAAACGGAGGGCTTGCAATAATTTTTAACTCGGATCAAGCCGGAGAAGAGCAATCGATCTATATCGACGATATTCGTTACAGCTACGATCCTGACTTGACTGCCGAAGATGATTCTACTAATTTCCCTTTTTATGTTTATGCCGACAGCAGCTCTTTGGATAATCATTTTGTTCCTTCCGGCTGGATGCCGGCTACCGCGGCAAAGGATGTCCAGTTAAACACTAACTGGAAAAACCTGCCCTTTAGCGGAAATACCTGCATTAGAGTCGCTTATCAAAACAACTCTGGAACCCGTTGGGCCGGAGTTTACTGGCAGCAACCGGCTAATAATTGGGGTACAGTCCCTGAAGCAGGTTATGACCTCCAAGGGGCCGAAACACTTACCTTCTGGGCCAGAGGAGACCAGGGCGGAGAAGTTATCTATGAATTTAAAATGGGCGGGCTTTCCAGCGGCCAGTATCCTGACTCTGACAGCGCAAGCATAGGCCCGATTGAACTTTCCAAAGAATGGGAAAAATATGAAATCGACCTACGAGGCAGGGACCTTTCTTATGTAATCGGCGGCTTCGCCTGGGCAACCAACATCGATGTTAATGACCCCGACGGTATAGTTTTCTATATTGATGAAATTAAATATGAAAAATAAAACAAAAGAATGAAAAAGATCAATCAGACAATCAAACATACAAAGTGGATCTTGCTTGCACTTTTTCTTGGTTTCTGCTCGCTTAACAACGGGTATACAGAACCTAAATCTGTAGAAATTAAAAAAAATGAGCAGGGAGGTTACACTTTGTATGTTGAGCAAAAGCCTTTTTTCTCAAAAGGTGTAATCTACAATCCAACCCCAATCGGAAAAGGCCCCGGTTATAATTTTTTTACCCATCGCCCGAAAGCCTGGACTCAAGTTGACGGAAAGCTTATGGCTGATTTGGGAATAAATGCGGTAAGAGTTTATTCAACCGGAGATGACATCGAAGCAATGAAGGAGTTTATTAATGACCTCTATCAAAAATACGGAATTTATACCGCAGTAAGCGACTGGCTTGGCCTCTGGGAACAACCTCGAGCCAATTATGCTGATCCGGCTTTTCGAAAAGCAACCAAAGAAAGAATCTTAAAGATTGTTAAAGAGCTAAAGGACCAGAAAGGGGTTTTAATCTGGATTTTAGGAAACGAAAATAATTACACCTTTTCCGGAAAAATCGGATTCTGGACCTCTCCTGAAATAGAAAAAATTGATAAAATATATGAAAAACAACAAAAAAAAGCCGAAATTTACTATTCTTTTATCGATGAATTAGCAACCGAAATCAAAAAAATAGACCCTAACCACCCGGTTGCTTTAGGTAATGGTGAATCCAGCTTTCTTGATATAGCTGCGGAAAATTGCCCGAACATAGACCTATTAGCGATTATTGCCTACCGGGGCAGAGCTTTTGGAAACATTTTTGAAAATATTCGCAATATCTTTGATAAACCAATTATTCTTTCCGAGTTTGGCTGTGACTCTTATGACGCTTACCGGAAAAAAGAAAATCAAAATATTCAGTCAGATTTTATCCTGGACCAATGGAGAAAAATCTATAACAATAGCACTGTAAGCGGCAATCAAACCGGTAATGTTTTAGGCGGATTCCTCTTTGAATGGACCGATGAGTGGTGGAAATTCAACGAAGGCTACCCCGAGGACTGGTCAGAGCACAACCCGGAAGCCGGCTGGTCAAACGGATCTTACTATTATGATATTCGGGCCAAGCATAACCTAAACATGAACGAAGAATGGTTTGGCATTATATCCCTACAAAGACGTCAAGAAAACGGTTTAAATAAAAGAGTGCCAAAAAAAGCTTATTTCGATCTTAAAGAATACTTTCAAAAAATAGAAGAGAGAAGAGTTCTGCCTGCCAAAAATGAATAGCTTGCCGTAGATGAAAAAGCTTTGGTTCAATTCTTTATTATTATCAATTCTGGCTCATTTTTTACTTTTTTCTTCTTTATTCTTTTCTCCTTTCTTACCCACAATAAAAAAAGTCGGCCAAGAAGTTAAAAAAATCGAAATTATCCCCGAAGAGCCGGAAAAAAAAATAAAAACTCCTCAAGAACAAGAAAAAAATTTAAGAAAAAAAGATATTCTGCCTTATAAGGAAAATATTGTCGATAAGTTATTGAATTTGGGTAAATCCAAACCCTCTCTGAATAAAATAAAACCGATCCAGGACCAAACCGGCGATATACTTTTGTCTAATTTAGTTAAAAAAGAAGACCTGCAAAACAGCTCTGCCTATATGAATTACTATCGAATGATTCGTGAAAAAATAAGAAAAAAAGCTTATCAACGTTATCGAGGGCAAAACCAGGGCAAAATTTACCTAAACTTTAATCTTTCCAAAAACGGAGCCCTGCAGGCTATAAATATCGGCAAACAATCTGGGAAAAAAACAAAGCTCAAAAAAATTGCACTTGACAGCATAAGGGATTCTGCCCCTTTTCCGCCGTTTCCAAAAGAGTTAGAAAGTTATTCCCAGCTTCAATTTAATATATCTATTTATTTTAAAAATAACTAATCCTAATTTAACAGGGTTGACATTTTAGCTTTCCGCTGTTATTTTATTTTCTATGATAAGAGAACCCATAGCTAACGGCCAATTTTACCCTGACAAAAAAGAAGAGCTTACAACTTTAATCAAGGACTTGGGGCCAAAAAAATCTCAATCCCAGTGCCGGGCCAAAGGGATTATAGTACCTCATGCCGGCTATCCTTTTTCCGGTAGAGTCGCGGCAACCACAATATCCCGGATAAGCGCAGCGAAAAATATAGTGATGCTTGGGCCAAACCATACCGGTTTAGGTAAAAACTTTTCTTTATCTTCCAGCCAAAAATGGCAAACTCCCTATCGAAAAACCAAAGTCAACCACCTTTTAGCAGAGAAAATACTAAAGAGCGGAACTTATCTCGAAAAAGGCTCTTCGGCCCATAAGGCTGAACATTCATTGGAAGTGGAACTGCCGATCCTGCAATATTTTTTTAATGATTTTCAAATTATTCCTATTGCCTGTAAAACTGCCGATCGCAAAACTTACCAACAGGTTGCAAACCAGATAAGTGAAGGTATAAAAAACGACCTTACAAATACCTTGATTTTAGCATCGACCGATTTGACCCATTACGAGCCCGACTCGATAGCCAGAAAAAAAGACCGGAAAGTCATTGAAGCTATCGTAGAGTTAGACCCGGATAAATTAATAACTGAAACTGAAAAAAACCATATCACCATGTGCGGAGTTGCCCCGGTTGCCATCATGCTCTACTGCCTTAGGAACTCTTTAAAGAAAGCCGAGGTGATACTCTATGAAACTAGCGGCGATGCAACCGGCGATTACGAATCGGTTGTAGGTTATGCCGGAATAATTCTTAGGTAAAATTAGCAAGGAGGAATTACCCTATGGACGAAGCAGCCAAAAAAAGAGTTGACCAAAACTGGAAAGAACAGGTAAACAAAGAAAAACAAAACTATCAGCAAAAGAACGAACCCTACCATAAGCCGAATTTTAAAATATTTGTTTCTTCTTTAAGCATGCAAGCTATGATTGCCTTAGGCCGCCTGGAAAATCCTGTCAGCAAAAAAACCGAAAAGAACTTCGATCAAGCCCGCTACCTAATTGATACATTAGAGATTATCGAAACCAAAACAAAAAATAATTTAAATCAGGAAGAAGTAAAATTGCTTTCTGAATCATTGTTTAGCCTAAGAATGGCCTATCTGGAGGAGAAAAAAAATGGATAAAGAGCTTTTAAATATTTTAGCTTGCCCTGTTTGTAAAGCAAGCGTAGAAGCCGTTAGCAATAAAATAGTTTGTAAAAAATGTGGGAGAAAATATCCGGTAAGAGACGGTATTCCGATTATGCTGGAAGAGGAGGCAGAAAATAATGAATAAAACAATTTTAGTACTCCATGGGCCGAATCTCCATCTTTTAGGCCAAAGAGAGCCGGATGTTTACGGCAACACCAGTTTGGAAAAGATCAATAAAAAAATAAAAGCCAAAGCAAAGAGCGCCGGAATTACTATCGACACCTACCAATCAAACCAAGAAGGGCAAATCATCGATAAAATCACAAAAAGCGACTATGATTTAATTATTATAAACCCGGCCGCCTACACTCACACCTCAATAGCCATAAGGGATGCCTTGGCTGCAATAAAAAAACCAGCAATCGAAGTGCATCTTTCAAACATCTACAAAAGAGAAGATTTCAGAAAAAAATCCTTAATCAGCGATGTGGTTTTAGGAACAATAAGCGGGTTTGGCGAAAATAGTTATTATTTAGCAATTGATGCAGCCGCTGCTATCTTCGCTGGAGATTAATGAAAAAAAGAGTGCATAGCCTGGCAAAGCTTATTAAGAAAAAAAAAGTTGATGGTTTTTTGACTAAAAATCAGGCTGACATCAGCTATTTAACCGGCATAATCCAGCCGGAAGGCTGGTTGCTTTGCTCCTGCAACCAAGAACTTATTTTTTTTACCAACCCAATTTCTCCTAAACCAAGCAAAGATAAATCTTACTTAAAAACAGTAATAGTTAAAACTAGCTTTATCAAGCAAATAAGCTTATCAGCTAAAAAGATAAAATTAAAAAAGATAGGATTCTCCGATAACGACTTAAGCTTAAATTGTTATCGAAGATTAAAGGAAAATCTTATTATAAAAAAAATCGATTTAGTCCCCAGCGGCTCTTTAATCAAAAAACTCCGGATATGTAAAGATAAAAATGAAATAAAATTAATAAAAAAAGCAGCCTCATTTAGCTTAGAAGCTTTTGCTTACGCCAAAGAGATTTTTAGCCAAACTATGACCGAAAAAGACTTAAGCATCGAGATCGAACGTTTTTTAAAAATAAAAGCGGACAATCAAATAGCCTTCCCGGTAATCGTTGCTTCGGGTAAAAATAGCATATTTGCCCACCATAACCCCAAAGAAATTTTGATTAATAATTATTTTCTAATTGACTTAGGCGCAATGCATTATGGATATTGTGCCGACTTGACAAGAGTATTTTTTTGGGGTAAAATGCCCTCTCTTTTCCAAAAAGCTTACAATACAATAAAAAAAGCGCAAGAAGCAGCAATTAACCAGGTCAAAGAAGGAAAGAAAGCTTCTGATATCGACAAGGCAGCCCGGGATGTAATCAGCAAAAATGGTTTTGGCAAATACTTTACACATGGCTTAGGCCATGGAGTGGGCCTAGAAGTTCATGAGCCCCCGTATCTTAAACCGGGCCGGGATGAAATTTTAAAAGAAGGAATGGTGGTCACCATCGAGCCAGGAATATACTATAAAAATCAATTCGGAATTCGGTTGGAAAATATGGTAATAGTCAAAACAAAAAACGCAGAGGTAATCGCTTGAGTATTTCTGTTTCACAGCTTAAGCCTTCATTGACAATCATCTATAATGATCAACCTTATATAATCTTAGAATCTGAACATGCTAAGCTAGCCCGTGGTTCATCTTTTGTCCGGGCAAAAATAAAAAATTTGATTACTTCACAAACATTAAACTGTACTTTACGGGATTCTGACAAGATCAATCCTGCTTTTATCGAAAGAAAAAAGTTGATATTTAGCTATCAAGACGGGCAATACTATCATTTTTTTGAGAGCAAAAGTTACGAAGATTTTATTTTACACCAAGAAAAGATAGAAAATAAAGCTAAATACCTTAAAGAAAACCTGGAGCTGGCGGGGTTGTTTTATCAAAATAAATTAATTAACCTGGAGCTGCCTGCGTCAATCATCCTCAAGGTTGCCAAAACAGCCCCTGGGTTCCGAGGCAATACTGTAAAATCAGGCACCAAACCGGCTACCCTTGAAACCGGCTTGGTTGTCGATGTGCCTTTATTTATAAAAAACGGGGACCTAATAAAAATAGATACCCGGAATCAGCAATATCTTGAAAGAGAATGAAATAGATTAAATAATTGCATTTTCAATGGGAGGAAAAATGGATTTAAAAAAGCTAAACAAATTTATAAAATTTATGGATCAGAATAACTTAAGTGAATTGGAAATAGAAGAAGATAAACAGCGTATTCGGCTTAAAAAATATGAAGGGCAAAAGCCTCAGATATCCTACCAGCAGCTTCCGGACAAGGGCGAAAAAAAGCCAAAAGAACAAAAAGATGAAAGCCTTACTGAGATAAAATCGCCAATGGTAGGTACTTTCTACCGGGCGCCTTCTCCCGAAGCTAAGCCTTATGCAGAGGTGGGCAATGCTGTCGGCGCTGATGATGTGATTTGTATTATTGAGGCGATGAAAGTGATGAATGAAATAAAAGCTGAAACAAACGGCCAAATAGCTCAAATTTTGGCTGAAGACGGCCAACCTGTCGAATTCGGACAAACATTATTTACAATTAAAAGATAATTAAAAAACTATTAAGATAAGGAATAAATTAATGTTTTCAAAAATTTTAGTAGCTAATCGTGGAGAAATTGCAGTTAGAATATTACGGGCAGCCCGGGAGCTTGGCATAAAAACAGTGGCGGTTTATTCTCAAGCTGATAAAAACTCTCTCCATTTAGCCTTTGCTGACGAAGCCATTTGCATTGGCAAAGGCCCGGCCTCCCAAAGCTATTTAAATATTTCTTCGATCATTAGTGCGGCTGAAGTAACTGATTCCGACGCGATTCATCCCGGTTACGGCTTTTTGGCTGAAAACCCTCATTTTGCTGAAATTTGCCATTCCTGCGGGATACACTTTATTGGCCCTTCAGCCGAAAACATTCGTTTAATGGGGGACAAGATTCAAGCGCGAAAAACAATGCGCAAAGCCGGAGTGCCGGTTGTGCCCGGCAGCAAAGATAAGATTGACACAAAGAAAGAAGCGGCAAAAATTATAAAAGATATCGGCTTTCCGGTAATCTTGAAAGCAAAATCAGGCGGAGGAGGCAAGGGGATGCGGATTTGCCATAGCGAAATAAGTTTAGCGGCATCTCTACACACCGCACAAACCGAAGCGGAAGCTGCCTTTGGCGACCCCGGGCTTTATGTGGAAAAATATTTAGAAGACCCGCGCCATATCGAAATTCAAATCGCAGCCGACTCACACGGCAATATGGTGCATCTTGGCGAGAGAGATTGCAGTGTGCAAAGAAACCATCAAAAAATAATCGAAGAATCTCCTTCTCCGGCTATCGACAGCCAGACCAGAAAGAAAATGGGCCAATTTGCCCTAAAAGGAGCCAAGGCTATCCACTATCAAAGCGTCGGAACCGTAGAATTTTTGCTTGATAAAGACGGCCACTTTTATTTTATGGAAATGAATACGCGGATTCAAGTAGAACACCCGATCACCGAAGAAGTAACCGGAGTCGACCTTCTTAAGCTTCAAATCCTGATTGCGGCCGGAGAAAAGCTCCCCTTTAGGCAAAGTGATATTAAATTCCGTGGCCATGCGATTGAATGCCGGTTAAACGCTGAAGACCCGAAAAAAAATTTCATGCCTTCTCCGGGAAAAATTGATTTTTGCTATTTTCCCGGCGGTAAAGATATAAGAGTTGACACTCATATTTATTCGGGTTATCATATTCCTCCTTACTACGACTCGCTAATTGGAAAAATAATCGCAAAAGGAGATAACAGAAAAGAGGCGATCATTAAAATGAAACGCGCTCTCGGCGAGCTTTTAATCGAACCTACTAAGACAACAGCTGAATTTTGCCTCCAGGCAATGAATGACGCTGATTTTAAAACTGGAAAATACCATACCGGTTTTATAAAAAAATTTATCGATACCTAATAAAAGGGGGTAAAAAATGGGATTTTTGACTATTTTAATCTATATTCTTTTATCTTTTAGTGCCGGAATTATCTTGCTTTTAATTCCAACCGGAATCCTTAATCTCGAATCCCTGATACGCTATCTGAACCAGAACATACTAAACGACTTTTCTTCAAGCATTACTTTAGTTTTAATTGGCCTCATTATCATTTTGTTATGCTTACGTTACATCCAGAAAATGATTTTAAATTCTCGCCAAAACAAAAATATATCCTTTGAATCCAGAGAAGGAAAAGTCAAAATTACCTTGGTTGCGATTGAAGATCTGCTAAAAAAGATGATCGAGCAACGCGATGAAATATCTCACATTAAAGTAAAAGTACGCTTAAAGAAAAGGATGATTGCAGTCCAAATTAAGGGTTACCTGAATTATGAAGTAAACCTGGTTGGCCTTACCAAGGAAATACAGGAAAAAGTCAAAGAAAGAATAGCAGTGCTCCTTGGCGAAGATAAAAAGGTTGCAATCGATCTGCAAATTCGAAAAATTACCGTATCCGGCGACAAAGACAAAACAGAAGAACCTGAAATACCTTTTCGTCATTACCAATAACTATAGAAAAAACTTTTAACCTACACATTAATAAGAAAGGAGGTTTCATGAAAATCGGTATTCTAACCGGGGGAGGAGATTGTCCGGGATTAAATTCAGTTATCCGGGCAATAGTAAGAAAAAGCATTGATCAAAAAAATGAAGTAGTTGGCATAAAATATGGCTGGAAAGGGCTTCTGGAAAAGGAGACCATGCCTCTTACCTTAAGATCGGTATCGGGGATATTACCTAAAGGCGGCACTATGCTCGGTACTTCAAGAACTAACCCTTATAAACAAAAAGGCGGCAGCGAACTGGCAAAAAAGAACTTTAAAGAGTTAGGCCTTGACGCGCTTGCTGCAATTGGCGGCGAAGACACCTTAGGAGTAGCATCCAGGCTTTACAAAGAAGGTTTAAATATTATCGGAGTACCAAAAACTATCGATAATGATTTAGCCGCCACTGATTTTACCTTTGGTTTTGATACAGCGGTAAACATCGTTATGGACTGCATAGACAGGCTTCATACTACTGCTGAATCCCATAACCGGATTATCGTGGTAGAGGTAATGGGACGCCACGCCGGTTGGATCGCAACCCATGCCGGAATTGCCGGTGGCGCTGACTATATCCTTGTGCCGGAGATCCCGATAAATATGGATGAAGTCTGCGAATCCTTACAAGCACGTCACAACAGAGGAAAAAACTTTAGCATTGTGGTTGTAGCCGAAGGAGCTCAATTTAGAAACGAAGACCTTCAGACTCAGGAAAAAAAGTTGGATGAATTTGGCCACGTCCGCCTGGGCGGTATCGGCCACAAAGTAGGCAGCCTGATTGAAGAAAGAACCGGTTTTGAAACCAGAGTTACCGTATTAGGCCATATTCAACGCGGCGGATCGCCTTCTGCCTTCGACCGGGTCCTGGGAACCCGCTATGGGGTAAAGGCCTACGAACTAATCAAAGAAAAGCAATTCGGGAAAATGGTTAGCTTGCGCGGAAATAAAATAATTGCCGTGTCACTGGAAGAAGCAACTACCGAGATAAAAACTCTCGATTTAGACCTTTACGATTTAGCTAAAATCTTTTTTCGTTGATTAGGAAGGTATTGTGTTAGAGGACATAAAAAGGATAATTTCCCAACATCAAAGCGCTTTAGAAGTTTTAAAAAATTCCGGAGCCACACTCCAGCAAATAACCTTAATTTGCCAAAAAGCTTTAAGAAACGGGAATAAAATAATTTTTTTTGGCAACGGCGGCAGCGCTGCAGACTCCCAACATTTAGCTGCAGAATTCGTGGGGCGTTTTCAAAAGAACCGAGAGCCACTTGCCGCATTAGCTCTCTCGGTAAATAGTTCCACTTTAACCGCAATAGGAAATGACTTTGGCTTTCAGGAAGTATTTAGCCGGCAAATCAGCTGCCTGGCGAAACCCGGCGATATTGCTTTTGGGATCTCTACTTCGGGAAATTCTCCAAATGTTCTCAATGGCTTTAAGGCGGCGAAAGAAGGCAATGTCGACACCGTTGCATTTTTAGGAAAAGATGGGGGAAAAATTGCAAACCAGGTAGATATACCTTTGATAGTTTCAGTGGAACAAACCCCTCGCATCCAAGAAATTCATATTTTAGCCGGCCACATCATTTGCGAATTAATCGAGGCATCTCTTTAAAAAATGGTTAAAAAACAAAGCGTAAACTCACTAAAAAAAATTGTTTCTGGCTTAAAACAAAAAGGCAAGACGATAGTTTTTACTAACGGCTGCTTCGACCTAATTCACCCCGGCCATATCAAAATAATAAAAGAGGCCAAAAAAAGCGGCGACATTTTAATCGTTGGCTTAAATTCAGATAAATCTGTAAAAAAAATTAAAGGAAAAACCAGGCCGCTTCTAAATCAAAAAGCAAGGGCTACAATTTTGTCAGCGATCCAGTACGTCGATTATCTTACGATTTTCGATCAAAAGACGCCTTACCTGTTAATCAAATCCCTTAGGCCTGACATCTTGGTTAAGGGCCAGGACTGGCCCAAAGATAAAATAATTGGCCATAAATTGGTAGAAAAGATAGTTCAGGTTAAA
>JAIPHA010000021.1 GCA_021735445.1 Candidatus Omnitrophota bacterium
CCGGCCGGAATCTTATTGAATAATTTATTGATTAATGATTCTATTTTGGGCTGAACTTCTTGGTAAGTTAAATTTGTCTGCACCAGCCTCATTCCGCAATTAATATCAAAACCTATTCCTCCTGGTGAAATAACCCCTCTATCGGCATCCATTGCCGCAACTCCGCCAATCGGAAAGCCATAGCCGCGATGGCCATCAGGCATGCATATTGCTTGTTTTATGATTCCGGGTAAAGTAGCTACATTAGCAATCTGCCGCAATACTCCTTCCTCCATGGCCTCGATAATTTTCTCAGTGCCGTAAAGCCGGGCCGGAACAAGCATCCCCTCCTGGTAGGTTTTTGGAATTTCCCAAACAACATCCGATATCTTTTTTACTTTTTCTTTAACTCCCATAGTTTTAAGTATTTACTATTTCTCCACCATTAGGGTGAAGGACTGTACCGGTAAAATAAGAGGCGTCTTGAGAGGCCAAAAACACATAACTGGGAGCGACTTCTTCGGGATGGCCAGCTCTATCCATTAAAGTTTGCTTTCCGAAATTCTTTATATCTTCCGCCGGAAAAGTTGAGGGTGTAAGTGGAGTCCAGATTGGCCCTGGTGCTACAGCATTTACTCTAATTTCCCTTTTGGCTAAAGACTTAGCCAAAGCTCTTGTAAACCCAATTTCTGCGGCTTTAGTTGATGTGTAATCAAGCAGATGAGAGCTACCGCGATAAGCAGTAACCGAACTTGTGTTGATTATCGTATCTCCTTTAGCAAGATACTTGATGCAAGCTCTCGACATATAAAAATAGGAAAAAATATTTGTCTTAAATGTCCTTAAAAGCTGTTGGTCAGTTAGAGTTTCTAAGTCATATTGCAAAGGTTGGTAGGCAGCGTTATTGACCAATATGTTAATTGCTCCGAATTCTTCTTTGGTTTTTTCCGTTACTTTTTGGCAAAAAGAAGAACTACCCAGATCGCCTGACAATAATAAGCAATTAGCTCCTTCTTCTTCAACCATTTTTTTTGTGTCTCTAGCATCTTGGTGCTCATCATAATAGACTATCGAAACATCTGCGCCTTCCTTGGCGAAAAAGATTGAAATCGCTCTGCCAATCCCGCTATCGCCTCCGGTAATAATAGCTTTTTTGCCTTTTAATTTGCCGCTTCCTTTATACCATTTGCCCTCACAAAGAGGCCGGGGATGCATCTCTTTTTCGATCCCCGGTTTTCGGTCTTGATGCTGCGCTGGAAATTCCTGCTTCTTATCCGCCATAATCCCTCCTTATCATACAACTTATAATCTTTGCTAACCCCTGGCCAACAACTTAAAATATGCCTCAATCCGCGATAAAAGCTATTGGTATCTCGCGAGGGATTAACAGTAAATGCAACTATTCTTTTTATTTTGCATTAAGAAACCGCCTCTTAAGATTTTTTCTGGCATCTTGGGCAAAAATAGCTAGTCCTTCCACTAATCTTTTGATGCTTTATCCCTTTACCACAACGGCCGCAACGGCCCTCTTTGCTTCGATGAGTCAAAAGCCAGCTGTCGGGCATCTTGTCAGGATCAGCTTTATACTTTATAGCTTCCTTTAGTACCTTTTTAAGATTTTCAAACAAAATTTCGATATCTTTATTTTTTAGTTTTTTGCAATTTGAGGCTGGATTAATTTTAGCTTGATAAAGAATCTCGTCGGAATAAATATTGCCTACCCCGGCAATAAGCTCTTGCTTCATTAAGGCCGATTTGATTGAACCGGTTTTTCCTCCGATTAACTTTTCAAAAAGGGGCAAATTCAAACTTAGAGCGTCGGGGCCTAAATTTTTCTTTTCGATAAAGCCTTTAATTGAATCCACTAATTTAACCTCGCCTAAAAGCCTTTGGTTGTTCCAGGCAAGATAGTAGCCATTATAAAATTTAATTAAAAATCTCCCGTGCTGCGGTTCAGCTTCGAGATTCTTAAAATACTTTAAAAATCCAGTCATTCCAAAGTGAAACATTAAGTTATTTTTTTTGCCTAATTCAGCGAATAAGTATTTACCGTATCTTTTCGATGAGTTGATTTTTTTATTTCTTAATGCTTTTACATATTTAGTTTTAGCAGCTGATATAATCTTAGAATTTTTAATATCAACGTCTTTAATCTTTTTATTTAAAGCCTTGCGATTTAAGTACCTTCTAAAAATCTCAACGTCTGGCAATTCCGGCATCCAATCCTCCTTTTTAATAGAATTATCAATTATTGCATTACTCTATACGCTAAGATTTTAAAATCTTAATAAGGCACCGATATTATATTTATTAAATCTATCTTTATCAGTAATGATACTATATACATTCGCGCCTTGCTTGAAGCTCTTGTCAGCTATTTGGCTTTCCAGATGTTCTACCTTCTTTAATTCCTGGCTGCAGATAGGGCACAAATTATCTTCCGGGCCGGAAAATGCGATGAAATGATTTTTTGCACAAGCAAATCCAGCTTGAGTAAAATCATCATTGATTACTAATTCTTTAATATTTTTTCCTCTGATTGCATCTAGCACCGAATTCACCCCTAACACAGCTTTATTGTGGGCGTGAGCGGCTAAAAGTTCTTCAATTTTATCTAGTTCATTTTTCTTTCGAATCGAATTCACAGTTTGTTCCGCTAATTTGCGGATTTTATTTTCTGGCATCTCAATATCCGCCGTAAATTCGCCTACTAAATTTGAGCTTAAATAGGAGTGAAGGTAAGGTTTGATTGAATTTATTTTATCCTCATGAGAACTTAGAATTAATTTATCAAACTTTTTAGCTTTAAAATTCTTAAAAACAATATTCGCAATTTCTTTAAGATGCCGATTATAAGTTTCTTCTTCTTTATTGGCTATATTTTTTGAACCCCATTGGCTGCCCTGGCTATCTGTTGCCGAAGACTCTTTGATATTCGGCAAAACATAATCATGGAAGACAGATTTTTCCTCTTTGAGCTTATCGATAAAGTAAGTAAAAAAACAAGCCTTTTGGCGGTTAAAAACCAAAATCCCATAACGGTTAAATTGATTAATTGCTTTGGTCAACGGGAGAAGGTAAAAGCTATCGTTTATCAATACTTGATCTTTTAATTTAATCGGTACTTTTACTATTTTTTTAAAATCTGAAGCAATAAAGATGCAAAAAGTTTCACCTTTTTTTTCTGCAAAGCTATCGATTGTTTTCTCTTCTAAGGCCGCTATGTCTTCAGTAATAGTTTTATTTTTTTTATTTTCAAATTTTTTTAATTTTTTCTTTAACTCATCGAATAAACTATGCACTTTCATCCTGTAGGCTTGATAAGTTTCTTGGGGAGACGAGTATAAATATAAAGTAATTGATCCTGCAGAATCACGTTTATTCTCTAAATTTTTTAGGTCAATATGATCAATAAACATTACGCTGTTCCTCCTTCTAACTTGCCGGGCTTATCAACAATTTTTAATGAACTTGCTTGCGGGCCCTTTTGCCCCATTTCCTCGTTATACCTAACGCCAGTTCCTTTAGTCAAGCGGCCGAAATCATTGTGCAACACGCTATTTTTATGAAAATAAACATCTTCGCCTTTAAGGTTGGTCAAAAACCCGTAGCCTTCTTCAGGATAAATCTTTTTTATATACCCGTTAGCTTTTTGCAGGCTATGGCGTTTTACGTCTCTGCGCTGTCTGTGAACCAGCTCGCGCAATTGGTTTCGGGCAGCCTCAAATGCTTTGTGGATAACACCGGCTAGAGGTTGATGCATGTCGCCGCGGCTGGGTTCTCTTTTGGCAACGATTTCGTGTTTGGGAGGTACGGTTAAATCAATCCGGACCCGATAGGGATTCCCTCTATCTTGATATTTTTGAGTTTTCTCAACGGCAATTTTACAGCCGATCATATAATCACAAATTTTTTCCAGGTGGGCTATGCCTTCCTGGATTAATTCGTCAATTTCGGGGGTTCGTTCAATTTTCTGAAAAGATATCTCCACCGGCTTCTGCATACAACCTCCTTTTAATTATTCGTCAATAGTAATCGCCTTAACCGGGCAATTCTCCATATCTTCACTAGGCTCAGCTTATAATTCTTTAGAAATTTGGCTAACGATAACTTTATTCACTAATAATTATCATACAATAAGAAGGAATAAACAATTGGTTTGATCTACTTTATTTTGACTTTTTTCTACTATTAATAAAGCAGAAAATTATGCCAGACTCCAGCCAAGAGGTAAACTTTCCATAAAATAACTATTCAATCTCTTCAAACTCAACATCAATAATATTTTCTTTTTTTGAATGCCTGCCTGTTTTTGGACTACTTTTCTTGTTTCGATTCTGGGCATTCTTCTTTTTCTTTGCAAAAAAAATACGGACTAAAAAAATAATTAGTTTCAAAGCAGATACAAATAAAAAATAAAAGAATAAAATCCTAAAGACGAAGTATATAAATTTCATTAATGTCTAAAATCCTTATAAATGCTTTCAAAATTTATGCCAGAAACCACTTTTGACTGATAGCGGGTAAAAATATCCTCTTTTGCTTTTTTTAAGTCCCGGTTCACAACTCCATTTTGCAGTGACAAATAGACTTCAATAAAAGCGGCTAATTCATCATTAGCCTTAACCAACTCACCGTCTCTGATTATAATTCCTTGCCCTGTTTTTAGCTGGGAAAACTCTTCTTCTGTATATGTTTTTATCTGGCGATGCCAGCTTAAAGGCAAAATTTTATAAATTCTTCTTTCCATCTCCTCTTTTTCGTAATCTTTAATAATATCCCCGATGCCTTCCACGGAGCGTTTTACCGGGTTGATCACATCTCTGGTTAAAACTTCCGGCAAATCATGAAAAAGCCCGGTAAGGTAATTATTGATTAACCTCTCTTTTTTAAAATTTTTACCCAAAGAAAACAAGTAGCTAAGCATTGCTACAATTAACATATGGCCTAATACGGAAGTCTTGGGGACTCTGTGAATATGGCTCCAACGAATCTGAAAACGGAGCTGGCCGCAAATATGAACAAAATCACCTAAATCTTGTGACTCAAGCAAGTATTGCATGCTAACTAAATCATGGTATTTTTCTTCTTTTTTCTTAATGTCTTCCTCAATTTCATTAATTAGATGTCCTTGAGGGTTGGTTCTTTTAATGATTTCAAACTCCCATTTAGTAGCGTAAAAATGAGCCGCGCTAATAATCCTTCTGTTTACATTTCTTTCTTTGCTGAAGAGATAATTTTTAAAACGCAAGGAAAATTCCTTATCGATTGGAGTAATTATCGGCTCAAGGCGGTCATAAGCCCATTGATTAAGACGGATATATTTTTGTTGGTTTTCCTTAATCCGGTGAAAAAGAGGCGGTTTAAGATCTGTAAGCTCTGTTCTTTGCAGGTATTCAAAAATACCGGCTTCAATAATTTCAAGCCAGTTTATTTCCTTATTGCCTTTACCCTCTTCGATTTTCGCCAGCACATAAGCAATAATCATTTTATGAGCCTGTTTGTCAAGCTCTGTCAGCTCAACCGGCCTAATCTGGTCATTCCAGCGCCGCATGCTCGCAGCCTCATAAAGCTTTAAAATCAATGGCTTATTTACCATGGCTCTATTTTATAATTTATAAAAAAATTTGCAAGCTATTGCAGCAATAATAAAGACTAAAAAACCGAGCTCTAAGTTAAAATTTAGATAAAACAGGCGGGTTACTATAAAATATCTAGACGCCCTGCCTTTATAAAAAGCAGAGCGTCTATCATTTTCAAGGTTACATTTTGGATTTTATTTCACCGATAGCATTTTTAATGCCTTCGGATATTCCTTCCAGTTTTGCTTTGGCTTGTTGCCAATTTTCTTGGCTTAGCTTACGGAGTTGAACAAGGTTCTCTTTGCTCTGATTGATTTTTTGCTGCAATTGCTCAATTTTCGGATTAATTTTTTCTTTAGCGTCTTGATTCAAGCCAGTGGTTTTTGATTTCAATTCCGATAATTTTGCTGACCATTCTTTAATCTTTGCTTCGGTTTTTTCCTGATAAGCTTTTTTTAAATCTTGATTCATATTTCACCTCCTTTATTTAACAGAAATTTGTTTTTGGTTTTGCCAAAGGCCATGAATATTACAATAACTAGACGCAAAAAGCGTGCCGGCTTTATCGGTTTTAAAACTTAACGATGCCCGGTGGTGGGTGTAAACAGAACTGGTATCCGGGCCTTCTGTCGATACACCATGAGAACTAAATTCAGTTTTTCCAATTTGATAAGGAAATTTTGATCCTTCCGGCTGAAAATAGATATCTATCCAGCGAATATGGTGATCAGTTTTATTGGGATGAGCTACCTCTTTGCCAATAGTTACTTCAACTGAAAAAAATTCGCCCTTCTTTACACTATCCGGTGCATCTATTACCGGAACGTGCTTTTCTTGTTTCCAGTCAGCTGATTTAAATAATTCTTTAAATTCTGCCACCTTAGCCTCCTTCCTTTGTTATTTGCCTAATAAAAGTGATAACTCAGAAATATGTTCCTGCTCGTCAATTATTACATGCCGAATTTCATGCTCAAGAGTTTCATATTCATACTGAAGTTGATCTCTATTTTCACATACTTTTTTATAAATCTCTTTATAAAAATCAATAGCTGTCTTTTCGTCTTTTAAATTAACTTCTAAAATTTCTTTTCTCTCTTTTCCTTGATGGCGTTCATTCAAATCCATGGTAGGCTGTCCGCCTAAATAACCGCCAATTAATTCACGAAATTTTTCTTCGTGTTCCTTTTCGTCAGAAGCAATTTCTTTAAGCCGGGAAATTACCACTTCCGCGCCTTGGCCGGTTATTAATTCCGCATGGGAAAGATATTGAATTCTAGCCGCATGCTCCAATTCCAAGGCTCTGTTTAACATTTTGATTAATTCTTCCTTAATGGCCATCTTCCCTCCTTTTTAATTTAATTAATTAATGGCATCCACAGCTTCCGCCGCTTTGGCCTTTTTCTTTATCTTCTGAAATTTCCTCTAAAGTTTCAGCTGCTTTTTCTCCTTTGGCTTCGGTGGCAATATCAGCTAAAGCAAGCATTCCTACTAATTCTTTTTGATGATTTATAACCGGAAGCCTTCTAATTTGTTTTTGTTCCATCTTTTGGCAAGCTTTTTCAACTGCTTCGTCTTCATGAATCCACTCTGCTCCTTTACTCATAACTTCTGAAACAGCAGTTTCAGCTGGATTGCTGCCTTCAGAAACAGCATTGATAACAATATCTCTATCTGTAACCATGCCTTGAAGTTTCCCTTCACAAACCGGAATCGCCCCGATATTTGCTTCTTTCATCTTTTTCGCCGCCTTCTGAATAGAAGCCGATGGACTAACTACTTCTGCGCCTTGAGTCATAATTTCTTTAACTTTCATTCTTACCTCCTTTTCTTTGCTCGTTTCATACTCCTGTTTTTCAACTAGTTGTTATCATAATCAATTTGTTAAAAATAACAATTGGTGTTTTCGCACATTTTTTGACTTTTATCTACTTTTTTGGAACTTTCCCGTTTTAATTGCAGGAAGGTTCCTGATTGGAGACAGCGCATCAAGGGTCATCTTTTCTGCGCCTTGAGTAATCATCTCTTCTCTGGCCTTCTTTGCCGCTTCTGAATCGATCCCTGATATGGCATCAATTAAAAGCTGAACCTTAAACCCTCTTTTTAAAGCTTCCAGCACAGTGTGTTTTACACAAAATTCAGTGGCCAATCCACCAATATAGAGCTTTTGGATATTTTGCTCCTCTAACACCTCCTGAAATCTTTTCCCGTTTTGACTTTTTCCCTCAAAGGCAGAATAGCCTTCAGATTCCGGGTCCATTCCGGCAGATAAGATTACTGTTGATTCAGACAAACTTAAACTAGGATGGAATTCTGCTCCTTTTGTATGCTGGATGCAATGTTTCGGCCAATCTCCGCCTGAATCTTTAAAATGCTTTGTTTCCTCCGGATGCCAGTCGCGGGAAGCAAAAATAGGCAAACCTTTTGCTTGAAAAATCTGAATATAGTTGTTTAAGGGTTCAATTACTTTGTCTCCTTTGGGAACTGGCAATTTTCCCCCGGAACAGAAATCATTTTGTAGGTCCACTATCAGCAACGCTTTATTCATAATTCCTCCCTATCTTTAGCCTTCATCGATTACTTCTTCAATTTTTGCAATCAACTTGTACTGATTAAAATCTTTGATGATATACTTGTTTATCCCAAACTCTTTCATCCTATGGTAGCAATTATCCTCGAGATAAAATCCGGTCATGGCCAGAATGGGAATTTTTGAAAATCGTTTCTTCTTTCTAATTTCTGAAGCTAGGCGAAAGCCGCTTTTGCCTTCTAGCTTTAAATCTAAAATTATCAAATCGGGCATAATATCTTCTAAGTCTTTGAGCAAGGTTTGACTGGTAGCATATTCATCTACTTGATAATTGCTTTGACGCAACAGTTGGCAAAATTCATCTAAGAATTCTTTGTCATCGTCAACTACAACTATTCTTTTTTTATCCATTTTAGGGCCTTAACCTTCTTCTAACAGCATTCCAAACTTTGCTTTTTTTGCTAAATTCTGAGCGGTAAAAACACATATAATAATGGAGAAAATAACCCAACTTCGGCCCTACCGGTGCCCCAATCACGATCCCGGGAGCTTTTTTGTAAGTAAGCGGGATCAGGTAGCCTAAATCAATCGGCTGGTAACTGCTAATTTTCTTCCCTTGCAAGCTATTAATAATATTTTTTGCAGCTATTTTGCCTTGGCCAATGGCAAACATAATCGCCATCCGCAGTGATTTTCCGGCCTGAGTTGCAAAAGCCGCGCTATCTCCTGCCACAAACACCCTTTTTTCATTTTTCCCTTTCAGGTTTAAATTCTGATCCACCAGAAGCCTTCCTTTATCTTTTTTTGCCTCTAAATTCTGAATAAAATCAGAAGTTTCTACTCCGGCCGACCAAATACAAAATGCATTTTTGATTTTTCGGCCGGATTCAAGCTGAGCATGCTCTCCTTTATATTTTTGTAAAGAATCTCCGGTTATAACTTTAATCCCTAAGCGATTCAGTTCTGATTTTGCAATTTGCTTGATTCGATCAGAAACCATTTTTAATATCTCCGGCGCTTTTTCCACCACAGTTATCGAAAAGGGTAATTTATTTTTTGTTAATAAAAAATGGGCATTAGTTGCAATTTCGAGGCCGGTATAGCCTCCACCGACCACTACAATATTTATCTTTTTTTGCTGAGCTTTATCGAGAAGGTCATTTTTAATCTTTAAAGCATCCTTTACTGAATCTAATTTTCGACAGTTTAAGGATAATTCTGTATTAGCAAAAAAATTAGTTTTTGAGCCTGCGGCAATAATTAAATACTGATAAGCAATTTCTCGATTCTTGGTTATGATTTTCTTTTTTTCGCGATCAATTTTTTGCACTGAATCACAAACAAAATTTATTCCTTTTTTTTGCGAAAATTTTTCTAGATTGAGACTAATCGCTTCCGGCTCTAACCAGCCGGCAATTAAATCCGGCAGCATCGGAATAAATTCATAGTTCTTCTTCTTATCGATCAGATGAATTGCGTAATCTTTTAGCTCTTTTTTATTTTTCGCTAAATATTTTGCTGCGGCAATTCCGCCAAAACCTGCCCCGATTATCACAATATTTTTTTTCATTTTTATTATTTTTTTCCGGCTAAATAACGAGCAGCTTTCAACAAGGCGATGCAGCCTTGGCCTGCTGCTATTGTGTATTGGTATTCATTACCGGAGGCGCAATCTCCGGCGGCAAACACACCTTCTACTGAAGTTTTTGACTGACAATCAATCACCACGTGTTTTTTCTCATTCAATTTAAGAAAACCCTCTAGAAAGTCAGTGTTTGGAGTTCTGCCGATTTCAACAATTACTCCGTCGAGGTCCAATTTATGCGTTTTCCCCTCTTTTTTATATTTAAGGCCAGTCACCATCTTCTCTCCGAGAATCTCTTCGCTTTCTGCTTCATTAATCACTTCAAGATTATGATAAGCAGTAGCTTTATCAATTAATTCCTGATGAGCATTGAATTTTTGGTCAATATTAATCAAATAAATTTTTTTGGCAATCTTATGGGTAAAATCAACCCCTTCTAAGGCAGAATTGCCACCGCCAATTACAGCAATAGTTTTACCGGAAAATAAAGGGCCGTCGCAAATTGAGCAATAGGTTAAACCTTTATTGGCAAATTCTTCTTCACCCTTTATGCCTAGTTTTTTCGGATGAGAGCCCGTAGCAATAATTACCGTCTTGGCTTGATAGTTATCCTTTTTACCTTCTAGCTTAAAACCAGAATCAACCTTACTGATTTTAGTAATTTTTTCCCCAACCTTTGGTTCAATCTGATTAAATTTAAGCTGCTTCTCAAACATTTTGCTAAATTCTGTACCGCCAGTCTCTGTAATTGCGGGATAATTATTGATTTTCCCGGATTCCAGGAATTGGCCGCCAAATCTTTCCCCCAACAGGACAAAATCCATTTTTTTCCGCTTTGCATAAATTGCCGCGGTAAGGCCGGCGATTCCCGCCCCCACGATTATAACTTCCTGCATTTTTCCTCCTGCCAAAATTTTAGCTTCTTTTAAATTTAATTATTGATTTTCTTTAGTGACGGCCTTAATTTTTTTTATCAACTCTTCCGGATCGAATGGTTTAAGTAAATATGAATCTGCGCCATATATTTGAGTTATTTTTTTGCATTTTTGCTGATCATAAAAGCCGGTAATCAAAATAACCTTAGTCCCATTGATTATATCTCCGCTCTTTAGCCTGTCTAGGATTTGAATCCCATTCATTTTAGGCATTCTGATATCGAGAAGTAAAACGCGAGGGTGAAACTCTGCAATTTGAGCTAAAGCTTTCCTGCCGTCAGAAAAAGTTCTTACTTCATAATTTTCCGAACCCATGATTTCTGATAATTCATTGCGCAAGCCGTCATCATCATCAACAATCATAACTTTTTTTTTCTTATCAACCATATCTGCCTTTCCTCGTTTCATTTTAAATTATCAAATCCCTAAAACCTGATTTAATTTTTCTTGATCAAATCCTTTGATAATTTTGCCGTCAATTTCAACAACCGGAACCCCCATTTGCCCGGATTTATCCTTCATCTCTTCTAATTTTTCCTGATCACTGGAAACATCATAGTTAGTAAAGTCAATATTATTTTCTTTTAAATATTCTTTTACTTTTTGACAATAGGGACAAGTCGGTGTGCCATACACTAAAACTTTCTCTGCCATCATAAACCTCCTTTTTAACATTTGTTACACCTGAAATATTCAAGAAACAAGATACAATACCCAAAAAAGAAACAATAATCAAATGTCAATCTCCAAACCCAAATGAAACAATTGTTTAGCTATTGAATATTGGAATTTGTGTATTGTTTGCATCTTGTCTCCATTATTGATTCAGCTTATTTAATGATGCTTTGATAAAGGCCGGCAGATCATCGGGTTGGCGGCTAGTTACCAAATTACCGTCGATAACCACCTCTTGATCCAGATATTCTGCGCCGGCATTTTTAATATCCTGAGCGATGGACTTCCAACCGGTTGCTTTCCTTCCCTTTAGAGCATCTGCACTAATTAGAAGCTGGGCTCCGTGGCAAATACTAAATACAGGTTTGCCTGCTTCCATAAATTCTTTCACAAACTGAACTGGTTCTTGTTTTGCCCGTAATTTATCCGGAGAATATCCACCCGGGATAAGTAGGGCATCAAATTGACCGGGCTCAACTTCATTGATATTTTTATCAATAGTAACCGGCGTATTTTCTTTTTTACCCTTTACTAACTCCGATCCATTTTTTGTTCCTAGATGCATTAAATCATGGCCAGCACCCTTAAAGGCTTTGGCTGGTTCAGTATACTCTGAATCTTCAAATAAGTCTGTAATTAATACTGCTACTTTTGCCATAGCTAACCTCCTTTTTTAATAATCAAATTATAATATACAAATCACAAGTACTCAAAAAACGAAATTTTCTTCGCGCTGGTATGATTTTTTCGTTTGTTAACATTAGTTGTAAAGAGCTCAACTTTTTTTATTTCTGAGAAACTTTTTTCTTCAAAAGCTGGGCGTATTTGCGCAACTGATCATCTACTTTTGCAAAAACTGTATTTTTCGGATATGTTCCGTCTTTGTTTTGCTTGCCGGCCTTTTTTCCGGTTAAAATTTCTATTCCTTCCTCTACTGATTTTACCGGATAAATATGAAACCGGCCTGCATCTACGGCCTCAACTACTTCGTCTTTAAGCATCAAATGTTTTACATTTGATTCGGGAATAATTACCCCTTCTTTGCCTCCTAAGCCCTTGATCTTACAAACTTCAAAAAATCCTTCAATTTTTTCATTTATGGCCCCCACCGCCTGGATTTGGCCTCTTTGATTTACCGAACCAGTCACCGCTATGTCTTGACGCAGCGGGCATCCAGAAAGCGAGGAAAGCAAACAATAAAGTTCTGCACTGGATGCGCTATCTCCTTCCACTTCTTCATACAGCTGTTCAAAGCAAATGCTTGCCGATAAGGCCAGTGGTTTATCTTGAGCAAAACGTTGGCCCAAATAACCACTTAAAATCAACACTCCTTTGGAGTGAATTTTTCCTCCCATCTTCGCTTCCCTTTCGATGTCGATAATATTTCCTTTGCCCATAAAGGTTCGTGCTGTAATCCGCGAAGGTTTGCCAAAGATGTAATCACCTAAACTTAAAATCGCAATTCCGTTAATTTGGCCTTCTACTTCTCTTTTGGTATCAATCAAAATTGTTCCTTCTTCAATAAAATCTTTGATTTTTTCCTCAATCATATTTGAACGGTAGATTTTTTCCGAAATTGCTTTTTTTATATGTTCGGCTTTTACTAATTTATCTTTTCCCACCTTAGCCCAATAATTAGCTTCGGCCATCAGGTTCACTATATCGTTAAAACGTGCCGTGAGTTTCTTTTTATCTGAGCTTAACCGCGAGGCGTAATCAATGATTTTAGCCACCGATTGCTGGTCAAAAGAAAGCATTTTTTCTTCCTTTGCCTTGCGGGCAATAAACTGCGTGTAGCGGCTGATAATATCATCATCTCTTCTTAGGGAAATATCAAAATCTGCTTTTACCTTAAAAAGTTTGCGAAAGTCTTCGTCGTACTGAAAAAGCAATCTATAGAATAAAGGGTTGCCGATAATGATCACTTTAACATCAACCGGAAGCGGCTCTGGTTTTAAGCCGGTTGTGGGCACAAACCCATAACGTTGCCCTAAGTTTTCCATTTTTACTTTTTTATAACGCAATATTTTTTTCAACGCATCCCAGGCAAAATAATCCCGTAAAATTTGGCTAGCCTGAATTATTAAATAACCGCCATTAGCCTTATGGAATGCTCCCGGCTTGATCATTGTAAAATCGGTACTTAAGACACCGAATTTTGCCTTGTATTCCACATAGCCGGTTAAATTATAATAAGTGGGGTTGTGCTCGCTAATAACCGGAGCTCCTTTTTGTTGATTATTATCTACTAATAAATTAACTTGATATTTAAAGGTGGGGTCTTTTTTGCTGGCGTCTTGCCCCGGTAAAGGTAAAGGGGATTTTGGTTTTTCCTCCTGTTTAAAAGCATCCAAATTTTCCACTAAATCATCTTTGATTGCCTCAAAATGTTTCTTGAGAGCATCGTAGCCTGAATATTGGGAAACTAAATCGTCAAGTAAATGCTCGATTGCATAAAGGCCGACTTTTTTGTCCAAGCCTTTTAACTCTTCTTTGGCTTGCTTTTCCTTTTCTCTTATTCTTTTTGAAATATCGTATAATTTTTCATAAATTTGATCTCTTTTTTTCTGAACCTCATTTTTATCTTTCTCCGACAACTGATCATAATCTTGATCAGACAACGGTTTACCTTTATGGGTAGGGACAGCCGCGATTCCAATCGCTGTTTGCTGCAGGCTAAAACCTTTTTCTTTGGCAAATTTGCTCATCTCTGCTTGAAGAGCTTCTTTGGTTTGTTCAAATTTGCTCATTATCTGCTTTTTTTGTTTTTGATATTGGTCAGAAGAAAATGATTTCTGAATTGAATTCCGTAGCTCTTTAATGAACTCTTCAACATCCTTTTTAAACTTTAAGCCTACCCCTGGAGGCAATTTTATTGCTTTCGGCTCATCGGGATTTTGGAAATTATAAAGATAACAGATGTCTTCCGGAGCTGGCTTATCTTTAGCCGCTTTTTTTACTTGATCGGCAATGGTTGTATTTCTCCCGGTGCCGCTTGGCCCCGAGACATATAAATTGAATCCTTCCGACTCTATGTTTAGGCCAAACCCGATCGAATGCAGGGCTCTGTCTTGACCGACCATTTTCCTACTATCCAGTTTCACGTCATCGGTAGTTTTAAAATCAAGTTTACCTAAATCACATTCATTGCGTAAATCTTTTCTTTGTAATTGCTTATCTGGCATGATCCTCCTCTTATTTATAATGCCCTCCGGCCCTCCCAATTGTTAATTACTAGCAAAAAAGCTGCGCAAAGCTATCGGGTAGATTAGCTTTAAGGTCATAAATTTCGCCTTTTGACACCTTCTTATTCAGCAAATTAAGCACCGCTTTGGTAGATTTTTCCGGATCTACCGGCCTCTTGCCAGCTAGATTCTCTTTTACCTTCTCTGTGAATTCTGAAGGGTTCTTTAATTTAATTTGGGTCTTTGCTGGTTTCCAGCCATCATAATAAATCCCCCTTACTACCAAGGGAAGCTGGGCAGCCAAATCCACAACTTCTTCCGGCGGTAACCTATCGCGCAAAGCATGTAACACCTCACGCAAAGCAGTGCAGGCATCTTCCTGGCTATCATAGCCTCCTTCCTGCTGTAGCTGTTTCAACCACTCTTTGGTTACATTTACAGCGTGATCGAGAGAATGAACTCTGTTTTCAGTCATAGTAACACCTCCTTTTTATTTAAGCATTTTCTTAAATTTTTCTTCCTTAATAATCTTTACATTTTCTTTTTTGGCTTCTTTCAACTTTTTACCCGGATTATCTCCCACCACCACATAATCAGTTTGACTGCTCACACTTGAGGTAGGCCTTGCCCCCCGTAAAGCCAATTCTTCTTTGGCCTCCTCGCGGCTAAAACTATCTAAGTCTCCGGTAAACACAAATTTTTTACCCTTTAATATTTTGCTGGCAGTTTTTTCTTTTACCGGCTCTGTTTTTACCCCTTGCTTTTTTAATTCTGTTAACACTTTTTTGTTTTCCTTTTGGTTAAAAAAGCTATAAATGCTTTCTGCAATTTCCGGCCCAATTTCAGAAATACTTTTTAAATCTTTTTTCTTTGCTTTTTTAATCTTATCTAGAGTATTAAATTCTTTTCCAATTAGCATCGCTACGTGAGCTCCAATGTGCCGAATTCCTAAAGCATATAAAAATTTATCCAATCTAATTTTTTTCTTATCTTGAATTTGAGCATAAAGTTGCTTGGCCGATTTTTCGGCAAAAGTCTCTAATTTTTTGAAATCTTTCGGTTTCAGTTTATACAAATCGGGTAACTCAGAAACCATATTTTTATTGACTAATTCTTGGGCAACCTTATCCCCCAGACCTTCGATATCCAAGGCCTCTTTTGAACCATAATGAATCAGATGGCCAATCAATTGCGCTTTACAGCTTAAAGCAGCCGGACAAAAATAATAAGCGCCTTCCCTTTTTACTTCTGAGCCACAAGAAGGGCATTTTTTAGGCATTTTAAACTTCTTGCCCCGCTTTTTTCCCGATTTGCCCACTCTTTTTACCACTTCCGGGATAACATCTCCGGCCCGGGCGACTTTTACGCTATCTTCTTTTCGGATATCTTTTTTTTCGACTTCATCTTTATTGTGTAAGGTAGCGCGGCTGATTGTCACTCCGCCTACATCTACCGGCTCCAACAAAGCAACTGGGGTCAACATCCCGGTTCTGCCCACCTGGACCACGATATCAATTACTTTAGTCTTTTCTTCTTTCGGGGCAAACTTCCAAGCCCAAGCCCAGCGCGGGGTTCGTTGCCGGGTGCCTAATTTCTGACGTAATTTATAATCGTTAACTTTTACTACCACCCCATCTATCTCAAAATCTAATTTTTCTCTTTTTTCTTCCATTTTCTGATGATAGTTCTTAATCGCGGTAAATGAATCCACTTCTTTTTTCTGCTCATTTATTTTTAGCCCCCAATCTTTAAACAAAGCTAAAGCTTGCTTCTGATTTTTTATTTTCTTGCCGCGGATATCTAAAATTTCATAAAAAACTACATCGAGAGAAGCTTCGGCAGCTTTTTTTGAATCCAACTGGCGCATGATGCCGGCGGCGGCATTACGCGGGTTAGCAAAGGTTTGCCTGCCGGTTTCAGTCCTTTTTTTGTTTAATTTTTGAAATTTACTTTTAGGCATAAACACCTCACCCCTTACCGCTAAAAGTGAAGGCAAATCTTTCCCCCGTAACTTAAAAATCACACTGTTTACAGTTCTTAAATTATTGGAGATATCTTCACCTTCTTTACCGTTGCCCCGCGTTGAACCATGATCAAATTTACCCTGCTTATAAACTAACTCTACCGAAAATCCGTCAAATTTAGGCTCAAGCATCAACTTAATCTTCTTCTTGGTATTTCTTTCGATATAATCATGGAGATCTTTTGCGTCCTCTTTAGCCAAAGCTGCATCTAGGCTATACATAGTCGCTTTGTGTTTTACTTTCTTTAATTTATCCACCGGTTCCTGGCCGATTCTTTTTGTCGGTGAATCAGCTGAATCAAGCTCGGGAAACTTATTCTCTAAATCTTGCAGTCGCTTAAATAAGCGGTCGTAGGCTGCATCGGAAATCTGCGGTTTATTCTTGATGTAATAGAGATAGTTGTGGTGCTCTATCGCTTCGCGCAGGTTTTTAACCTCTTTTTTAGCTTCTTTTTTCGAAGTTTTTTCCCGGATTTTAAATTTTTTCGGTACACTTTTTTTGTAATCCATAATTATCTCTTTTTTGCTTTTGCTCTTGTTCTTTTCGTGAGTATTTTTTTTAGTTGAGTCAAACTCAATGTATTGATCACATCTTTTTTAGCCAACCAGCCCCGCCGGGCCTGGCCCACTCCATATTCCATAAGCTTTAGGTCATCGGTTGAATGGCCGTCTGTGGCAATGGCTATTTTTATGCCCATTTCTTTGGCTCTTTTTGCCTTCGCGTCATTTAAATCAAGCCGTTTGGGATGAGCATTTAATTCTAAAATTATATTTTTCTTTTTTGCTTTCTGCATTACTTTTTCTAAATCAATTTCGTAAGGTTTGCGCTCGTTGATTAATCGTCCGGAAGGATGAGCAAAAATCTGAAAATAAGGATTATCCATCGCTTTCAACACTCTTTTGGTTTGCTTTGCTTTAGAAAGATTACGGTTGTAATGAACTGCGCAAACCACTACATCTAATTTTTTTAATACCGAATCTGGCAAGTCAAGCGAACCATCTTTTAAAATATCCACCTCTGCGCCTTTAAGCAGAGTAATCCCTTTTATCTTTTTATTTACCCGTTCAATACTTTTTAGATGTTTTTTAAAAGCTTTTTGATCCAAGCCTCCGGCTACGGTGACGTTCTGGGTGTGATCGGTGATCGCCAGGTATTTATAACCGATTTTTTTGGCTGCTTTTGCCATCTCTTCAATCGTATTTTTGCCGTCGGTGCTTTTGCTGTGGGTATGAAGATCGCCTTTTATATCCCTCAATTTGACTAATTTAGGCAGTTTATTCTCCTTTGCAGCTTCCAGCTCACCTCGGTTTTCGCGCAGTTCCGGCGCAATATATTTAAGCCCTAATTTTTGATAAACTTCTGCTTCAGTTTTTCCGGCAACTCTTTTTTTTCCCTTAAATAAACCATATTCATTCAACTTATACTTTTTTGCTACCGCGATCTTTCTGATTGCAATATTGTGCGCTTTGGAACCGGTAAAATACAAAAGAGCCGAGCCATAATTTGATTTGGCTACCGAACGTAGGTCAACATTAAAATCAGAACGTAACTTAACGGTTGACTTGGTATTTCCTTTAGCTACCACCTTTTTCACATCTTCGTATTTAGTAAAGTAATCCATAATTTTTGACTTACTCTTATGGATAACCAAAATATCTAGGTCTTTTACGGTTTCTTTTCGGCGCCGGTAGCTTCCGGCGGTGGATATATCTTTTAAGCTCTGATCTTTTTTTAAATAAGCGATTAAAGGCTCGGCTAAGTGTTTTGCCACCGGGATTTTTTTGCGTTTTTGTCCGCTTTCAACTTGGCCGATATTGTCTAAGATATTTTCCTCTGTTTTTTCACCGAACCCTTCTAACTCTTTAATCATTCCCGCTTTAGCAGCTTTCTTTAAATCTTTTAAGGTTTTTATATTTAATTTTTTATTCATTGCTTTCACTTTTTTTGGGCCTAGGCTCGCTACCTTCATAATCGTACTTAAACTCTTAGGAGTCTTTTTGCGTAATTTCTTTAACTGCGGCAAGCTCCCTTTTTTGATGATAGTTTCAATCTTTTCCGCCAAGTCTTTACCAATACCGGAAAGCTTGGATAAATCTTTACCTTCCTTGATCATTTCGGCCACGCTCTGGCTTAAACCGCCAATAGTACGGGCAGCATTCCGGTAGGACCTAATCCGGAATTGATTCTCGTCTTGGATATCAAGAAGGTCAGCGACTTCTGAAAAAATATCTGCTATTTCATTATTGTGGATCGGCACAAACCACCCCTGATTTATGATTTTTCCTAGTTACCTATATAGTAACCAATCCAAACAATAAAGAAACTGGGAGTTTCTCCCTTTTTTTGACTTTTTTCTACTAATTTTATGCAAAGATTAGAGTGATTGAAAAAATCTAAAGAATGCTATGGAAAAATTAGCTTAGGTATAAGCGGGTATGTCTTCGGCAGAAAATTCTAGAGTAACTGTGGCTCCTCTTCCTTCTTCGCTCTCTACGTAAATTTTGCCGCGATTTAGGTCAACTAGCTCTTTGACTAAACTTAAACCGAGGCCGGTGCCTGTTTTTTTACTGGAGAAAAACGGCTCAAAGATTCTTTTTATATTTTCTTTATTAATCCCCGGGCCTTGGTCTAAAAATTTAATTAAAAAATTAGAGCCTTTTTCTCTTTCGGCTCTAATTTCAATTGTGCTTCTTTTCGGCGAAGCCTGATAAGCATTTGTTAAGATATTATTCAAAATTTCTTTGGTTTGATAAAAGTCTAATTTAAAAATGATATTTTTTAAAATTTTTAAATCCTTCTTGATCACAATTTCTTTCTTCGGAAATACCTTTTTATGGGTTTTAATACACTCAGTTAATAACCGATCCAGATAAACTTCTTCTAAGTCCGGTTGCTTCAGGCGTGAGTAAGCTAGAAGATTGGTAATCGTATGGCTGCTTTCTGAAATTTTCTTCTCGATATTTTCAAGATGTTTTGCAATTTCGGGATTCTTACTTTTTCTTTTAATATTAAAGACAGCCATCTTAATTACTGACAAAGGTGTACGCAGCTGATGAGCAATGCTTGCCGCTAAAGTCCCTAAACTGGATAAGCGCTGAGCATCAGATAATTCTCTCTCGGCCTCAATCAATTCTTTTTGCTGTAATTTTCTTTCGGTTACATCCACCAAGCACAAAAGCAGCCCCTCCACTTGGCCAAAAGGATCTTTAATTGGCTCAAGCGTCCAGTCCCAATAAGTAGCTTTCCCTGGTTTACCCGGATAAACAAAAAGCTTTTCGTAACAAAGATAAGTTTTTCCGGTAGCAAGTACTTCTTTAAAGATTTTTAAATTTTCCTGATTAGGATAAAGATCGAAGTGATTTTTACCGGTAAAATAATCAATTGATTTTCCTTCTGCATCAGCATAAGCTTTATTCACAGTGATAAAATTAAAATCAGGGTCCAGATAAGCAAAAAGAATATAAGTTGATGAAAATATTCGGGCCAGAAGCTCATTTGCCTCTTGCAGCTCTACCGTGCGCTTAATCGCAGTTTTTTCCGCTTCCTGATAAGCGCTGTCCAGAGCAGTTTCAACTCTTTTTTCACGAGTAATTTCATTGTTGATTTTAATGATTGCAACCGGATTTCCTTTTTTATCTTTGTCATAAACCCATTTGCTCCAGACAATAATTTTTCTGCCGTCACTTTTTTCCTGAATTAACTCCCCCTCCCATTTCCCTTCCTTTGTAATTACTTTTTTAATTTGCCGAAAATCTTGATTAGACTTCGTCTTTAACAATTGATTTTCCTCTTTACCAAAAACTTCTTCTTTTTCCCAGCCGTATTTTTTGGCCGCTCCCTGATTCCAAAGTAAGATTTTATTATCTAAATCACAACTGATTACTGGTTCATCAATTAAATCAAATAAACTGCAACCTAGTAAAGATAGATTTTTATTATTCACTAATTGCTTATTTTTTGCCTTTTCCATTTTATCTTTCATTAGATTATTTTTTCTTTTTTGCTTTGAAAGGTTTTTTGCGAAATTGAGTAGGCCTTTTGCCGGTAAACTTTTTAAAAATCCGGACAAAAGATTCGATATTTTGATAACCTAATTGATAAGAAATTTGCTCAATAGTTAAAGAACTTTTTTGAAGCAGCTCTTTAGCCTTATTAATCTTACAAGAGAGCTTAAACTGATTAAAGCCTTGTCCGGTTACTTTTGCAAACACCCGGCTTAAATATTTTGGGCTTAAGAAAACTATTTTTGCGGCATCATTTAAGGAGACTTGGGTATGGTAGTTACGCCGGACATACTCCTTTACCCTGGCAATTTTTTCTTCAATGCTACTTGTGCCTAAATTACTCCTTTTGCTTCCATACTTTAGGTATTGATCAAAGATTGAAATTGCTTTTTCCAGATTCAGAGGCTTTTCCAGATAATCATCGGCATCGGCCTTTAAGGCCTCAATAGCAATATCTTTATTGCTGTAACCAGTTAAAATTATTACTTTCAGCTCTGGTTTGGTTTTTTTTAACTTTTTTAGGATTTCAGTCCCCCTCTGGCCAGGCAGCATTACATCCAGTAAGACTAAATCTATTTCGTGCGGCCCGCTTAATATCTTTAACGCTTCTTCTCCTGAAGAGGCAGGAACAATTGAATAATCATCAAAGGAGGCAATGAATTCTCTTTGAAATTCGTGATCATCATCGACTAGGAGGATTGAATAAGGCATTAATTGGTTAATTGGTTAATTAAATTGTATCTTAAAATTAACAATTACGCAAGATATGAAAAACCCCGAAACTATTCAGCTTCGGGGTTGAATTTACTAAATTACTCTTACCTTTACTTTTACTCTTCAATTGGGATTGCGTCTACCGGGCATTGCTCTGCGGCTTGTTTACATTCATCTTGCTTATCTTCCGGCACCTCTTCAACTTTAGCTTCCGCCTTGTCTTCTTTCATTTCAAACAAATCAGGCGCAACCTGGACACACATTTGGCAACCAATACATTTTTCCGGATCAACTTTTACTCGCATCTCTCAACCTCCTATTTACACTAACCTTACACTATGCAATAGTTATTTCCTTATCGAGATATACATCTTGAATTGCATTAAGTATCTCTATTCCCTCTTCCATCGGCTTCTGAAAAGCCTTGCGGCCGGAAATCAAGCCCATTCCCCCGGCTCTTTTGTTGATTACGGCAGTTTTAACCGCTTGCTGCAAATCATTTTCCCCCGATGCGCCACCAGAATTAATCAAGCCGGCTCGGCCCATATAGCAATTTGCGAGCTGATAACGAGTTAAATCAATTAAACTCTCGGAAGTTAATTTATCATAAACTAAGGGATGGGTTTTTGCAAAATTTATCGCGGTAAACCCTCCGTTGTTAGTAGGCTGTTTTTGCTTGATGATATCAGCTTCAATGGTTACACCAAGATGATTTGCCTGGCCAGTTAAATCAGCGGCAGTGTGATAATCCTTACCATCCTTTTTAAAGGCTGAATTACGCAGGTAGCACCACAGCACGGTATACATCCCCAATTCATGAGCCCGGGAAAAAGCATCAGATATTTCTTCAAGCTGGCGGCGGGATTGCTCGGAGCCAAAATAAATAGTCGCCCCTACGCCGGTTGCCCCCATTTCAAACGCTTGCTCCACATTGGCAAACATTCGTTGGTCGTATGTATTAGGATAAGTTAAGAGCTCATTGTGGTTAATTTTTACAATAAAAGGAATTTTGTGGCAGTATTTGCGCGAAACTATCCCCAGCACTCCAAGAGTAGATGCCACAGCATTACAACCACCTTCTATCGCTAACTTTACAATGTTTTCCGGATCAAAGTAGATTGGGTTTGGCGCAAATGAAGCTCCGGCGGTATGTTCAATGCCTTGGTCTACCGGCAAAATCGAAAGATAACCAGTTCCACCTAATCTTCCGTGATTAAAGGTTTCTTGTAGATTCCTTAATACGTTGTTGGGCCGGTCAGAACCGCTATGGATTCTTCCCACAAAATCAGGCCCTGGTAAATGCAAATCTTCTTTGGAGATGGTTTGGCAACTATGTTCTAACAAATCTTTTGCCTCATCTCCTAAAATTTGTTTAATCTTATCACTCATTCTTCCTCCTTCTTGATTAATATATTATTTATCCTTGGCAAGAAAATCTTTATTCTATAGTTTTTTTAAAAAATTGCAACAAAAAAATGTTCGTAATGTCAAGCCAAAGTTAAAATGTCTGGTTTTTACCAAAGTTAGAATGTCTGGTTTTAGGTTTTCAATAAAACTAACTCTTCTTTGGCTTTTTTGTTTTCTAAACAAGCTTTTTTCTCAAGCATCTTCTTGTAAGAGTCTT
>JAIPHA010000022.1 GCA_021735445.1 Candidatus Omnitrophota bacterium
CAATGTAATAGATAAGGTAGCAGTTGATTTAGATATTGTTTGTTATGAAACTCCGGTAGGGTTTAAATACTTATCGAATTTGTTTAGAAAAAAGCTTATCGATATCGGAGGTGAAGAAGCCGGAGGCATAGGGGTAAGCGGTTATGTTCCCGAGAGAGACGGTTCGGTGTCTTTCCTTTTGCTTTTAGAGATGATGGCCAAAGAGAAAAAAAGTTTTGACCAGCTCCTAGGAGAATTTTATAAAAGATACGGTAAATACTACTACCAGAGAATTTCGGTTTCGGTAAAAAGTTTAAAAAATGGATTGAAAAATTTAAAAATCCCTGAAAAAATAGCTAATAAAAAAGTTGAAAGGGTCAATAGGCTAGACGGGATAAAAATTATAGCTAAGGATTGTTGGTTAATGTTTAGAGAATCCGGTACCGAACCAATTGTAAGAGTTTATGCCGAAAGCAATAAGAAGAAAGAATCTCAGGAGTTAATTGCTGAAGGCAAAAAGATAATCGATGCTTTATAAGATTTCTACCACAATATGCTTTTTATTTTTCAAGTGGTTTTCTTCTTTAGAAGTAATAGGCAGAGAGTGTATTCCGGAAAAAGGGAGTTTTATCCTTGCTTCGAATCATCTCAGTAATTTAGACCCGCCTCTTTTATCTTCTGCTTGCCCGCGCCAATTAGCTATTGTTGCCAAGAAAGAACTATTTAGTAACAAAATTGCTTCGTTTTATTTTAAAAAAGTTGGGACAATTCCTGTCGAGCGCGGCAAAATCACTACTAAAACGATGCGAATGTTGATAGAAACTTTAGATAAAAAGCCTATCCTTATATTTCCCGAAGGAAGCAGAGGGGCTGGCTTAGAAAAGACTCAAAAAGGAGCCGGGTTTCTTTGTAGAATGGCCAAGGTTCCGGTTATAGCTGCTAAAATAATTGGGACCGGCCAAATACTTCCGCCGGGAAGGATTTTTCCCAAAAGAAAAAACGTGAAATTAGTTTTTAAGCCGGTTGAAAATATAGATTTTTCAGAAAAATCAGCTCAGATAAATAAAAGAATAATCGAAACTATAAAAAATATCAAATAAAAGCTCAATATTTCCCCACTATGCAACATTTTCGTTGACAACACTTTTGTTGCATAAGGGTTTGACAGTGGCAATTGAATGGGTTGACAAACTTAAATAAATAAGAGATAATTATGGTTCTCAAAATCTTATATTAAGGAGGATGATTTTTAGTGACAGACGTATCTACAGAATTACAAGAAGCATATTACAATTCAATTAGGGAGTTAAAAAGGGGGCAAATAGTTAAAGGCACCATTATTGCTTTAACTTCTAAGGAGGTTATGGTCGATGTCGGCTATAAATCCGAAGGAATTATCTTAAGGGATGAATTTGACGGCCAGGAGTTAGAAGAGGGCCAAAAAATCGATGTTAGTGTTGAAAACGTAGAAGACGATGAAGGCAGAATAATTCTTTCTTATAAAAAAGCCAGGGAAAAACGAGGCTGGCTTACTCTATCTACAGAATGTAACGAAGGCGACATCGTAGAAGGGAAGCTCCACCATAAGGTAAAAGGGGGCTACATAATCGATGTTTTTGGAGCTAAAGGATTTTTGCCCCGCAGCCTTTCTGCTTTCAGAAATTTAAGCGAAGAAGAAATTTCTAATAATTCTTTTAAATTCCAAATTATAAAAATTAGCCCCCAGAAGAAAAATTTTATTCTTTCCCGCCGGGACGCCATAAAGCTTGAGAAAGAAGAATCCAGAAAAGAAGTGTGGGATAATATTAAAAAAGGCGAAACCATGAAGGGGAAAGTTAAAAGTATTACTAACTTCGGGGTTTTTATTGATTTAGGAGGAGTTGACGGGCTTTTGCATATAGCGGACATGAGCTGGAAAAAAATCGCTCACCCTTCTGAAGTAGTAGCAGTTGGTGATGAAATTGAGGTGCTTATTCTTGATTTCGATAAAGAAAGCAACAAGATTTCATTAGGCTTGAAACAAATGACTCCTGATCCTTGGACCCAAATAGAGCAAAAATACCCTGAGGGCTCAGTAGTTCAGGGAAGAATTACAAATATCCAGAATTACGGAATATTTGTTGAGCTGGAAAAAGGGATTGAAGGGCTTGTCCATATAAGCGAGATATCTTGGACCAAAAAGTTTATTAACTTAAAAGATACTTTTGCTATCGGCGATACAATTGAGGTAAAAGTCCTTGGAGTTGACCCGGGGCAGAGAAAGATATCATTAAGTATTAAACAGTTAGAAAAGGATCCCTGGGAAGATATCGATAATCTTGTAACTATCGATAGTACGGTAAAGGGTAAAGTATTAGGTTTTGGCAATGGTTGCGCTTTTATAGAGCTGGAAAACGGCTTGGAAGGCGTAGTCTATAATGAAGATATCTCCTGGACCAAACGGATCGCCCGCACGTCTTCTGAGTTGAAAAAGTCACATACATATCAGTGGAAAGTTTTAGGGCTGGACAGAAGGAGCAAGAAAGTAATTTTAGGCAGGAAACAATTGGAAGAAAATCCGTGGCCAAAGATTATAGAAGAATTCCCCGTAGGAAAAATTGTAGAGGCCGAGGTTGTGAAAAAATCTGATTTTGGATTGTTTGTAAAATTACAGGAAGATTTAGAAGGGCTTATTTATTCCAGCCAAATCAACCAGGAAGAAACCAATGAGCTAGAAGTCGGTGATAAAATAAAGGTTAAAATTATTAAAGTTGACCCGGCTACGGCTAAAATTGGCCTTGCTACAGAAACCGAAGGCTCTAAAGAGGCTGAAGAAGAAAAATAATCATTCCTTTTTTGTTAATCAAATTATTATAGAGAGGGTTATTTTTGAGTAAAGATTTTTCCACACATCTGGAAGCAATCAAAGAAAATACTGTTGATTTAATTTCCCAAGAGCAGTTAAAAGAGAAATTAAAAGAAAATAAGCCTCTTAAAATAAAAATCGGATTTGACCCTACCGCCTGTGATATTCATATCGGCCATACCGTACTTTTACGTAAATTAAGGCGGCTCCAGGACTTAGGCCATATTGTCTATTTTGTGATCGGAGATTTTACCGCAAAAATAGGCGACCCTTCCGGGAAAACTGCCCAGCGTCCGGTATTAAATGAATCTCAAATTCGCAGTCATGCCTTAACTTATACAAAACAAGCCTTTAAGATACTCAGGAAGAGAAAAACAAAAATAATTTATAACAGCCGCTGGTATAAAAAGATGAATCTTTCTTCGTTTTTATCTTTGCTTTCTTCTTATACTCTGGCCAGGATATTGGAACGAGATGATTTTTCTAACCGGATTAAGAATCAAAAACCTCTGAGTTTACTGGAGGTTGTTTATCCTTTAATCCAAGGCTATGATTCCTATAAGTTGGAAGCAGATATTGAATTTGGCGGCACAGACCAAAAGTTTAATTTGCTGGTGGGCAGGAATCTCCAACAATTTTTTAACCAGCCGCCTCAGGTAGTGGCTACTATGCCGCTTTTGGTGGGATTAGACGGAAAAAATAAAATGTCTAAATCTCTGGGAAATTATATTGGAATAACCGAAAAAGCAAAGGATATGTTTGGTAAGGTTATGAGCATACCCGATGAAATTATGCGAGAATATTTTCGGCTGCTTACCGATTTTGATTTAGAAGAAATAAAAAAGATGCATCCAAAAGACGCTAAAGTCAAATTAGCAAAATATTTAGTATCAACTTATCATTCCAGGCAAGCGGCAGAAAAGGAGTCTAAAGAATTTCAAAAAGTTTTTTCTGAAAAAAAAATTCCTGCCCGAATTCCGGTTTATAAAACAGAATCTAAAAAGATAGATATAGTAGAAACTTTATCTAAGATGAAATTGACTTCTTCTAAAAACGAAGCCAGGCGCCTCCTGAATCAAGGGGCGATAACGATGTTTGATTCTAAAGATCTTAACAACTGCTCTGTATTGAAAAAAAGCGTTACTTTTTTTTCTTCCCCAGAAGTAATACTCAAGATTGGCAAAAAAAGGTTTTTAAAAATTATAGCAAAAAGGTAGGCTTAGATGTCTGAATTAAGAAAAGACCCGATTGTGGGCCGGTGGGTTATTGTCGCAATCGAGAGGGCAAAACGCCCTAATGATTTTTTATCTAAAAAGCCGGAAGTTAATTCATCAAATAAATTCAATCAATCTTTGCCTGAAGAAAGTTCTTCCCCCGAAAAACAATATAAAATTTATCCAGAGAATACAGAAATTGCTCTTGACCGGCCCGAAGAGGCTTTTAAAACAAAAGAAAGTTTTGGTTTCCATCGGATAGTTAAAGATAACTATCCTCTTGGCCTAAATAAAAACTGTGATTTTTATCCTACTTTTTCCAGATATAAAAAAGAGATTTTAGAAATAAAGAAAAATGAGCGGATAAAATATATAACAATTTTTAGAAATTATCAAGTAAAGACTAACTCCGGGAGCACAAGGCACAACCACAGTAATTTTATTGGACTATCTGTTTATTCAAAAAACGGAAAAAGGGAGATAAACGGGTCCCTGGATTACTATAAAGACAAAAAGTCATGTATTTATTGCGATATCATTTCCCAGGAACAAAACTTAAAAAAAAGATTTATTTTAGAAAACGATAATTTTATCGTAATCAGCCCCTTTGCTTCCCGGTTTCCCTTAGAAAGCTGGATTTTGCCTAAAAAACATTCTTGTGATTATTCCGAAAGCAGCGAAAGCCAGTTAAAAAGCCTATCGAAAGCTTACAAAGAAGTGCTGCTAAGGATGAAAAAACTGTTAGGCGCTTTTTCCTATACTTATGTATTGCATACCGCTCCTTTAGATATTCAGCGAGACAGCGAGCTTTTTTCGGGTTACCACTGGTATATTGAAATTATTCCTTTATTGACCAGAGTTGCCGGGTTTGAGTGGGGGACAGGTTTTTATATCAATCCTACGCCGCCTGAATCAGCGGCCCAATATTTAAGAAAAATTAAGTTAGAAGAAAAAGACGCCTAAATTGATAAAAATAAAATGAAAAGATTACGCTTAGATTTAATTACCAAACGCTGGGTTATCTTAACCGAAGAAAATAATTCTTTTTCTGAAATTCCTAATCAACAAGCTCAAACCGATCCGGCTGATTGCCCTTTCTGCCTTAATAATGAATCGATGACTCCGCCGGAAACGGATGCTGACAGGCCGGGTGATGGCAGGCCCAACAGCCCCGGCTGGTTAACCAGGACGGTTCCCAATAAATTTCCGGCTTTAGACAATAAGGCAGAATTAAGAAAAGAAAAAGAAGGCATTTTCGAAAAACAGAAAGGGTTTGGTTTTCATGAAGTGATCGTAGAAACTCCTGACCATGACAGGATGATGGCTGATTTATCTCAGGAAGAAATTTCACGGGTAATTAAGGCCTACCGGCGCCGCTTCATCTCTTTAGCAAAAGATAAACGTTTTAAATATATATTGATATTTAAAAATCACGGTTTAGCCGCCGGCGCTTCTTTGGAACACACTCATACTCAATTAATTTGTTTGCCGATAATTCCCAAGAGGGTGACAGAAGAACTGGATTGCGCTAAAGCTTATTTTAACCGTAATAACCAGTGTATGTTTTGTAAGATAGTTGAAAAAGAAAGAGAAGAAAAAATCAGGGTAGTATCAGAAAACGAAGACTTTATAGCTTTTTGCCCTTTTTTTTCCCGCTCGCCTTTTGAGATTACTATATTGCCGGTTAAGCACAGGCCGGATTTTAGCAAAATAAAGCCTGGGGAAATAAAAAATTTATCTGCTATTTTAAAAGATTTAATGGCCAAATTAGGCAAAGTTTTAGGCGATTACCCTTTTAATTTTTTAATTCATACCAGCCCGGTAAATAGCCAAAACAGGACAAGTCCTTTGGATAATTTTTATCATTGGCATATTGAATTTCTACCTAAGTTAGGCGAGATTGCCGGTTTTGAGTGGGCTACCGGTAGTTATATCAATCCGCTTTTGCCCGAAGAGGCTGCCCGCCGCCTAAACGCAACATGATTGGACCTAAACTCCAATCATAAATAAAAATATTTTATTTTGACATTTTAAAATTTATGTTATAATTGCATGAAATCACGCTTTAGATAAGTTCCAAGCCTGAAAAAGTTTTAAAAATAAAAATTTATAAACGGTTAATTTCGCCGGGAGGCGGTTAACTAAGTTAAAGGAGGTTTTTTATGGCAATAAAAGTAGGAATTAATGGTTTTGGAAGAATCGGAAGATTAGTTCTGCGTTCGGCTTTAGAAAATAATGAAGGCGATATCGATTTTCTAGCTGTAAATGATTTAACTGATGCAGCAACCTTAGCATATTTGCTTAAGTATGATTCTAACTTTGGTATACTAAACAAGGAAGTAAAAGCAGAAGGGGATTCTATAGTGGTAGATGGTAAAAAAATTAAAGTATTGTCTGAAAAAGACCCTTCTAAGTTGCCTTGGGCAGAGCTAGGCGTGGATGTAGTAGTTGAATCTACTGGTATTTTTCGTACCAAAGAACAGGCAGCTGGCCATATTGAAGCCGGCGCTAAAAAAGTAATTATTTCAGCTCCTGCTAAGGGCGGAGATGTTCCTACCTTTGTATTAGGCGTTAACGAAGAAAATTATGATTCAGAAAATCATAACATAGTTTCCAATGCTTCTTGTACCACTAATTGTATCGCACCGGTTGCTAAAGTTATTAAAGATAGCTTTGGAGTAACTGAAGGGTTGATGACAACAATTCATTCTTATACTAACGATCAAAAAGTTCTGGATTTTCCTCATAAAGACTTAAGAAGAGCCAGAGCTGCAGCATTATCTATGATTCCTACAACTACCGGCGCAGCAAAAGCAGTAGGCTTAGTTATCCCTGAATTGCAAGGCAAGCTAGACGGGCTGGCAATCCGGGTTCCTACACCGACTGTATCCTTAGTAGATGTAGTGTTTCAGGTAGAAAAAGAAGCTAGCAAAGAAGAAGTAAACAATGCCTTATCAGAAGCAGCTTCTTCCAAGATGAAAGGGTATTTGGATGTAAGCTCTGAGCCTTTAGTATCTGTAGATTATAGAGGTAATTCATTTTCTTCTATAGTCGATGCTGAACAAACTTTTTGCCTTAACAAGATGGTAAAAGTATTAGCTTGGTATGACAATGAATGGGGCTATTCTTGCCGCGTAATTGATTTGATCAAATATATGGTCAAATAAGGATAAAGGTTCAAGGATAAAGGACAAAGTAGGGGCGAGGCTTGTCCTCGCCCAATGTAGAGGACAGGCTTGCCTGTTCCAATAAATAGGAGAAGCATGGATAAGAAATCTGTAAAAGACCTGGATTTGCAGGGTAAAAAAGTATTAATGAGGGCGGATTTTAACGTTCCTTTAGATTCTGACAAAAATATTACCGATGATTCAAGAATTAAAGCGGCTTTAAAGACCATTAATTATATTCTTGAAAAAAAGGGAAAGTTGATTTTGATTAGCCACTTGGGCCGGCCCAAGGGCCAGCCCAAAGAAGAGCTTAGCTTGCGGCCTGTAGCCAAACGCTTAAGCCAGCTAATTGGTAAACCGGTTAAGATGGTAGATGATTGCATCGGCCAAAAGGTAAAAGATGAAGTTGATGGGCTGGAACCTGGCGGGGTTATCCTTCTTGAAAATTTAAGGTTTCACCCTCAAGAAAAAGCCAATGACCAAAGTTTTGCTAAAGATTTAGCTTCTTTAGCCGATCTTTATGTTAATGATGCTTTTGGCACGGCTCACCGGGCCCATGCTTCCACAGAAGGGGTTACCCATTTTCTTGATTCTGCGGCAGGATTTTTAATTGATAAAGAGATCAATTATTTTCAAAAGGTTTTAACTGATCCCAAGCCGCCTTTTGTCTTTATTTTAGGAGGGGCAAAGGTATCTGATAAAATTCCGGTTATCGAAAATATGCTTGATAAGGCAAATTCGATAGTTATCGGAGGGGCTATGGCTTATACTTTTTTGAAAGCAAAAGGGCAAGAAGTTGGTTCTTCGCTTTTGGAAGCAGATATGCTTGAATTAGTCCAAAAGACATTAGCTAAAGCAAAAGAGAAAGGGGTTGATATTTTGCTTCCCCTAGACCATATAGTAACAGATGATATCAAAGCAGGAAAGAACCTAAAAACCACAGAAGGTGTTGATATCGAATCAGGTTGGATTGGTGTAGATATCGGGCCGAAAACACAAAAAGAATTTGGAGAAAAAATCAAAACAGCCGGCACGATAGTCTGGAATGGGCCAATGGGAATCTTTGAAAATGATTTATTTTCTCAAGGCACCAAATCGATAGCTGAGGCAATAACTGAATCTCAAGCAGTGTCGGTTATCGGCGGCGGAGATACGGCCGCAGCTGTTAAAAAATTTCAATTAGAAGAAAAAATGTCCCATATCTCAACTGGCGGGGGAGCTTCCTTGCAATACCTTGAAGGGAAAGAACTGCCCGGGATCTCTGCGCTTTCCGATAAATAATTTTACTTTCATTTCGCAGATGGAAGTAAAAAAATAGGTACTTTTGTCATCCTGAGCCTGATTTTTTTTGTCATCCTGAGCCCGAAGGGCGAAGGATCTAAAAACCTGCTGTTTAGATTCTTCGGTCGCTAACGCTCCCTCAGAATGACACCGGGATTATTTTGTTTTGCAATGACAAGTTGTTGATAAACTTTTTGATATAACTTTTATTTTTAATAGGAGGATAAGATGAGAAAACCGTTTATTGCGGGTAATTGGAAGATGAATAAAACTGCCCAAGAAGCAGAAGATTTAGCTAAAAAAATAAAAGAAAATGTAGGGGATTTTCAAAAGGCGGATATCTTGATTTGCCCCCCTTATACATCTTTGTCTGCGGCCGGACAGGCTATTAAAGATTCGCTTATTGAACTCGGAGCTCAAAACATGCATTGGGAAAATTCCGGGGCTTTTACCGGAGAAGTTTCGCCTCAGATGGTAAAAGAAAGCGGTTGTAAATTTATTATTGTCGGCCATTCGGAAAGAAGAAAGTATTTTTCTGAAACCAATCAGGAAGTTAATAAAAAAATAAAAGCTGCAATTTCTGCGAATCTTCTCCCGATTGTTTGCATCGGAGAAACCTTAGAGCAAAGAGAACAAAAAAAAGAGAGAGAGGTTATCGAAAAACAGCTAAAAGAAGGTTTTGATTCTTTGCCGGAAGAAGATTTAGAAAAAGTTACCGTTGCTTATGAACCGGTTTGGGCTATTGGAACCGGGAAAACCGCTTCCGGAGAACAAGCCGAAGAGATGCATAGCTTTATTAGAGAATGGTTTAAAAACACCTACTCTCTTCAAACAGCCGAAAAGCTGCGCTTGCTTTACGGAGGCAGTGTTAAGCCCGGTAATATTAAAGAATTAATAAGCAAGGAAAATATTGACGGCGCATTAGTAGGAGGAGCTTCCCTTAAGGCCGAAGATTTTACCGAAATAATTAAGAACTCTTCTTTAGCTTAAATAGTAGTTGAGGAAAAGAGGATTTATGATAAGCTAGAATGGGAATAAGAAATTATGTATAAAATAGTGTTAATTTTTCATATTATTGTTGCGATTACCTTAATTGGAATGATTCTAATCCAGCGTGGCCGAAGCGGTGGTTTGGTTGAAGCCCTAGGCGGAGTAGAATCTATTTTCGGGACAAAGACAAACTCGTTGCTTGTTAAATTTACCGTGGTTTTAACTGTCATCTTCTTTTTGACCTCTATATCTTTAGCTTATCTTTATAAGGCAAAAGCTCAAGAGGAAGGAAAATCTTTAATAGAGGCAGAAGAGCAAACGGGCCAAAAGCAGCAGTAGCTTGCTTAATTGCAATCTTGACAAGATAAAATCTATATGCTAAAGTTAAACCAGGTTTTAGAAATTAACGAGTTGTTAATTTAGTATAAAAATATGAGAACTCTTCTTGTTATTCTTTTAATTTTCTTACCTTTATCGTTTTCCCAAGCTCAAGATTTAACACAGGAGCAATCCCGGAAATACAGAAAAAAGGGGTACAGGCTCCAGTCAATGGGGGATCTCGAAGCCGCTCTACCTTTTTATCAAAAAGCGGTTGAAATAGACCCTGGCTATGTCCAAGCTTATAATGATTTAGGAGTGCTCTATGAAATGGAAGGGGTTTTGGGCGAAGCCGAACAATACTACAAACAAGCTTTAGCTATTGATCCTGATTTTATGCCCGCTCACACTAATCTTGCTTTTTTGTATGAGAAAAAAAATAATATTAAAAAGGCTACCGATCATTGGAAAAAGAGGTATATTAAAGGCAAGAAAGGCGATTACTGGAAAGAGGTTGCCCGTCAACATCTGCTTAAATTAGGCACTTATCCTGAAGTTAGAAAAGAGATGATGGAAGAAAAAGCTGCCAGCCTTTCCCGGGAATTGATTTATCAGCGGGAACAAAAAAGACTGGAAGTATTAGAGGAAGCAAAATTGCATTTTAAGTTAGGAGAAAGAGCCTTTCAGGAAAAAGATTATCCGGTGGCTATAAAAGAGCTAAGAAAAGTCCTTTCCTTAAACCCCAGCGATTTAGAGCTTAAAACAAAAGCTAGAAAAGTATTCAAAAGAGCAAAAAGATTTCAGTTAAGGCAGGAAGCTTTTGTAAATGCTAAAGATGCGTTAGATTATATGGAAAACAATGATTACCTTTCAGCAACAGCAAAGTTAAAAAGCGCGCTTAATGCTGTTTTTCGTATTACTCAAAGCGAGAGTGCCCAAGAATAAAAAAGTAACCACCCCTTTATTCACAATTTCTAAATTTTGATGCCTAACAAAAAATTATATTTAATTGATGGAACGTCTTTATGCTACCGGTCCCATTTTGCTATAAAGCTTAATAATTCATCGGGTTTTCCTACCGGTGCAGCATACGGATTTTATCGAACTTTAAAAAAATTAATTATTGAGCACAAGGCAGAATTCATAGCCATTTGTTTTGATATTTCTCGAAAAACCCATCGCCAGGAAAAATATAAAGACTATAAAATACAAAGGCCCCCCTTGCCTGATGAATTAAAATCACAATTTCCGGTTATCAGGGAGCTGGTTAAGGCATTAGGTATCAAGATGGTGGAAAAAGAAAATTATGAAGCCGATGACATTATTGCTTCATTATCAAAAGAGGCGGTAGATAAAAACGGAGAAGTGGTTGTGGTTAGTTCAGATAAAGACCTTTATCAGCTTTTATCTAAAAAAGGTGTTTCTGTTTATAATTATCGCGAACAAAAATTTTACAATGAAAATGATTTTATCAAAAAATACGGGTTTAGTCCCTGTCATATGGCTGACTATCTTTCTTTGCTGGGAGATGCTTCCGACAATATTCCCGGGGCGAAGGGAATCGGTAAAGTCGGCGCCACTAAGTTGATTAAAAGGTTCGGGAGTATCGATACTATTTTTAATAATCTAGATAAACTAAACCCTAAAGAGGCTTTGCGGCTAAAAGAGAACAAAGAACAAATTATCTTAAGCAAAGAATTGGCTACTTTGTCAGAACCAAAACTAAAAGTGAATTTAAACCAGCTAAAAAGAGGCAAAACCGATAAAGGGAAGTTAGTTGATATATTTTCAAAGTTAGAGTTTAAAATACCTAACGACCAGCTGTTTAACCGGGAAAAACCCAATTCGGTAAAAATAAAAAAAGGTTCGTCACTTAATTTAAAAAGTTTAAAATCAAAACAGCCATTTGCTTATTTTATTGATGCCGGGTTTATCTATGTCTATGATAGCAGCCGGGATATTTCGTATAAAGAAAATGTCGAAGAATACCAAGAGTTACTTAGTAGTTCTTCTTTTAAAAAAGTCACTTTAGGCCTTAAAGGCCAGATGGTAAAATACCCAAACATAAAATTTGAAGGCGAAATTTTTGATATAAAAATAGCTTCTTATTTGGTGGATTCGGCTATATCGGATTATAGCCTGCCTTCGTTGACTGCTTTATTTTCAAAAAAATATTATTCTGAAATCGAAGTTGAATCATATCCTTATTTTATTTGGGAGCTATACAAAACTTTATCAGATAAGTTAAAACAAGAAAAGTTAGATAAGCTTTTTTTTGATATCGAGATGCCTTTTGTCAAAATACTTTATAAGATGCAAACTCAAGGGATAACTATGGATATTAAGCAATTAAAAAAAGTTTTATCTAAAGCCGATAAAAAAATCATCGAAACAAAAAAGGCAGTTTTTAAAGAAGCTAAAAAAGAGTTTAATTTAAATTCTCCCAAGCAGCTCCAGGAAATACTTTTTAACGATTTGGGCATTAAGCCCTTAAAGAAAACAAAGACAGGTTACTCGACTGGTGAAGAAGTTCTAAAAGTTTTATCTTCGGATTATCCGATTGCAAAAGGAATTCTCCAATACAGGGAGTTAAGTAAATTAAAAAACACTTACCTGCTTCCTTTAATCAAAAAGGTAGCTGAATCCGGAGATAAATTATATGCTCAGTTTAGCCAAACCGGAACTCAAACCGGGCGCCTTTCTTCGTCTTCGCCCAATCTACAAAGCATTCCGGCTAAAGGAGAGTTTTCTTCACGATTAAGAAAAGCTTTTATTCCCTCGGATCAGGATGGTTTTATAGTTTGTGGTGATTATTCCCAAATAGAGTTAAGGATATTAGCTCATATATCCCAGGATAAAAATCTAACTGAAGCTTTTCGCCAAGGCCGGGATATCCATCGTTTTACAGCTTCTTTGCTTTTTGGCATTCCCGAAGGTGATGTTAAAAAGGCAGAGAGGAGTATCGCCAAAAAAGTGAATTTTGGGATAGTTTATGGAATGAGCCCTTACGGGTTATCCAAGGAGCTTGGTATAGATTTCATAAAGGCTCAGGAGTTTATCCAAAATTATTTTTCCCGTTATCCAAAAGTAAAAGAATATATAGAAAAGGTAATCGATAAAACTAAACAAGATGGTTATACGGAAACTATTTTTAGAAGGAAACGAAAATTACCGCAAATTCAAAACCACAATCCCCGCTTGCAGGAGTTCGCCAAAAGGCAGGCAGTAAACGCGCCGATTCAGGGTAGTTGCGCTGATATCATAAAAATTGCAATGCTTGAGATAGATAAAGAAATAGTAAAAGCGAAAATAGGCGCCAGCCTTATCATGCAAATTCATGATGAACTTATTTTCGATGTTAAAAAGGATAGCCTGGAGAAGTTTTTACCGGCATTAAAGGATAAGATGGAAAGCAGTTTTAACTTATCCGTTCCTCTGAAGGTTAATATCAAAGCCGGCAAAAACTGGGCTGACGCAAGAGAAATATGAATAAGTAAATAATATGTATGTGATATTCGGCGTAGCCGAATCATTCTCCATACGATGAACTTTAATATCTAATCTGCTTTTGTGAAATAGATAAATGATTGATTGGAAAAATATGAATATAGCATTTTGTTCTTCAGAAGTATACCCTTTTGCTAAAACAGGCGGATTAGCCGATGTTAGCGGAGCTCTTCCTTTAAATTTAGCCGCTTTGGGGCATAATGTAAAAATATTTATGCCTTGGTATAAAGGTATTGAACCGGATAAACATTTCGATGATTTTGGGATAATTAATCATCAGGGCGTTGAAGTAGTATTTATAAAAAATGACCATTTTTTTAAACGGGATCATCTTTATACGGCTTCTCAAGGCGATTATCCGGATAATTTAGAAAGGTTTTCTTTCTTTAGCCGCCAGGTACTTAAAGTTTTAAAGGAGCTTAATTTTCCTCCGGATATTATCCATAATAATGATTGGCAAACTTCTTTAATCAGCGTTTACTTAAAAGTCTTTTATAAAGATGATGATTTTTTCCAAAATGCAAAAACGGTTTTGACTATCCATAATTTAGTTTTCCAGGGGATTTTCGATAAAAAACATTTCGGCTGCTTGGATATTAGTTGGGATTATTTTAATATGCATTTTTTAGAGTTTTGGGGAAAAATTAATCTTTTAAAAGGAGGAATAATTTTTTCAGATACTATCACCACCGTAAGCCCTACTTATGCTAAGCAAATCCAGAAAAAAGAATTTGGCTGCGGCTTGGAAGGAGTATTAAAAGAAAAAAAAGAAAATTTAACCGGAATCTTAAACGGAATAGATTATAATGTTTGGAATCCTAAAAGCGACAAGCTGATATATAAAAATTATTCTCAATCTTTAAAGAAAAAATCAGAGAATAAGCTTAGTTTACAAAAAGAGATGGGTTTAACTCAGGACAAAAATCTTCTTTTATTTGGAATGGTAAGCCGGCTTACCGAACAAAAGGGCCTTGATATTCTTACAGAAGCTATAGATTCGATATTGGATAAGTCACAGTTAATCATTTTAGGGCTAGGCGACCCTAAATATCATAAGATATTGAAGGAAAAGCAAAAAAGCAATAAAGATAAGTTTGCTTTGTTTATTGATTTCGATGAAGCCCTGGCTCATAAAATTTATGCTTCTTCGGATGTATTTTTGTTGCCTTCCCGCTTTGAACCTTGCGGCTTATCACAGATGATTAGTTTTAAATACGGCACTATTCCGCTGGTTAATTTAACCGGAGGCCTGGCTGATACTGTTTCTGATATATCCCAAGCCGGCAGCGGTTTTACTTTTAAAAAGTATAGCAAAAATAATTTAATTAAAGCAATCAAAGCGGCGCAAAGATTATTTAAAGATAAAAATAAATGGGATTTAGTCGCTAAAAATAACATGAAAAAGGATTTTTCCTGGAAACGGGCCGCGAAACAATTTTTAAGCCTTTATCAAGGTTTAACCGGCAGCCAAACATAGCAGGTAATAATGGCTAAAATCGGATTAACTGGGCGGATCGGCAGCGGCAAGACTACTGTTATGAAGATGTTGGTAAAAATGGGGGCTAAAGCTTTCGATGCTGACCGGCAAGTTCACCAATTTTACCGTGATTCCAGCCATCCAGTTTATAAAAAGGTAAAAAAGATTATTCCTGAAGCTGAACAAGGCAGCGAGATTTCGCGGGAAAAATTAAAAAAAATAGTATTTAAAAAAAATCATAAGTTGAGGCAGCTTGAACGTGTCGTCCATCCAGCAGTTATCAAAGCTTTAAAAGAGTGGTTATCCGCTAAAAAAAAAGAAGATGTTTGTGTTGCTGAATTACCTCTTCTTTTTGAATTAAAATTGGAAAATTTATTCGATAAAACCGTGTTATTAAGAGTTAAAGAGGAAATCTTAGCAAAGCGCCTGGAAAAAAAGTATGGTTTTAGCGATTCAGAAATTAGACAGAGGCTCTCCTTATACCTGCCGGTTGAGGAGAAAGAAAAAAAATCAAGTTTTGTTTTAAACAATAACTCAGGTTTAAAAAATTTAGAAAAGGAGGTTAGTGTATTGTGGCAAAGGATAAACAAGATTTAAAGAAAATTGATGAGAATTTAGATGAGAGCGTTGATATCGGCACTCTCAAAGGGCTGAAATCGGTGGAGTTAAATAAGATTGCTAAGCGTCTTAAGGTAAACGGGGTGAGTGGATTAAAAAAACAGGATCTTATCTTTAAAATTTTACAAGCGCAAACCGAAAAAAAAGGTTTTATGTTCGGTGACGGAGTTCTGGAAGTTTTACCGGAAGGTTTTGGTTTTTTGCGCTCAAAAAATTATAGCTATCTGCCTTCGCCGGATGATATTTATGTGTCTCCTTCCCAGATTAGAAGATTTTCTTTGCGAACCGGTGATACAGTGAGCGGCCAAATTCGGCCTCCCAAAGATAGCGAGAAATACTTCGCCCTGTTAAAAGTAGAAGCGGTAAATTATGAAAATCCCGAAGAGGCTAGAAATAGGGTTCTTTTTGATAATTTAACCCCGATTTATCCCAAAGAAAGGTTCATTTTAGAAACAGATCCGAAAGTGCTTTCTACCAGGGTATTAGACTTGTTATGCCCGATTGGGAAGGGCCAGCGGGGTTTGATAGTCGCGCCGCCTTATAGCGGTAAAACTGTATTGCTGCAGAAGGTGGCCAACGGAGTTATGAAAAATTATCCTGATGTTACTTTAATGGTGCTTTTAATTGATGAAAGGCCTGAGGAAGTAACCGAGATGGAAAATATCGTAAAAGGAGAAGTTATTAGTTCTACTTTTGATGAACCGGCTCAACGGCATATCCAAGTAGCCGAGATGGTGATTGAGCGGGCTAAGAAATTAGTTGAGCATAAAAAAGATGTGGTAATACTTCTTGATTCGATTACCCGCCTGGCGAGAGCTTATAATTTAGTTGAGCCGCATTCGGGCAGAATCTTATCCGGAGGTATAGATTCCAATGCTTTGCATAAACCAAAAAGATTTTTCGGAGCAGCCCGGGCTGAGGAAGAAGGCGGGTCTTTAACCATAATTGCTACGGCTTTAGTCGATACTGGCTCACGTATGGATGATGTAATCTTTGAGGAATTTAAGGGAACAGGCAACATGGAGATTACTTTAGACAGGACCATTTTTCAAAAAAGGATTTATCCTTCAATTGACATAAAAAGGTCAAACACCAGAAGGGAAGAATTATTGATTAATCCTGATGAGCTTAAAAGGATCTGGTTATTAAGGAAAGGGCTAAATGAGCTAAGCTCTGCTGAAGCCCTGGAGCTTCTAATCCAAAAATTATCCAAAACCCAGAACAATATAGAATTCCTTCTTACTTTAGAGAAAAAGTGATATAATACATGGCTTATGGCCAGTCGTTCAATGTTCAACGTTCAGCGTTCGACGTTAAACGCTAAAAAAAAGTATTATTAACGGAGAATCTAGAACATTGAACGTAGAACAAAATGAAAAAACAAAAAAAATTTACGGAGGTAAGTGATGAAAAAGAAAGGGCATCCTAAATACCAAAAAGCTACGATTATGTGTGCTTGCGGGAATGTGGTCCATACCCGTTCTACAAAGGAAACCATAAATGTAGAGATTTGTTCTAAATGCCATCCTTTTTTTACCGGCAAACAAAGATTTGTTGATTCTGAAGGAAGAGTCGATAAATTCTACAAGAAGTATAAAAAAAAGTCATAAGTCCTAAGTTTTAAGTCAATATTTTTAGACTTCGGACTTCGGACTTTGGACTTTGGACTTTATCTATGCAAATTGATCTTCAAAAATTAAAGAAGGAGTATCAGAAAATAGAACATGCTCTTTCTTTGCCGGAAACACTGGCAGACCGGGCTCGCTACAAAAAACTGGCTAAAAGATATTCTTACCTAAAAGACCTAATCGATTTGGGTGATAAGAGAGAAAAATTCAAAGAGGAAAAAGAACAACTTAAAGAGATGCTTGAGGAAGAAACCGACCAGATGAAAGAGTTGGCGCAGTCTGAGCTGGAGGAACTTAACCGTAAGGCGGCACTTTTAGAGAAAAAAATAGAAAATAAACTTTTCGAAGAAAACGAACCGGAGCGGGATTTGATTATTGAAATCAGAGCCGCCGCCGGCGGAGAAGAGTCTTCGCTTTTTGCCGGAGACCTTTATAAGATGTACTCTAAGTATGCCGAAAAGAATGGCTGGAAGATAGAAGTTTTAAGCTCCCATTTGACTGAAATCGGCGGATTCAAGGAGATAGTTTTTTCTTTAAAAGGCAAAAAAGCTTTTTCCCGCCTAAAATTCGAAAGCGGAGTCCATCGGGTTCAAAGGGTCCCTGCTACCGAGTCAGGAGGAAGGATTCATACTTCCACGGTAACGGTTGCTGTATTAGTTGAACCAAAAGAAGTCGAACTTAAGATATCGCCCGATGATTTAAAGATTGATACCTATAGGGCTTCGGGAGCCGGCGGCCAGCACGTAAATGTGACTGATTCTGCCGTGAGAATGACTCATTTGCCCACCGGTGTTGTAGTGAGCTGCCAGGATGAGCGCTCCCAAATAAAAAATAGAGCAAAAGCGCTAAGGGTTTTAAAAGCAAAAATTATGGAAAAAAAGATGGAGGAGGAAGCTTCCAAGGTTAGCAAATTGCGCAAAACTCAGGTAGGAAGCGGCCAAAGAAGCGAAAAGATTCGTACCTATAATTTTGGCGAAAAAAGAGTGACGGATCACCGGATTAACTTTACGATTTATAAGCTTGACCAGATATTAGAAGGAAATTTAGATGAAATTGTCGGCCAATTGATAAACGCAGAAAGAAAAAAGATATATGAGAATAAAGGATTGGTATAGGGAGAATAAAAAACATTTTAATTCATCAGAACTAAACTTTATATTTAAAAGTTTTGGCATAGATAGCTTAGTTTTTTTATCCCGAGGCGGAAATCACCTTCTCGATAAAAAACAAGCAGAAAAATTAGATAAGATAAAAGCTGATAGGCTCAAAGGGGTTCCCTTGGCTTTGTCCCTGGAGAGAGAAGAGTTTTTTGGCTTTACTTTCAAGGTAAATAAAGATACCTTGATTCCCAGGCCGGAGACCGAGTTGTTAACTGAAGCGGCTAAGGCACTTATTAGCAAAAATAGCCTAAAGAAAATACTAGATTTATGCTGTGGTTGCGGAAATATCGGTATTAGCCTGGATAAACTAATAACAGCTGAACTAAATATATATCTTACAGATTTAAGTTCAAAAAGTTTAGCTTTAGCCAGAGAAAATGCTGTTGATTTAGGTTCAAAAGTTAAAATTGTTAATTCAGATTTATTGTCCGGATTTAAAGAAGACAGTTTTGATTTAATTATAACTAATCCGCCTTATGTGGAGAGTGAAAAGATTAAAGACAGTTTAGCCTATGAGCCAAAGCTGGCATTAGATGGAGGCAAAGAGGGCCTCAATTTAATTGAAAAAATAATTGTTCAGGCCTATAGATATTTAGAAGATAGAGGCTTTTTAATTATGGAGTTTGGCTATGGACAGAAAAAAAGAGTAGAAAATATTATTTATAAAAACGGGCAATATATAATTAAAACCTGGATTAAAGATTATTCAAATATTTGGCGTGGAGTAATTTTACAAAAAAATAATGCCTAATTTACATTTACGCACAACGCACAACGCACTACGCACTACGCACTACGCAAAACGAAAAAGCCATGGATAAATTCATAGTATCAAAATCAAAGCTTTCCGGAACTGTCAGGGTAAGCGGGTCTAAAAACGCAGCCTTGCCTATTATGGCAGCTACCTTACTTAGTGAAGAAAAATTTGTAATTAAAAATGTGCCTTCTCTTAAAGATATAACCACGATGATTAAAATTTTAGAAGTTTTAGGCAAAAAAATAAGTTTTCAGGCTAATACTTTAACGGTTGAATCTAAAACAAAAAGAAGATATGTGGCTCCTTACCGGTTAGTAAAAACTATGCGGGCTTCTTTCTGTTGCCTGGGGCCTCTTTTAGCTAAACGTAAAAAAGCTAAAGTAGCGTTACCCGGCGGTTGTGTTATCGGGCCTCGCCCCGTAGATTTGCATATTAAGGGCCTAACCCATTTAGGCGCAGATATTTCCATAGAGCGGGGTTACTGCCAAGCTAAGGCGGATAATCTAAAAGGGAATCATATCTATCTAGGCGGCCCATTTGGCTCTTCGGTTCTGGCTACGGCTAATGTAATGATGGCGGCAGTTCTTGCTAAAGGCAGTACTTTAATCGAGCATGCTGCTTGCGAGCCCGAAATTAACGCTTTAGGCCAATTTTTAAAGAAAATGGGGGCAGATATTCAGGGTTTCGGCACTCCTCTTATCAGAATAAAAGGGAAGAAAAGCTTAGCCGGCTGCGAATTTAAAGTGATTCCGGATAGGATTGAAGCCGGTACTTTTATCGCTGCTTCTTTGGCTACCGGTTCTGGTTTAGAAATTAAGGGAGCTGAACCGGGCCATCTTACTTCTGTTTTTGAAATAGCTAAAAAAATCGGGGCTAAAATTACAGTTAACAATAAAACTAAATCAATCAAGGTAAAAACTCCGGGGAAACTTAAAGCGGTTAATATTACGACTTTGCCTTATCCCGGTTTTCCTACCGACCTTCAAGCGCAATTTATGGCGTGTCTGGCTAAAGCAAAAGGAATTTCTCTGATTCATGAAAAAGTTTATCCGGACCGGTTTATGCATCTGGCGGAATTAAACAGAATGGGGGCATCTATTCAAAAATTAGGCCCTTATGCTATAATAGAAGGGCAAAAAAATTTAAAAGGAGCTGAAACCCAGGCCTCTGACTTACGCGCTTCGGCTGCCCTGGTTATTGCAGGTTTAGCGGCTAAAGGCGGCAGTAAGGTTTCGAGGATATACCATATTGACAGAGGCTATGAAAATATTGAAGAGAAGCTACAAAAACTAGGAGCAAATATAAAACGAATCAAATAGTTCAGTCCAATGTCCAAAGTCCTATGTCCTATGTCTTTTTGTTTTTTTTGACTTTGGACTTAGGACGTTGGACTTAGGACTTATTAAATTATGAAAATACTAGTAATCGACAATTACGATTCATTTACTTATAACCTGGTTCAATATATCCAAGAGCTGGGGGCAAAAACTATTTGCTTTAGGAATGATAAAGTAACTTTAGGCGATTTAGAAAAGATTAGGTTTGATAAAATAATAATTTCTCCCGGGCCGGGCCGGCCGGAAGACGGGGGGGTAAGCCTTGAATTGATCGGTAGTTACTATAAAAGATTACCTATTTTGGGCGTTTGCCTCGGCCACCAGTGTTTAGGTTATTATTTTGGGTCAAAAGTAGTTAAATCCAAAAAGATTATGCATGGCAAGACTTCTTTGATTTCTCATAAAAATAAAGGGATATTTAAAAATATTAAGAATCCTTTTTTGGCTACTCGCTACCATTCATTAATTTTGGATAAAAAAAGCTTATCTAATAAATTTGAAATAATTGCCGAAACCAGAGATAATGTAATGATGGCTATAAAGCTTAAACGCTACCCTGTTTATGGCGTTCAGTTTCATCCGGAGTCTATTTTAACCAGTGAAGGTAAAGCTATTTTAAAAAACTTTTTAAAAATAACTAAAAAAATAAAATGATTCAAAATATTATAACTAAATTAGTTGACGGGAAAAACTTAACTTTTCAAGAGGCTAACAATACTTTTGGAGAAATATTTGACCAAAAAGTTTCCCCGGCCCAAATTGCCTCTTTTTTAACAGCCTTAAAAATTAAAGGAGAAACCGAAACCGAAATATCGGCGGCGGCGACAGTTGTAAGGAAACGGGCCAATAAAATAAAAGTTTATAACGGATTTTTAGGCATAGAAGATGAATACAAAGAAGTTCTTGATACCTGCGGTACCGGCGGTTCCGGGGTAAATAAATTCAATATCTCGACAGCGGTTGCGTTTGTCGTTGCCGCCTCGGGAGTAAAGGTGGCAAAGCATGGCAATAAAGCAATGTCTTCGGGCTGTGGCAGCGCCGATGTGCTGGAGAAGCTGGGGGTAAAAATAGATACTAAAACCGAAATTATGGAAAAAGCGATTAATGAAATCGGAATAGGCTTTTTATACGCGCCTCTTTACCACCCGGCCTTAAAAACTGTTGCCGAGGTCAGAAAGCAGTTAAAAATAAGAACTATTTTTAATATTTTAGGCCCTCTTTCTAACCCCGCTTTTGCAAATTTTCAGCTTTTAGGCGTTTACAGCTCCGAACTTGTCTTGCCCATGGCAAAGGTTTTAAAACAATTGGGAGTTCAAAGGGCTTTGGTAGTTTTTGGCAAAGACTTAAAGGACGAAATATCCCTTACCGGCCCCACCAAGGCTTGTTTTTTAAATAAAAGCAGGATAAAAAAGATGAACTTATCCCCGAGAGATTTCGGGTTAAAAAAGATAAAATTAGAAGAAATAGCAAGCGATAGCCCGGCTAACAGCGCAAAGGTTATAAAAGATATTTTAGCCGGCAAAAAAGGGCCAACTCGGGATATTGTGTTAGCTAACGCTGCTGCTTGTTTTTATATATTAGCTAAAGTGAAGGATTTTAAATCAGGGGTTATCAAGGCAGCCGCTATTTTAGATAGCAAAAAGGCTATGAATTTATTAGAAAAATTTAAAAAGTTTTTAGATAAAAATGCATGAAGTATTGTCGCTAATCATAGAAAACAAGAAAAAAAGAATCGAGGTGCTTAAGAAGAACCGGGAAGCTTTAGTGTCCTTGGCAGAAAAAGCCAGGGAACCTAATTCGTTTAAAGACGCGATAAAAAGGAAAAACAAAATATCTTTAATTGCCGAGATCAAACAAGCTTCGCCTTCAAAAGGCATTTTAAAAAAAGATTTTTCTCCCAGCAAGTTAGCCAGGGTTTTTGATAACCAGAAGGCTAACGCAATTTCTGTTATAACCGAGGAAGACTTTTTTCTTGGCAAAAACAGTTATATCGCGGAAGTAAAGAAAGAGACAACCAAGCCTGTGTTAAAGAAAGATTTTATTTTAGATAAGACACAGATCATCGAAGCAAGGGCGGTAGGCGCCGATGCTATTCTTTTGATAATGGGTATTTTAAAATTTGAACAGGCCAGAGATCTTTATGAATTTGCCAAGGAATTAAAGCTTGATGTTTTAACCGAAGTTAGCACCGAGAAAGAATTAAGAAAAGCTTTAAAAATAGGCGCCGACATTATCGGCGTAAATAACCGCAATCTTCACACTTTGGAGGTAGACATCAACCGTTCTAAGAAATTATTTCCCTTTATCCCCGATGA
>JAIPHA010000023.1 GCA_021735445.1 Candidatus Omnitrophota bacterium
TTCCTTGATTGCTGCAAGCGGAGTGCGCAACTCATGGGAAACTGTCGATAAAAAATCTGATTTTAATTTTATCGCCCTCTTCAACTCCTGCCTCGCTTTTTTTTGGAGCGTAATATCAAATACCATCCCATCAAGCCAGATCAATTCACCAGCCTGGTTGTAAACACCTTGGCCTCTTTCCCCGACCCATTTAATATTACTATTTTTATCGACGATCCGATACTCTAGCCGGTAAGTTGTCCTTTTTTCTAAAGCATTTTGAATTACTTCGTCGACCTTATCTTTGTCTTGCTTATAAATAATGCTTGCATAGCTCCTTACTTTATTATTTATAAAGTCACTGGCGGGATATCCCGACAAATCTTTAATCTCACCGCTGATATAGTCCATTGTCCAGGCCGGATCATTAGCGCAGCGGTAAATAACTCCGGGAACATTATTTACCAGAGTCCGGAATTTATCTTCTGCTTCTTTCAATAAAGTTTCTGATTTTTTCCTTTCAATAAGCTTGCCCAGGCGTTCTGCAATAAGTTTAACTAAAACTTCTTCTTCCTTTAAAAAGGGGCATTCCCCCTTTTGGATTTCTATACTTTGAGAATAAAATACTTCCAAAAACCCAACCTTGTCTCCGGCTGAATAAATATCAGCGCCTATCCTACAATTACTTTTTTTAAAATTATTTGTCCTGTATTCGTTACCCTTATATTTTAATCTTGCCGAAGCGCTACCGGGGTATTGAAAAGCAGGAGGAATTATCTCAACTGTTTTAGCTAATATACCTTCCAGGCTAGCGTTCAGCTCTTCAACGATTTTTGCTAAATTAAATAAACAGCCAAATTCCTTAACCCTTTCTTTTAATTTATTTTCGACATCTTTTTGGTCGCTAATATCCCGGACGATTGCTTGCATAATGCTTTTTCCATCAATTTCCATCTTAGTCAGCCTTACCCGGGCCGGAAAAATAGTTCCATCTGTTCTTTGATGAACCCATTCAAAAATAACAGTTCCTTGGCTTTTTGCTTTTTTAATCATTTCCTTTGCTTTTTGCTTTGAATCCGAACCATCCGGTTGCTCCGCCGCAGATAAATCTCCCGGCCCTAACGAAAATATATCTTCTCTATTTTCTATTTTAAACATTTCTAAAGTGGCCTGGTTTGCATCATTAAACCGCAAAGACTCAAGATCAAGAGTCATAATCGCATCTTTCGATAATTCAAATAAAGCCTTAAACCTTACCTGGCTTCTCTTAAACCTGTCTTCTGCTAATTTGCGTTTTTCTTCAATCCCTAAATGATGCAGGCCTAAAGAAATATCTCCGCTGATTTCCTTAAGCAAAGATAACTCCTGGCTGTCAATCTCAATATTTTTAGGAACAACTACGGTCAAGGCTCCATAGACACTGCCTTCTAATTGCAGGCAGGTTACAACAGTCTTGACATCTTGATGATACCCATAGAGCGGGCAGTCCTTACAGGTTTGATACGGTTTATCAATTTGAAATAGTTTCCTTTCATTACAAATCCGGTCAAGGCACCTGGGGATACTCCCTGTTTTAATATTATTCTTGAATAGATTAAATTGGTCACCCAACCCAGCTGAAGCAGCATCTAAATATTTACCTTGATCGTTGAATAAAACAATCCAGGCGCTTCTATAACCTCTGATATTAATCAGTTCTTGGCAGGTTTGGCTAATTAATGTTTTTCGATTATCCAGATTGATCAACATTTGATTTATCTCTGAAATTGACCGTAAAATCATATTTAATCTTGCAATCTTTTCTTTTGATTTTTTATGGAGCTCAACCTCTTTTGCTAATCTTTCGCGGGAAACTGTAGTTTCTTCTAAATCCTGCCACATTTTTTGAAAAGTTACCGCCAACTCCCCTATTTCATCTTTTCGTTTAATCAAGCCGGAACTATCGCCGAGAGAATCTCCCCTCTTTCCCTTTCTACCTGAAACTTTAATTAAATTTGCCAATCTAGCCAATGGCTGAGAAACATTTAATTTTAAAAATAAACCAAACAAAAAAGACACAACTACGATAAAAAATAAAGAAAATATAAAAAAATAAAAACTTTGCTTGACCATCTTATCCAGAGTATTTATTGTTATATCTACGTCTTTGCCTGAAAAAGTTAATGCCTGCTTATGCTCCCTTTGCCTTCTTTTGAGATACTGGCCAAAGCCAGCCTGGTATTTATCTTTGTTTTTTTCATATTGACTGCTTTCTAAAATAGAAATTGCTGCCTCTTGATTGCCCTGATCAGTTAACTCAATTGCCTGGTATTCAAGCCTAACTAAAATTTTATTAGCTTGATCGATAGATTTAAAAAACTTTTTATCCTCCCTGCTGCCTTTAGCTATAGCTTCTTTTATAGCCTTATTAAGCTTTGGTTCAATATTCTGATACCGGCTTTTCCATTTTTGCTCAGCTGTAAATGCATAGTTTCTTGCAGACTGAGTCAAAACTTCATCATAATACCTTACTAATTGAGCTAAATGATCTAACCTTTCTGCTTTTTTTATGTTTTTAATATCGGCGGGCAAATCTTCTCTTAAAGGTTTATCTATTCTATGCAATTGATAGAGGAATAAAAAATTAGTTGCGATTATTGCTATAATAAATAATGAAAACCAAAATAAAATCTTAATACTTAACCTATATCTCATTTTACTGTACCTCTTTTAATTACTTTCATCGACAATTATCTTTTTCATTTTTTGTACCAAAACGACATGTTCTTGTTCATCATCTCTAATTTTTCGAAAAATATTTTTTATTTCTTTATCTTCAACCCTCTTGGTTAGATTTTCATACATTTTTTCCATATTTTCTTCTAACTCCAGCATCTGATTGAGATGTTCTTTGTAATCTTCTTTGGATAGCATTAAGTTTCTCCTTCTAACCTTTGGAGTAAATTTTCAATAATTTGTTTATGAATCATTGAACCTCGTGCCAATTCGGAAAGAATTACTTTAATTTCATCAGCTTTATCTTGCCCTAAACCAGTCCAAAAAACAGTTAAGCCAAGATGCTTGGTATAAATTGGAATCGATTTTTCTTCTGCAATTAAGGCTTCCTTAAGTTGCTTAATAATTTCTTTTTTATTCACCTTGCCAACTCTCCTTAAAATACGAGTCTTTTAACCCTTGTTTAAGTTGCTTGCCAGCCGCGGTTTTGGGCCTAAATTTCCAAGCTGCTTCTTTGTCTACATTAAAAAGAACAAAAGCTTTAATCTTTTTCATTTTTTTTATATCTTTAAAAGCCTTTTTTATCCATTCAGCTTTATTCCCGCCGGATTGAGCCGAACTAAATTCTGAAATTATAATCGGTTTATTTGTTTCTGAAGTTATAATTTGATAAGGCTCTTTAAAAATTTCTCCGAATTCCATCCAGTGGCTCCATTCCTGGGTATCACCCCAATTATAACCGTCAATGCCAAAATAATCAACGTAGTCTTTACCCGGATAATAATTCATGAAAAAGTTATCTTCATCTGCCGGTATATCTTGCCAATTAACCGAAAATACCCACTTGATCTGATTGGCACCTTGCTTATCAGCTAAGTCCTTGATATACCTTTGCACTGCGATTAATTTTGCGGCTCCCACCTTTTTCCCGGCCCAAGGGTACCAATCGCCGCTTGCCTCATGCGCAAAACGCAAAAAAACCGGTTTTTTAAATTTAGTGATCCTCTTTATAAATTGAATTATATAATGATCATACTCTCCGCTTAAGACCTGGTCAAAATCAATCCCTTCTTTAGACTCTGCTTGCCAAGGCTCCCAGGTGACAAAAGGAGCCGAACCGGCGGCAAAAGTATCTTGATAGGCATCTTCTGCAATGAAGTTTCCCCAATCAACAAAAAACATCACCAAGTAAGGCTTTTTACCATAATTATTTCTGAATTCTTTTATCTCTTTTCTGGTTGGCCGGTCTGCCAAAAAAGCACCAGTTAAACAATAATTATTTTCATCTAGTTGTTTTATGCATCCAAAAGAAAAAAAAGAAAACAAAATACTAATAAAAATAATTTTTGTTAATCTAATTTTTCCAATCATTTTTTTACTAACTTCCTTAATTGAGTAATAATTTCTGATGAAGCCTTAGTAACTCCGAAACCCGTAGTATAACCACCAAATCGCTTTCTTGAACTAACCCAGGTAACTTCTGCGTCAAATATTAACTGCTCCCCCTCCCCATTTTTTACCTTTGCCATCAGCAACGTTCCCTCTTTTAATCTATCCGGCAACTTAGTTGCAAAACAAACCGGCCAATTCCTGGAGTTTAATTCAGGTTTGGGCCGATTGGTTTCTAAAACCTGATAACTGGCTATTCTCTCCTTAGTAATTTTTTTCAAAAATGCTTTGGGAATAATTCTTTCGTTAAAATAAAAAACAGATGATAAAAGCAATAAATGATAAAAAGCCCAAAAAGCATTAATTACTACCGCTGGGTCGCGTTGATAGATGAATCGATTCATCCCCCAGACAATCGCGATATAGTTTAGGAATAAAAGTAAAATTTGCGGCCATAATTTAAAATAAGATACAAAGCTGCCTTTTGCTTTCGAGGTTATCCCAAAGGTTGCCTTTCTGCCAAAAAAGGAAGAAACCGCTGCTTGCAGATAAATCGGAAAACTTATAAAACCAGCTAACTGGCCTTTAAAAAGGTCTCCGGCAGTATAATTCCTTTCTTTTAAAACAAAATAAAAAACACTTAAAGAAAGAGTAATGTAAGGCAAAAAAGCTAAAAGATAAACTTCCGGTTTAGCAAAGAAAGAAGGCACATCAAATAAAAGATAAAAGATCGGAAAAAGCATTAGGCCAAAAAGAGCAAACCCAATTAAATAATAACTACTGGAAAGTAAATATTCAACCCATTGTTTAATCTTTAAAGAAAATGGGTGTAATATTAAATTTTTTAATACTTTTTTAAAAACAGTAATCGTGCCATTAGCCCAGCGGTATTGCTGTCTAAAGTATCCTACTAAATCTTCCGGGCCCATCCCGAAGGCATAGACATGGTTGTAGTATAAAGATTTCCATCCCCGTTGATGGAACTTAAACGAAGTTGCAAAGTCTTCGGTGACAGTGCTTTCATCTAGGCCGCCTACTTGATCTAGGGCTTTTTTGCGAAAGATAATATTTGTCCCACAGCAAAACATCGCATCCTGGCTGCTTTTACCTTCACAAATATATTCATAAAATACCGCCTGTTGAAAAGCCGCCGCTTTAGCAATTTGCGAGCCTTCAACATTACTGTAAAATTGAGGAGTTTGCAAAAAAGCAAGTTTTTGGTCTGATTCCATCACCGAGACTACCCGGTTTAAAAATTCTGGCAACGGGTTCTGGTCAGCGTCAAAAACAACCAGATACTTAGAATCAATAGTCTTTAGGCAATCATTGATAATGCCGGCTTTTGCGCCGTGGCGGTCTTTACGCCGGAAAATTTTTAAATCTAACTCTTTTGCTAGTTGATCCGCTTCTTTTTTGTAAGTAGCCCGTGAACTGTCATCGAGAAAATAAATACTTTTATTTTTATATTTTAAATTCTTGATACTAATAAAAGTTTCCTCTAAAACTTCTTTTGGTTCGTGGCGGGCGGCAACAAAAATTGCAACGGATGGTTCCTTCCCTAAGGGCTTACTGGCTAATTCTTGCATCTTTTCTTTTTCACCACGAGATTTATAAGCCCGGTATATGTTTAAGGTATAGCCTACCCCATGAAAAATTACAAACAACTCTGCCAGCAACAAACCCAGGGCGCTAAAGCGATCCCAACCAGTATAATCTGCATAACCGACTAACACAGCTCTGGTTATAACATAAACCATAACCGCAACCAGAGTAAACAGGATTAAAGAATCGATCAATTTTTTCTTATTCATTATAATTTAACTTTAAAAATAATATTTTAAACCAGCCGTAATTCTTTTTTCTTGATAAACATTGGAAGTTGTATCGGCAAAAGAACCACCAACATGGATATTCAGCCTTTTGTTAATATCCCAGTTAAATTCACTAATAAACTTATGAATTAAAATGTCTGTTGAATCTAAGGAAACTTCATACTTTAATTGATAATAAAGTTGATCGGCCCCAAAAAATAATTGATCTGAATCCAGGTAATGGCGCCAAGCTAAGGTTATTTTATTGGTGGAAAACCCGCGCGGCGTCCAGTAATTAAGGCTTTCTTTTCTAAATTCTTTAAAAAAGTATCGGTAAGTAAGATAAAATTGCCTTGGTTCTTTAGAAAAATAATAGGTAAAATCAATTCCCGGCTCAACTAAAAAATTTGAATCAAAATAATAGGCTAATCTACAGTCGAGGCCCATTTTAAGCTTGGAAGTTAAATCAAAATCGATTTTATTTTCAAAACTATGGCGATAAGCGTATTTTCTAATCAATTGGCTATTATCTGTGAGCCTTTGGCGTTGATAATTAAAGTTAAACATTCCCCGGTCAAGAAAATGATGGTCAAAAGAAACTCCAAATAGATGAAATAATTCATCTAGATGTTTGTGATAATTAACTAATCCATAATAAGCGCCTAAACTCCAATCCGGCTTATCTTGATAGGTAATTTCTAGATAAACCTTGTTTTCTGAAATACTGGAAAAATCAGAAAAACTTCTTTTCGCAAAATCAGAAGAAAACTTTATTCTTTTATTTTTATCGATAAAAAAAGATGCCGACTTTAAAACCTGGTATTTTTTTATGTCGGTAGTCCTGTCCGGTGAATCCGCTTCAAAAAATAAATAAGCCAACCTTGTTTTAACTTTTTTATATAAAATTTTTGCTTTTGCTAAGCCTTCCCTTGCTCTGAAATGCAGTGGCTGTGCTTTCAATATACCTTTATATTGCTTAATAGCTTTTTCCCAGATACCCTGATAGGAATAAAGCTGGCTTAAATCAAAGGCGGCTTCAACATTGCCTGGCTCTTCAATCAAAAGTTTTTGATAACCATTGATTGCATTTTTAATTTCCCCCTTCCAATAAGACTCTTTTGCCTCCATCTCAAGCCTAATCGCCGGATCTTTTTCTTTATTCAACAAATCCTCGTATTCTGCTAATGCTTTCTGATAGTTCTTGCTCCAGCCTAATACGCGAGCTCTCTGCCGTTTAATTTCTTTATCATATTCGGCTGAAAGCAATTGGCCATATAGCTTAATTGATTCCTGATATTGCCTATCCCAGCTTAAAACTGCAGCCAGGCCTTTTTTAGCTTTGCGGCTATCTGTTTTTTTTAAAATTGTTCTATATTGTGAAGCGGCTTTTTTATAATCTTTATTGTAAGCATAAGCTTGCGCTAATAATTCCCTAGTTTCTACGTCCTGTGGATAATCTTTTAATACTTTGACAAAAATATCCCGCGCCAACCTTGGTTTCCCGGAATACAAAAATGCTTTTCCGTAGAGCAGCCTTGCGTCCTTAGTCCCCCTTACTTTTCCTACTTTATCAATTACCGCAATTGCCTCTTGATGCCGGCTTTGGCCAATTAATACTTTCGCCAGGCCTAGATAAGCTTCCTTTTTCCCGGGGTCTTTTTGAATAATTTTACGATATAAATTTTCTGATCTTTTTAGCTCTTTGGCCCAACTGAAAACTTCTGCTAATTTTAGTTTTAAATTTGTATCCGCAGGATTTTGGTCGATTAACTGCTGGTAAAGTTCAATTGCTTTTTGGTTCTGGCCGCGGGAAATGTAGTTCTGAGCCAGAAGCTCTCTTACTTCTTCTTTTTGAAGGCCTTCCGGTAGTTCTTTTTCTTCCTCCACTAAATTTTCTAAGATTTTTGCTGCCTGTTGGCTTTTTTGATCATATTGAAAAATTTGAGCTAAAAGAAATTTTGCGCTCGCATTATCTGGATCTTCGGCCAATATTTGATTAGTTATCTTCTCTGCCTTGTCGAATTGCCGATCCCAAAGATAGGCCCTGGCTAAGCGTATTTTTAAATTTTCTTGACCTGTCTCTCTAATTAATTTTTTTATAAGGGAGATAACTTTTTTGTGATTACCAAGTTGAGTGTAGGCTTCGGCCAAAGCTAACTTAAGCTGGTTATTCTCAGGGTTATTCTTGGATAATTTTTTAAACAATGGCAAGGCTTGTCGAATGTCTTTGGCCCAAAGATAAGAATAAGCCAGCTCGCGGGCAGCTTTGGCCTGAGAAGGATCTATTTCCAACGATTTCTGGTAATAGGGTATCGCTAAATTATAATTATCCTTTAAAAATAACCGGTGAGCTTGATAATAATTTATTTTGGCTTGCTGGGTGTAATGATAAAGAAAGGAAGTTGCCGCTGCAGTAATTATTAAACTTAGGGAAAGAATTGCTATTTTTTTCATTGGATATATTACAATTTTAAAAATTTAAAACCATTATAACAAATATATCAACTTAAAAAATAAAAAAATAATCGAAAGGTAGGTTTAGAGGATCAAAAAGATGGGTGCTGCTTAGAAATTAGGTTAATTAGAGCAATTAGAAATTTAGTGGTTACTTTTTCGTTTCTTTTTCTTTTTTCTTTTCTTCAATGATGCTTTCGGCTATCTGATACGGAACCTGGACATATTTTTCAAAATGCATTGAATAATTCGCCCGCCCACTGCTTAAAGAGCGTAAAGCGCTGGCATAACCAAACATCTCAGCCAACGGAGCTTCGGCTGAAATTAACTGTTGTTTTCCTTTTGAATCTATATTAATAACTTTACCGCGGCGGGAGCAAATATCACCAACAACTCCGCCTACGTAATCTTCCGGAGTGGTGATTTCAACCGACATCGAAGGCTCCAGCAAAACCGGCTCACATCTATTAAAAGCTTTTTTAAAACACTCGCCGCCTGCCATCTTAAAAGCAAATTCTGATGAATCTACATCATGGTAGGTGCCATCGACTAAATTCACTTTTACATCTACAACCGGAAAACCGGCATAAATTCCTTTTTTCATCACCGCGACAACGCCTTTTTCCACAGCCGGAATATACTCGCGGGGAATAGCTCCTCCCTTGATACTATTAATAAAATCAAAACCTTCAGAAGGTTTAGCCGGTGATACCTCTAAAACAACATGCCCGTATTGTCCGCGGCCGCCGGTTTGTTTTGCGTACTTAAAATCTTCTTTTGTGTTTCCCAAAATAGTTTCACGGTAAGCAACTTTAGGAGCCCCGACCTTAGCTGAAACACCAAACTCACGTTTCAACCTGTCAACAATAACATCAAGATGCAACTCCCCCATTCCGGAAATAATTGTTTCATCGGTTTCGGTATTGGTTTTTACCGTAAAGGTAGGGTCTTCTTCGGCCAAACGGCTTAAACCTTTAGAAATCTTATCCTGGTCAACCCTGCTTTCCGGCCTAATACTTATTGCCATAACCGGGGCAGGAAATTCCATCGCCTCAAGCAATACCTGATTATCAATCGAAGTTAAAGTATCTCCTGTGGTAGTATTATCAAGCCCAACAGCCGCAGCGATATCTCCGGCATATATATCCGGCCTGCTTTCCCGTTGGTTTGCATGCATCTGTAAAATCCGCCCTACCCTTTCCTTTTTCCCTTTAGTCACATTTTGGATATAGGATCCTGCTTCAAGGCAGCCTGAATAAGCTCTAAAATAAATAAGCTTTCCCATATGGGGATCAGCCTGAACCTTAAACGCTAAAGCCGAAAAAGGCTCATCATCTTTAGGCTCTCTCTTTATTATTTTTTCGGGATCATTAGGATCTGTCCCTTCTGCCGGCGGTAAGTCTAGGGGAGAAGGAAGATAGAGAGTTATTGCGTCAAGGAGGCGCTGGACTCCCTTGTTTTTAAAAGCAGAACCGCACATCGCCGGAACAATTTTATTAGCTATTACTCCTTTTCTTACAGCTCTAATCAATTCTTCTTTTGTGATAGAATCCTCTGACTCAAGGTATTTTTCCATTAAGGAATCATCCAGTTCAACAGCCTTTTCAACCATTATATGATGATATTTCTTAGCTTTATCTTGATAATCCTGCGGTATACCTTCAATATGAAAATTTTTACCTAAAGACTCATCATCGTATATATAAGCTTCCATATCCATTAAATCGATTATTCCCCTAAAATTATCTTCGGCGCCAATAGGAACCTGTAAAGGAATAACGTTTGCCCCTAATTCTTCTTCGATATCTTTGATCACCTCAAAAAAATTTGCTCCGGCTCTATCCATCTTGTTGACAAAGGCAATCTTGGGTACTTTATATTTATCAGACTGATGCCACACTTTTTCTGCCTGAGGCTCAACTCCGCCTACCGCACAAAACACAGCAATCGAACCGTCTAAAACCCTCAAGGAGCGCTCAACCTCAACAGTAAAATCAACGTGGCCGGGAGTATCAATAATATTTATTCGATGATCAAGCCAGCTACAAGTAGTTGCAGCCGAAGTTATGGTTATCCCCCTTTCTTGTTCCTGTTTCATCCAATCCATTACCGCAGCGCCATCATGGACTTCACCCATTTTATGAGAACGCCCGGTATAAAAAAGAATGCGTTCGGTAAGAGTAGTCTTACCAGCATCAATATGAGCCATAATTCCAATATTGCGTACTTTTTCTAAATTAATTCTTCTTGCCATTTCATCTTCCTCTCTTTTATATATTATTATTTATTATTAAAACAAAATAGGAAGGCGTGTAATGAACTCTTATTGTAATAAATAAAAAAGATATTGCAAGCTTTTTTTTACCCAATAAGATCCCTAATCTTAGTTAAAAGCAGACTTAAGTCAAAAGGTTTTATGAAATATTCATCGGCTCCAGCCTTGATGGCCTTTTCTCTGTCCTGCTGCTGATCTAGGGCAGAAAGCACTATTATCGGCAAATTTCTAAAGTTATCGTCGAATTTCAGCATCCTGCAAACTTCAAACCCGTCAAGTTTTGGCATCATTAAATCCAAAATTAGTAGATCCGGATTCTCTTTTTTTGTTTTATCAATAGCTTCCTGCCCATCCTTAGCTGCAACGACTTCAAAGCCATTTACCTCAAGCCGCATGCTAATAAGTTCGACAAAATCAGGTTCATCGTCAGCTACAAGTATTTTTTTATTGTTAGACATATTCACCCCTCTTTTAAATAAACTTTTTCTTCTCTTCTCTTATGAACCGGAAAGCCTCCATATTTTCAGAAGCAGCCATCAACAACTTGTTTCTTATAGCTTTATCCTGGAGATCATTTAAAAGATCAGTATAGATACTTATCGAATCACGATAAATATCAGCTAGTTGGTCAAAATAATTCAGATAATCTTCTTTAGTAAACATCCTGATCCGATTCTTCTATCTCTTTTTTTATGTCTTCGATTAATTGAATATGTTTTTTTTGTAAATTTACCCGGCTTTTTAAAAAATCTAAACTAGCATCCCGGTCATCTTTGCTTAATTGGCTGAAATCTAAAGATGCGGATAGATGCTTATCCAACAACGAGATAAAACTTCTCTCTAATTCTAAAAGTTTATTTAATTTATTCGAGAGATTGTTTTTCCTAATCATTTTTATTATTTTTTTATTTTTATCGAATTATAAATTCTACCTTACCACAAGATAAAAAAAATTAAATATCTTAATTTTATTTTGCTATATTATCAAGAGCTTGAATAATAATTTTTCTCTGATTTTCGTTAAGTTCGAAAAATTCAATTCCAATTTTATAGTTTCTAACGACACCCTTGCTATCTTCTTCGCTTTGAACCACCCAAGCCACCCTACCAACCAGCTTTAATGATTTTTTTCTATTGGGAACCACAATTTCTACTTCGAGCCTGTCTCCTTTTTGAAACTTCTGCCTGTTTTTAAAACATAAACCACCCTTGGATATATCAATTGTATTACCAGTCTCTCTGCCTTTTGTGGGTAAGTTAAATTTTAGAGTTGCATGGTAATGGAATCGCTTAGACCGCCGAACATCCCTTCCAGTAAAAATCTTTTGAATACTAAAAGAAGAAGCGAGCTGCTTAGGAATAGCCCGTTTATCTTTATCGGGATAATGCAATGTCCCGAGGTTGATAAAAACATCTTTAGTTATATTTTCTGACAATATTTTTTTAATTTTATCTCTCAGCAAATTGCAAAACATAATGGGCTTTTTACTTGTTTTACCAATGGAAACTATGCTAATAGTTCTTTTTTTGTAATCATCCCCAATAATTCTAATATCCATTTTTTTTGTCTTTTTATACTTTGTCACAGTTTCATAAATTATCTTTTTAATTTTGTCAAAAAGATATTTCTTCACAACACACTTGTCAGGCATATTATTTTTAGATTTTATAATTATAACTTCAATTAAATGAACAGATAGCTCCTTAGCTAAAGCATTATTGATAACATCTATCATTTCATTATTAGTTAACTGAAACTTATAAATCAAAGGAAGAGTGAAATAAAATTTACTCCCGGACCCAAGCTTAGATTTAACCCAAATTTCCCCATTATGCTTTTTGACTAAATCCTTTACCAATGAAAGCCCTAACCCCACCCCCTCTTTATTGCTCCGGGCAAAGCCTGAAACCTGACTAAACTTATCGAATATCTTATTTGTTTTGTTTGCAGCGATACCAATTCCCTCGTCAAGAATGCCAACCCTTACTTTAGTTTCAAACTTCCGTAATTCTATAGTTATTACCCCTTTTTCTTCAGTAAATTTAATAGCATTGTCGATTAAATTAGATATGATTTGCGAAACTCGTTCCGGGTCGCAAAATAAATTTATATCTTCTTGGCAAAAATCATAGTTAATGGTGATTCCCTTTTTCTGAGCCAGGTCCTTAAAAGAATCCCCGAAATCCCTAAGCAAACTGTTTAAGTTTATCAGGCCATAATGAAGCTCTAAAACGCCTCTTTGCATTCTTGATACATCCAAAAGCTTATTTACCATATTGCTTAACCGGCTAACACTATTTTTAGCCTTAATAACAACGTCTTTTTGTCTTTCGTTCAACGGCCCGGCCAATTCATCCAGCAAAACCATTACTACCTGATTGATAATCGCCAAGGGGGTTCGAAGCTCATGGGACACTATAGAGACGAATTCGGATTTCAATTGATTAATTTCTTTTAACGATTGAATTTTTCTCTGCATCTGATCTTTATCTTCTTCTAGCTGCTCAAGCCGTTTCCTGCGGGTGATGTCTCTGGTTATCCCGATTAAACCGATCACCGCCCCATTTTTATTAAAACGGGGGATTTTGGTAGTGGTAACATAATTATCTTGGCCATCAGGCCGAGTAGCCCGTTCAACCTTATCAATGATTGGTTTTTTATTTTTTATTACCCAGAGATCATCTTTTTGCATGATTTTGGCCCGATTTTCAGGAAAAATATCGAAATCAGTTTTACCAATAACTTTATCTATGGTAGTCCCTAGCCCCTTAGCATAAGCATTATTAACCAACACGATTTTCCCTTTCTTGTCCTTAAAATAAATTACATCGGGAACATTATCCATCAATTCAGCAAAAAGCCTAACCAGATCTTCTTGCTTGCCTGTTTTAACCAGCTTATTTTTTTTATAAACCATTTTATCTTATGAATTAATTTTTCTAAAAATAGAATTAACTGCAACTTTTAAAGATTTTTCCACATCCGTATATTCACTCCATTTTGGTATAAAAGCAAAAACATTAAGCTTTTCCGAAAACTTTATCGATTTTTCATTAGGATAAGCAGTAAACATTATAATCGAAACCTTTTTGTTAAACTTCCTTATCTTTTTTAAAACCCTTACCCCATCCATCCCAGGCATCATATAGTCTAAAATAATTAAATCCGGATCTTCTTTTCGAACAAGATCGACAGCTTTCTCACCGTCTTGAGCAGTCAAAACACAATCTACCGAATCCCAGGATAAAATTCTTACTTTCATTATTGCGCGAAAATCTTTTTCATCATCAACCAATAAGATTTTTAACTTTTGCATATACCCTTTCCTCCTACTCTAACTTAAAAATAAATCTGCTGGTTATTTTTGGGTAAAAAACCGGCCGCGGCGGGCAGCTGCCCTGTCAATAATAAGATGCTCGTCGGGAGTAAGCCGGAGAGCTTCATGAATTGAGCGGTCAAAAGTATAAAGCTCTACATGTTTACCATAACGCTCTTTAACTTCTTTTATAACATCAATAAAATCCGAATCTCCGGAAACTAAAGCCGCTACATCGTACTGATCAAGCACTGCTTTAGCAAACATATCTAGAGCAATCTTTACATCCAAGCCCTTCTGAACCCAACCCTGGTTAACCCTTACCAGGCGTCCTAGTTTTACTTCAAAATAAGGAATAGAAAGTTTTAGGTTTTTCAGGTAATCATGTTGCTCTTGGTAAGTTTTGTCATTTTCCGCCTTATTAAACTCCGCTGAATAATAGTAGCAGCGAATAAGGCGTCGATTATCAGCAATCCAACTAATTATGTTTTGCCAATTAATACTTTTTCTGCCAATTGACTTTTTCCGCTGCATCTCTCTCATCTTCTGAACGACATATTCAGCATCTAAAAAAATCATAATTCTCTGCATAAATCCTCCTTTTAAAAAAATGTTTTCTTATACAGCTTTAAATCGGTCTCGCTGTGAAGAATAAATTTTAGTTTTTTTACATTACTTAATTTCGGCGCTACTTCTTCGACCGTCTGTTTCACTATTCCTACAGCTTTCTCGGGCGGATAAGCAAAAGCTCCGGTTGAAACCGCCGGAAAACCAATCGACTCAATCTTGTTTTGCTCGGCTAAATAAAGTGCATTCCTGTAACAATCGGAAAGTAACCTATCCTCTGGCTTGTCTTTACCATATACAGGACCTAGGCAATGGATTACAAATTTATTAGGTAGTTGATAAGCTCCGGTTATAACGGCCTGGCCCGGTTTTATCGGGCCAAGCTTGGCTGATTCCTCTTCTAATTTGGGGCCGGCTTGCCTGTGAATCGCTCCAGCCACTCCGCCTCCAGTAACTAAATCTTTATTGGCGGCATTCACCACTGCATCTAAATCGGATTGAGCAGCGATATCGCCTTTAATACATTCAATCCTTACACCTGATATTTTTTTATTCATAGCTTACCTCTAATAGGTTGAGGTTAAGGTTTAGGTTTATTCTTTAGTGACTCCCAGACAAAGATAATAAATTTACCAAGAAGCCAAATAAAAAATATGCCTAAACCTATAATTATAAAAATTCTTAACGCAAAACCTAAAAGCAATAAAAATGGATAAAGAACAAGCCCTAATCCAGATAAGGCTAAAACGCCTAAAATAAAAATTAAACCTACCAAAAACTCTTTCATCGTTCGACCTTTATGCTTTATGAAATCACCAATCCTTCGACAAGCTCAGGATTGGCCCTGAGCGAAGTCGAATGGGCCAATAGCCAAGATACAAGATACAAATAAATTCCAATAATCAATTTCCAAATTCCAAACAATATTCACGTTTGATTATTGATCTTTGGTTATTGGTGATTCTTTGGTTATTGTATCTTGTTTCTTGTATCTTTCAATCTCTTAACTCTTATCTCCTTTGTAGTTTAGCAAGAAGCCTTAAGATTTCAAGATAAAGCCAGATTAGTGTCACTATCAAACCAAAAGCACCGTACCATTCCATATATTTTGGCGCACCAGCTTCTGCCCCTTTTTCGATAAAATCAAAGTCTAAGACTAAATTTAAAGAAGCAATCACTACCACAAATAAACTGAATCCTATTCCCAATAACCCTGCTTCATGGATAAAAGGAATTCGTGCCCCAAAAAAACTCATTATAATGTTTATAAAATACAACAAAGCGATTCCGCCGGTTGCAGCAACTACCCCTAGACGAAAATTTTGGGTAACCTTAATCATCCCGGACTTATAGGCTAAAAGCAGGCAAAAAAGAACCCCAAAAGTAAGGCCTACTGCCTGAATTACTATGCCTGGATATTGCTTTTCAAAGATAGCAGAAATCGCTCCCAAGAATACCCCTTCAACCAATGCATACACCGGTGAAGTCAGAGGAGACCATTCTTTTTTAAAAACAGTAATCATAGCAACGATAAAACCAATGATTAAAGCCGGAAACATAAAAGGAATAAATTTAGCCGGATTCTGCCAAACCCACCAAGAGCTTAAAAAAGTTAAGCCAAGTAGAATTAAAGTTTTGTTGACTGTGCCCTGCAAACTCATTGCTCCGGCCCCGCCGGATGAAACTTGTGAAAAGGTATTGCCTTTTAAAGCAGGATTCCCTGAACGAATCATTTTTTTTCACCTCGCAATTTGTTGCTTATTTTACCGAATAAACTATTATTGCCCTTTATTACTTTTTTGACCTCTGATATCTTTTCTTTTGCTGCCTTGTCTCCTTCTTTGATTATTGAACCTATTTTTGAAAATCTTGCCCAACTATAACCGCCTACATCCGGCCTAATTATAATATCGGCTGATTGCATTTTGAGCTCACCAATTTCTTTTTCTTTAATCATCTCCGTACGAAATAATATATCGTGGCCATGCTTAAACTCTGTAGGCTTGATGTCCAGGCTCGCATCAATTGCAATAGTAATATCTGCCCCTAGCTTTTCTGCAACCGCAACAGGCACCATATTAATTATGCCTCCATCAACTAACATTTTATCCCCTTGCTTTATCGGCGGGAAAACCCCCGGGATTGAAATGCTGGCAAAAATAGCATCAGACAAAAACCCTTCAGTAAAAAGCACTTCTTTGCCCCAATTAATATCAATCGCAGTACAGGCAAATTTTATTTTTGTCTCCGAAAATTTTTTCGCGTCTATTAACCGGTTAATTATCTCTTTAATTTTTATCCCGTCAGTTATAGAACCCTTTACTGCCCGTAAGTTCCAAAGAAGAAGCTTAGATACAAAGGTAGCTAATCTTTGAAAAATAATTTCTTTCTCTTCCTCGGTACGGGGCGCAGCCAAAGATTCTAATTTGCTTAAATCTTTATTTTTAACTAGTTCTGAAACTTTTTTTTCTAAAATTTCTGCATTAGCAAAAAGGGCATAAGCCCCTCCAATCACTGCTCCCATGCTGGCACCTACTATAATATCGGGAACAATGCCTGCTTTTTCAAGCTGCCTGATTACTCCAATATGGGCCAAGCCCCGCGCTCCGCCCCCGCCTAAAACTAAACCAATTTTTTTCTTATTTACCATAATCAAACTACCTGCCAGAGTTGAAAGTTTAAAAGTCACAAGTCACAAGTTAACATGTGACATGTGACATGTGACTTACAACCCTTGCCTTTTCATCTCTTACTAAGTAACTATTGTGATACAAAATCAATATAAATCAACCATTTTTTCTAGGGCTTTCCATCTCAGAGGTAAGAAATAGTTAAGAGGGCTTATTTTTTCTTTTGTTTTTGGCTACTGTGGCATGGCCGGCAATTTTTACGGTTACATCATCAATTATTGCATAAATACAAGGCAATACTATCAAAGTTAAAAAAGAAGCGCAAAGGATACCCCAAACAATAGTCAGCGCCATCGGCTTTAGGAAAGGGTCGCCTCCTCCAATCCCGTAAGCAGTAGGTGTCAACCCTAAAGATGTAGTAATCGTGGTTAAAATTACCGGCCGCAACCTTAACTTGCCCGCCTCAACTATAGATTCGCGCCTTCCCTTGCCTTGCCGGCGCAGATTGTTGATAAAATCAACTAAGACGATAGAGTCATTAACTACAATACCGGTTAAACCAACAATACCCACCATCATAAAAAACCCTAAACTTAAACCGTGAAAGAAAAAAGCCCAAATAACTCCGATTAGGCCAAAAGGAATCGCCATCATCACTACAAGCGGCTGGACCAAAGAGTTGAAATTAGCTGCTAAAATTAAAAAAATCAAAAAACCAGCTAAAGCAAAAGCTCGCAAAAAACTTCTTTTAGATTTTACATTTTCTTCCTGTTCTCCTCTGAATTCAAGATTGTAGCCAGGATAAGTCTTCGAAATATTTGCAAACTCTTTTTCTATCTTCTTATTTGCTTCGATTGAAGTAATATTCTCCTTATCCACACCGGCCCGAACCGTAATCGCTCTTTTCCCATCTAAGTGGTTAATGCGATTGACTGATGTTTGATATTTAAGGCTGGCAACTTTTTCTAATGGAATAAGCCGGCCAGCTTTATTAGGAACAACAATTTTTGAAAAAGCATCCGTTTTTTTGCGATATTTTTCGGGAAACCGGACTAAAACATCAATCTCCTCTTTGGCTTGGGTTGGTTTTATCGATGTTGCAAGCCCTCCCCTGAATGTATTGTTTACTGAATTTGCGATATCAGCTACAGCTAAATCAGCCGTAGCCGCTTTTTCTTCTAAAACTATGACCTGAATTTGATTTTCTCCTAATTCATAATCAGATGCGATATCCTTTACTCCTTTTACCCCTTTTAAATAATCTTGTATATTTTCTGATATTTTCTCTAAAGTTTTAAATTTTTCTCCTCTGATGGTAACCGCTATCGGCCTCCCCACCGGGGGGCCTTCTTCTTCCTTTTCGAAATAGATATCTTCAAATCCTTCTACACTTTTCATTTTTTTTCGTAAAAAATCAATGATTTCATTTACCGACCTTTCTCTTTTTGTATGAGGCGCAAGGTAAACGGTGACTTGAGCTACATGAGAACCTTTTTTGCCGTAAGGGTCAAACATCCAAGACTTACCAGTCGAACCCACCTCTGTAGTATAAGCGTCAACTTCTCCCTCGGGAAGCTCTTCTATTCTTTTTTCAATTTGGCGAACTAATTCTTCAGTTTTATAAAGATTTATCCCTATTGGCGCTTCAGCCCGCACATAAAATTGCTCAATACCCTCTTCTGAACCAAATAAAATAAAAGGCATTTTCGAAGCTAAAAAAATAGTTGCAATTAAAAGTATTCCAATAAACAGCATCACCCAATACCTTGCCTTTAAAGCTTTGTTGATAATTCTAGAATAGATGCTAATAATTTTTTGAAACCAATGGGTTTGTTTTTTAGCTTTTACCTTTTTCTCACCGGGCATAAAATCAGCAAAATGAGATGGTAAAATTATGAAAGCTTCAACTAATGAAGCGATTAAGGCAATGATCACTACCGCAGGAATTCCCCAGATAAACTTACCGAGCATTCCTTCAATAAAAAAAAGTGGGCTAAATGCCGCAATAGTTGTAATTATGGTAGTGGTTACCGGTTTTACCACCTCATTGGTCCCGAGAATCGCTGATTCTTTTGACGAATACCCCATCTCTTTGTAGCGAGAGCAATTCTCAGCTACGATTATTCCATCATCAACTAACATCCCCAGCACAATAATTAACCCAAACATGGTAATTAAGTTAACGCTTAACCCGATAATGGCCATAGCTGAAACTGCAGCGCAAAATGCAATCGGCAGGCCTACCGCAGTGATTATTGCTGTTCGGTAATTTAAAAAAAGCAAAAGTACGCCACAGACTAAAATAAAACCAATTATCCCATTATTTTTTAAAACGCCTAAGCGGCGCTGGATATAAAAAGAAATGTCATCAATGTAGGCAATTTTTAGGTTTGGATTGGCAGTTTTTAAAAATTGATCTACATCCTTTTTAAGCCTCTGGACTATCTTTATAGCATCTCCGCTTGACCTTTTAACCACAGTAAGATTGATTGAACGGGTTCCAAAACTCTTATTGATTACATTTTCATCTTCGTGAGCAAATCTAACTTCGGCAACATCGCCTACTTTTAGCCAATTACCCAATTCATTTGCCCTAATTACTACTTTGGCAACTTCCTCGGGAGTATGAAATTCCGCAATAGTCCTTATCGTATATTCTTTATCCCCGCGCAGCTTCCCGCCGGGGATGCTTACATTTTTTTTTCGTAATGCTTCCATCACCGCAGATAAACTTAAATGAAATTTACTTAATTTATCCGGATCAACCTCAACCCAGACTTCCTTGTCCCGCCAGCCTTTGCGAGTCACCTTTGAAACCCCGGAAATGTCTTCTAAAATATCTTCAAGGCGCTCGGCATTCTCCTGAAGTTCAAATTCTGAAATATCTCCGCTTAAAACGACCTCAATTACCGGAATTTCCCCTGAAGTGATTTCATTTACTACCGGTTCTTCTGCCTCAGCCGGCAAATCCTGGACCTGGTCAACTGCCTGTTGAATGTCATCGATAGTTTTTCTTTTATCTTTTAAATCTTCGTTTAAATCAAGAAGTATTGTTGATACAGTATCTAAAGAGGTAGATGACATCTCCTTTACTCCATCAACCCCCTTTAATTCTTCTTCTAAAGGTACGGTGATTAGCTTCTCAATCTCTTCGGGAGGAGCACCACGATAAGTAGTGGTTACGACAACCTTGTCAAAAGAAACCTCAGGAAACGCTTCCCGGCGAATTTTATAAATATAAAAGGTATAAAGGCCTGCCAAAAGAATAAAAACAGAAATTAAATTGATTAAAAGCGAGTTCTTTACAGAAAATTCAGAAAGTTTCATTTGGCTCCATTTTTCATAAAGGTTTATCCCAATATTGGTTTAACAAGCTATTCTTGGCTAAATCCAGGTCAATCACGCTCACTCGATACTTCAATAAGGAATTAACTAAACTTAAGCGGGCTTCTAATAGATCTTGATGGTAGTCAATTATGATGTCAGCCGAAGATAGGCCAATTTCTAACCGTTTTTTTTCGAGAAATAGCTTCTCTTTTTGAATTTCGGCAATTTCTTGATTGGTGCCTACTTGAGTAGAATAAGAATTGATATCGCTGACTTTATCATTGATTTCTTTTAAAATTAAGCGTTCATTTTTTTTGAATAAAACAAGGTTTTTCTTGCCTTGCAATTGGGCCGCCTCTAATTCAGATTCAGCTTGGTTATTTTCTAAAGGTATTTTTACAGAAATTCCTACTGCGATCTCATCGTGGCTTTGATTTGTGAAATTATCAACAGAATCATTATAACTTCCTTCTATGTTATTACGGGCAAAAGAAGCTTCCAGGTCAATTTCGGGCCAAAGGGCATTTTTTTTAACTGCTACCTGAATATTGTTCTTTTTTAATCTATTTTTTATTTGTTGATAATCCCTCCTGTGTTTAATAGCTTCTCTTAAAGCCTGATAAAAATCTACCTTTTCTATTTTAATTAATAAATCATCAAGCGCTTCAATCTTTTTATTAATTTCAGGGATATTAAGCAAGAAAAAAAGATTATTTTTTGCTTTAAGTTTTTCCAATTTTGCCACTTCCAATTCTGAGATTCTCCTTTTTACCAGAGCTTCTATCGCAAGTAATTCGGGCTTTTCCGCGATACCTAAAGAAAACTTTTTTTTATAAATTTGGTATAATTCCTTCGCCTTATCGAACATGTCTTTTCTTATAGTTAATTTCTGATCCATGCTCAGTAAATTTAAATAAGCCTTTTGGGCCTCAAAAAGAGAGTATTCAATTTTATCAAGTGAGCTAAAATCAGAATTCTTAATATCTAATTTTGTAATTTTAATCTCAGCCCGGTCCGCCAGGCCGAAAAAATTTCTGCCTAAACTTTGGGTTATTGACACTTCCGCTAAAGATTCATAGCTAGGATTTATGGTAGAAAAAGAACTGTTTGTTTTTTCTTTTTCGGCTTTAACGCCTAGAGAAACAGTGGTACCGGTAGGCAGCTTTTTGTAGATATCTGCAGAATAAGTAATATTCTTTTTTTCGGTGCCGGATAAAGTTGTAACCACATCTTTTTTATCGTGGCTATAATTTGCTTCCAACTCAAAGAAAGTATCAAATATCGATTGAGCCTTTTTTAATTCTGTTTGTTCCATATAGGCATCATAGCGGGCAATTTGGATATCTAATGAATTTTTAAGCGCTAATTCTGAAATCAACTCAAAAGAAAGCTTAATTTCTTTTTCTTCACTGTTTCTAATCTCTTTAACTAAAGAATCATAATCAATTACGTACTCGGTTAAAGAGTAAGTTTTTGGCAAAAATACAAAAATCAACACAATAAATAAAAATAATTTATTTTTTTTCTTTTTCATCAAATTTTTTCTTTATTTTGTTTAAAATGTTTAAATAATTTTGCCTTTCCCGGCTGGTTAAAGGAGAAAATATTTTCTCGATTACCTCTTTTCTTTTTTTACTGACATCTTCAACGGTCTTTTTACCGCTTTTAGTCAAATCAATCAAAATAACCCTTCTATCTTGATTGTCGGGGATTCTCCTAATCATCTTTAGCCTAGCTAATCTATCTACCAAACCAGACGCAGCCGGCAGGCTAACCTTAAGTCCAAAGGCGATATCTTTCATCTTTAATGCGTTTTTGCGATAAACAAGGTCTAAAACTAAATATTGCGGTAAAGTAATTTTTCCTT
>JAIPHA010000002.1 GCA_021735445.1 Candidatus Omnitrophota bacterium
CCTCCCTTGCCATAACACCTCCTTTTTTCTAGAAGTATTATAGCAGTTAAACCGGACACTTTAACTTTGGTATAACAAGACATTATCACTTTGGGGTTACATAAAAAAGTCTTTTCTAAAAAATAAGTTGTATTTTTATCTCTATCTTTTACAATAAGTAACATGAATAAGCAAACTAAAAAAATTGTGCTCGATACTAGCATCTTCGTTAACCCTGACTCAAGAAAATTTTTTGGCAAGAGCCCTAGAGAAGCATTAACAAACTTCATTGAAATTATCAAAACTAAAAACAATCTTACCTGTTATATCCCCCCCTCAGTCTACCAGGAATTAATAAATTTTACTAAAGAACTGCCTGCTGATAAAGATATCTTAATTAAAAAAAAGCCTCCGGCCTCATACCAAGATTCAATCCCCGCCCTTCTTTTTTATGAATTTATCGATGAGACCCGAACTCGTGTTAACAAAGGCTTGAGAATCACTGAAAAGTATACCCGGCGAGGCCTTAAAAAAGAAGATAGCCGCGAAACTGCTCAAGAACTTATCCGGTCTGCCCGGCAAGAATATCGAATTGCGCTTCGGGAAGGAATTTTAGACAGCAAAGAAGATTTTGACCTGATCCTGTTAGCCAAGGAACTAAAAGCGGCTCTTGCTACCTCAGACCTAGGCCTGGTAAAGTGGGCTCAAAAACTAGGCATCCAATGCCTATCTGCCCAGGAACTAAAAGCAACCATCAGAACCACAAAGAACACAAAATGCAGGTAAGAGAAAGCTTTACAAAATACACAGAAAATATTTAATTCCTCTGTGGCTTCTGTAAAACATGCTTTTCCCTATGTTCTGTGGCATCTGTGATTCAGATTTCAATAATTGACGTCAATATTTCGCGGGTCAAGTCATCGAGAGTAATCATCCCATAAGTTTTATTCCCTTTTATGACCAAAGCAATGCTTTCTTTTTTCTTCTGTAGAGTCGAAAAAGCCTGATAAAGCCGCTGGCTAACGCCTATCTTGGTAATCGGCCGGATTAACTCCCGCCAATTTCGGCTGGGATTATAAAACAAATCATAAGCATTTAAGTAGCCGATGATCTTTTTATTATTATATACAGGATAACGGTCAAACTTATATTGCCTTACCTTTATTAATAGGTCCTTACTTGAATCCGTATAATCAAAACCGACTATTTTCCTCCGGGGCAAGCAAAAATCCTTTACCTTGTTTTCTCTAAACTCAAAAACCTCTTCGATAGCCTTTCTTTCTCCAAAATCGATTTGGCCTTCTTTTTGAATTTGTTCGGCTAAAAGCCTTATTTCTTCTTTAGTAACAAAAAAAGAAGTTTTCTTTTTATTTTTTAGAAAAATCTTCTTTAGCAAAAAATTAATACTTATAGTAAGTTTCACTAAAGGATAAAAAATAATTTCGAAAAATCTTATTAACCCCACTATTTTGCAGCTAAAATCTTCTCGATAGATTCTACCTATATTTTTCGGAACAAGATCAGCAAAAACCACAACCAGCGGGGTAAAAAGAAAAGTTGCCCAAAAACTACTTTTTTCTATACCGAAACTAATCAGCACAAAGGTAAGGAGGCTGGCGCTTAAGACATTCGACAAATTAACTCCAATCAAAACAACGGTTAACAGCCTATCGGGCCAAATAAGATAATCATAAGCTTCGGCCGCTCCCTTTTGATTCCTTTCCTTTTTATGCTGCAGGCTAATCCGGCTGGAAGAAATAAAACTGATTTCGGAAGCAGAAAAAAATCCGGATAGAATAAAAAAGAAAATACAGCCTAATAAATATAAATAAATCATAATTTTTTTACTTTCGAAACTTATACCCTATAAAATAAAACATAGGACTTAGGACTTAGGACTTAGGACTATAATCACACTTACAATTCTTCTTACCGTAGCCCTTTCGATTCTGAATTCAACTTTTTTTTGCTGATTAATAGAGCTTTTAAAAATATTAAGTTTAAATTTTTCCCCGGCTTTAGGAATTTTCTCAGCTTTCGATAGCAAAAATCCAGCAATAGTATCTTCATCCTCGGGAATATCTAAACCTAATTCAATATTAACTGTTTTTATCGGGGTTTTACCGTAAACCCTCCAGCTATTTTGGTTTATTTTTCTAACCGGTTCTTGAACACTTTCAAATTCATCATAGATTTCCCCGAATATTTCCTCAACTACATCTTCTAAAGTGACCATTCCTTCGGTCCCGCCGTACTCATCAAGCACAATAGCAATATTAGCTTTTTCTTTTAAAAATAATTTTAGTAAATCATCGATTTTTTTACTTTCCGGGATAAAAATAGGTTTTTTTAAAAAACTACTCCAATTTTTTTCTGGATTAAGAAATACGTCTTTGGCATATATTACCCCTTTAATATTATCTAGAGATTCTTGGTAAACCGGTAATTTAGAATGCTTTGCCTGCTTTAATAAATTAATTGCTTCTTCCTGAGAAGATTCTATCTCTATGCCTTCTATGTCGACCCTGGCGGTCAATATTTCCCCGGCATCGGTTTCTTTAAATTCCAATACATATGAAATCATTTCTTCTTCTTGCTGGGAGATATGCCCGCCTTTTTTACTTAATATAAGAGCGGTTTTAAATTCCTGGCCTCCGGCAGTTTTCTTTTTAGGTATTTTTATTAATAGGTCAGAAAAATAATTTACTACTTTTTCTATACCAACTATTAAAGGGAAAAATATTTTGGAAAAAATATTTAATACAGAAGAAGCCAACAAAGAAAAATCTTTAGCTGCATAGATAGCAAATATCTTAGGAAAAATCTCGCCAAAAAAAAGTATAATCAAACCACTCAATATAATCGCAAAAATTAAACCCTGAGGGCCGAATTTTTTCACAAAAATAGCAGTAGCCAACGAGGATATTCCGATATTAAACAAAAGGTTGCCAAAAACAATCGCCGAAAGCAAACGGGTAGGCCTCTGGAGCAGCTTTTTGATTACTTGAGCTCGTTTATATCTCTGTTTTAAATCTCTTAACTTCAGTTTGCTTAAAGAAAAAATTGCGGTTTCTGAAGCAGAAAAAAATGCAGAAAGGCCCAACAATATAACAATAATTAAAATATTATATCCCATCAATCTAAAACTGAACCTTTAAGATGAGTAGGGGTTAAGTCAATAATTTGATCTACTTGCATTTCAATTAAATACTCAGGTTGAGGGAACATCGATTCAGGATGCTTAATCGAGGCTTTGGATTTTTGGACATTTTTGATAACCCGTCTTGATATTCTTTCGATTATTTTTCTTTTCCATTGTTTTATTAATCTATCCTCTATCTTTTCTCGTTTTACAATTTTTGCCTTCCCCTTTAAAGAAAAACCGATAAATTGATCTTCATCTATGGCCGTTATACTAATGGTTTTGTCTCTTTTTAAATTATTATAAGTAATTTGTTTATAAAGGTCGATTAGATATACTTGCCCTGCCTCTTTTACCTCGACCACTCCCTTAGCCGAACAATGAATGCCTCCACCTTTATCTAAGGTCGAAACAATAACATACCCTCTTTCTTTTAATAATTGGATTATATTTTCAGAAATCTTTTTCATTTTTGTAATTAAACCCTATCTAGAGATTTTAACAAAATAAAGCATAAGAACAAGATTAATTTAATAACTTTATTTTAAGTCTTTTTCTCTCTTAATTCCTAATTTAGCAAGAAAAATCTCAGCTGGGCAAAAATCAGTTAGAGCAGATTGGATTAAATTTAAGCCTACAAATAAATTAAGCAAAAACCACCATTTATTTACAAATAATCCTAAAATAAGCGAGATTAAAACGATACTCCCGGCAATTATTCTGATCCATTTTTCTCTATAGATCTTCTTCATTATTACCCCCCCCCTATTGACTTAGGACGTTGGACTTAGGACATTAAAAACTATACCTGGCCCTTAAATAAATATTCTTATTGTGTTCGAATTGCCCGAATTCTGTATAATCATCTCTACCCCAAATCAAGTTAGCTCCCACCGTAACCTTGAAGGAATCGGTAAGATCATAAGCTAAACTGGGCCGTAGATAACAATCCTGCGCAGAAGGAGAATAAAAAGTAAATAAATTTACCTTAACTGTTTGATTTTTAAATAATTTGGTAATTTGAAAAGTTAACAAGTGATGATTTTTGTCCCAACGAAAATCATCAGCAAGCAAAGATTCCCGGTAATTATCATAATCCAGGGTATGTTCAAACAAATATTGAGCCCCTACGGTTAAATCGTTGCCTAAATCTCTTTTGTATCCAATTAAATATTTTGTGCTTGAATTTTCAATCAATCGATTGTCGCCATTAGAATCTTGGCGGGAATTATAATAAGCAAATTCAAAATTCGCTATTCCGCCGGCAGCTGGACCTCTGATACTTGCCCCATAAGCGTCAAGACGAGGATAAAAAAGTTTATGGGCTGCTTCATCCAAGTACCCTCGCGGTGATTTATAGAACCCCCTAAACCCATACAAAGCGACTTCGTAGCTATTAATGTTTCGATAAAGCCTTAGGGCAAATTCTGAATTTTCCGGTTGATTAGCCGGCTCTTTTAAAAACCTATCTGAATTTCTTCCGGCAATTCCTGACTCTAAAGAATCAAAAAAAGAAAGCCTTTCGCCTTTAGGCATTTTATTTGGCTCAAAATCAGGTACTACCACAAAATCAAGATTAAATAAATCTTGATAATATGATATTCTTACCGCCTCAGATGGCCTTTTTAAATATTCCAGATCTCTGCCAATATAAAAAGATATATAATCTTTGGGGAAAAGGTCATTTAAAAAAACTAGGTTTCCGGTCCCCCAGGTTAAAATCTGCCTTCCTAATTTAATATCTATATTCTGGAAAGGAGTCGCAACTAAATTAAATTGCCTGAGTTCAAAATCTGTTTTTCCGCTAAAATATTCATCAACTATAAAATCACCGCTAAAATTGATTGCCGCCCGCCATTGATATAAAAAGCGCGGCTGATTTGGATAAATAGCAGTTTCCAGCTGAAGGCGTTGTTCCGCCAGGTTAAAATCATCCCTTTTAGTTTGATCATGGCCAAATTTATAGCCAAAAGCGGTTTCAAAAAATCCGCCTACCCGCGGGCCGTTTTCCCCTAATTGAAAAGCAGAATAGGCAGGATTATTAAAAAAGCTTAGAAAAAATAATAAAAAAAATATTATCTTTATCTTATCCATCTTCTCGGGGGGCGCCTTAGGTACCTTTCGCTAAAGATGTCTTCACTTAAGCCTAAATTATAGTCTACCTGGTTAAATTCAACTATCGTTTCAGAACCAGCCGCTAAATTCAAGGCTTTTTGCTTTACTATCGTAGTAAATCCTTCTATTTCTTTTACTTCTTCTACTTCTATTTTTCGAAAAAGCTCTTTGGCTTGATTAAAATATTCGGCTTTCATTGGAACGAAATTATCTTTATTAATATAAATATCATAATAAGAAAATTCAACCAAATTGGGATTTTTGGGAGTATTGCGAATTATATATTGATTTTCGTTTTCGGATATCAACTCATGATTGTCTAAAGAAAGAGCCCTTCCGGATATATCCTCATAAAGAAAATCTGAACCTACAAAACTTGATCTTTTATCAGAAGCGGCAATCCTGCGCACTAAATCCAAAGCGGGCAAATAAAGCCATCTGTCATCATCTTTACCGGGATGCTTCCAAACCAGATAAACCATATCCCGGACATCAGCCGGCTCGCGAAAATAAACATAATACTTTTGCCGGCCGCCGTCTTTGCTATCAAATCTTAAAATTGTAAACACTCTCTTTCTGGTTCTGCCTTGGCTATCGGTAATAACCATCGTAACTTCTGACTTTCCATCTTCGCCTTGATAGTAAGCAACCTTATAAGCCTTTTTTACAATTTCTTCTACATTTTGCGGATAGGCTGATAAATTTATAAAAATAAAATTAATCGTAATAATCAAAACCATCAACTTTTTCATCTTAAACCCCCCTGTCATCTTTAATACAAATTTTATGCTTAGCTATTTTTGCGCAAAGCCCGGCTGAAACAGCAACTACTAAAATACTGATTATGGCAGTAACCCCCCAATTAGCTAAATTATAACCGCGTAATATATAAATTAAAGCTCCGGGGGCAGCAATCGCAATTATAATACAATATTTACATATACAAATCATTTTTAATCTTTTTTCCTCAAACACAACTTTTGACGCTAAAGTTATTATCGCCGGAAGGATTATTAAGGTTGCGATGCTGGATACAAGCATAATACAAAACATAAAAAATCCTACTGTTTTATAAGGAACCAGTGGCGCAAAAAGTAGGGGCAAAAACCCAATTGCGATTACTAAAGCGTTTCTAGTTATAGCTCGAGACGGACCAGCAAATAGCTTAGCAGCGGTTTTTGGCCAATTACCTTGTTTTTGATATATCTCTCGGGCTCGTTGAATAAAATGTATTGCAAAATCAATAGACAACCCCAGAGTCAAAGCCGAAAGTACCGCTACCGGCATGTCATATCTTTTACCTATAAAACCTAATAAGCTATAAATAAACAGAATAGTTACAGTTAAAGGCACCATTGAAATCAAACCTCTCAAGGGTGAGCGAAAAAGAAACGTCATCATAAAAAAGACGATAATAAAGCTGGCTAAAAAATTCTTTAGCATCCCCACCACCATTTTATTTTGCCAAACTAAATTTATATAAGTAAGGCCGGCCCAATCATAACTTATTTTAAAAGGCGGTTTATGTTCCTTAAAATATTTATCAGTTGCTTTTACCACTTCCTCCATATTTTTATTATCGCCGCTCTTTAATTGCAACCATAGGTTAACTTTCGAATAATCAGGTGTTGTAAAATGCCAAAGGTCGTCTGGTTTATGAGAATTCTGAAAAGAAAATAAAGTTTGAGTTACAGCCTGGCGGTTATCAGGAATTTTATTATAGGTTTTATCCCCCATTAACTCATAATAGACTTTTTTTACCACATCCGCTAAAGAGGTAGATTTGCCTACCGAGGTCTCCTTCACTAGATAATCCTGTAAATTTTCCAGGTACCTCAACATCTCCGGATTTTTAAATAATTCGGATTTTTTAGTCTCATTTTTTAAAACAAGATAAGCAGTATAGGTTCCACCAAAGTGGCTATTTAAAACCCTATCTGCTACCCTGATTGGATGTTTCTTTTCAAACCATTTTGTAGGATTATCATTTACTTCAATTTTACTTATCCCATAAATTGATATAAATACAATTAGAATACTTGCCGCAACTATATATTTAGCTTTATTAACCGAGAACTTCCTAATCCTGGTTAAAACTGTATCAATCAACCCATGGTGATCTACATCTTTTTTGGCAACATTTTTTAGATTTTCTAAAGATTTATTGCCAATTAGCGAAATATAGGCAGGGATAAAAGTCATTGTAAGGAACCAGGCGACTAAAATACCAATTGCTACAAATACGCCAAAAATTTGAACTGGCGGAATCGGTGAAAAAGACAGGGAAAAAAACCCTACCGCAGAAGTCAACGAAGTAAACAGCATCGGAGTAAACAACTCATCGATAACTTCAAAAACAGTCTCTTTCTTTTCACCGATTACCCTGTATTTATCAAAAAATTCACTTAAGATATGAATTGAATCTAAAACTGCAATAGGGATTAAAAATATCGGGATCATTGAACTCATGATATGCACAGAAAAACCAAATCCAATTAAAAGCCCCATCGCAATAATCACAGTGGAAATTGCTAAAATCATCGGTGAAATAATCAAACGGAGGTTTTTAAAGAAAAAAAACATTAGCAGAAAAATTATCAATCCGGCTAAAGGAGCCGAGATTGCCATCTGCTTAAACATCTGTTTTCCGAAAGTATCTTCTGCAACCGGAAGGCCGGTTATATAATAATTTTCTTCTCCCTTTCTTTTTTCTATGATTTTCTCTATTTTTTGAGAAATTTCATAACTAAGGTCCTTTTTTTCAATAGGGATATAAATAGCTATTGCCTCACCATCAACTGATACCATAGTATCGCGATAAAGAGGGTTATCCAGGGCTTCATCTCTAATAAATAAAGCCTCTTCTTTGGTCCCAATTGGCTCCTGCATCAACCATTGAAAAACAACTTCACCAATTTGCCCTTGCCTGATGTTGTCTTTAGTGGAGGGGGCAATTACTTCCCGGCTGATGACTCCGTCTATTTTTTTAATTTCTTCGGTTATTTGGTAAATATTATTTAGGACAGAAACCGTAAAAACACCATCGGGGCTATCTTTATTGGTTGCTCCCAAAACTATAAAATCATACAATCCAAACTCTTTTTTTATCTTATGGTCAAAGACACGCACATGCTCCTTGGCAGGCAGCATGTTTTCTGGATCGGTATCGATTTTTATTTTGGGAAACTGAAAAACGGCAAGGGCCACTGTTATGGCAAGCAAGGCAACAACTGTTTTTGGCCGGTTATAGCAAAAATTAATAATTTTTTTAAACATTAGTCATAAAGATAACTCTCAACTCACTTTTTTAAGGTTTTTTTCAAACTAACTAAATCAGTGTAATGCTTTCTCTCTTGATCTATGATCTTATCGATTAGTTCTTTTCTTTCCAACTTCATAAATTCTTCTAAAGAACTGTAAACTAAAATAGATTCTTTTTCAATTTCAATCCCGAAATTGACCGCTTCCAAATCGCTCTCAAAATTATTCTTTATTTTATCTTCTATCAGTTGAGGGGTAAAAATATACTCAGAAGATATTGCCCTTATATAATTTTGATATTCGCCGGGATTAAATTCATAAACCATATAATCCCCGGCTTTCGCCAAAATATCGGAAAATATTTTTTTATGTTCTATTTCTTGCTCTTTTAGATAATTCCAAACCTTTTCAACAGCCGGATTGCCGCTTTTTTCTGCCAGCTTGCTATAAAGCCGGGCTCCTCTTTCCTCGACTTCGATTGATATCTTTAGTATCTCTTGGGGATGAAATTGATTTTCCATAAATTACTCCTCTACTTTTTCGAATTGGTCTTTTCCTACCCCGCATTCAGGGCAAACCCATGAATCGGGAATATCTTTAAAATCTGTCCCTGGTTCTACACCATTGTCTGGATCGCCTTTTTCCGGATCATAGATATAGCCGCAAACAGTACACCTATACTTATCCATTATTACCCCCTTTTTATTCCAGATATAACAAAAGCAAATTTTATCATGCTCACTTAATTTGTAAAGAAATATAGATAATTTAAACCCCTAACTAAGGGGACGTTTCCCTCGTTTATAAAGCTTTGCCTAGCAAGGACTTATGACTTATAGTTTTCCGGCGCCTCTCTTTTCTTTTAAACACCAATTCATAACTAGTTTATTTGCAAAGGCTTATGGAAGATGGAAACGTCCCTTTCCTAAGCTTACCCAACTAAGATACCAAACATTGGGATTTATTTTATTTTTCTTCATCTTCTTTTTTTAAAAATAGATTAAGTTGATCTTTTAAATAGTTTGGGCTCAAGAAGAAAAAAGGAATATCGCGATTCGTTATGCCTTCAGCTAAAAAAGTGCCTGAAATTGTAAGATAAAAAGGCGATTTTCTCTTAAAAAAAACTTCAATTATTCTATCGTTTAGCCATTCATAATTTTTTCCTCCCACGCCATGAACAAAGCAATCTGACCGATAAAGCCTTAAGAAAATTGTTAAAGTGCAAGCGCGGGGGAAAATTATCTCGCGATCAAAATCTTCTACCCTTAAATCATTTTTAAACAATTTAAGTCTTTTATTGTTCTTTATAATCCAGAAAGGCAACTCATCTTTTTTTAATTTTGGAAAGGGGAAATTTTTGAAACGGAATTTAAATTCCTGTTTATAATCATCAAGGGCTTTATTAAATACTTTTTGGAATTGTTCGCAATTTTTATAAATCTTTAGCCAAAAATCTTTATAATCTTTCAAATTTAATTCATCGGATAAATAAGAATAATTAAAATTTAGGCGATAAAACTTTAAAAAACTGTCCGCTAAAACTGTTTTTAGCTTCTTCCTTTTATCCGCTAAAATTATTGCTTTGAAATTATCTATATTTCCGATAATTTTTCCTGAGATTTTTCTTTTTTCCAGTTTGAATTTTAATTCTCGAAAAAAATTTATCCATTCTTTTTTACTCGGATTAGGTAAATCAAAGAGCGTAGAATTTTTTTGAAAAGATACAGCTAAATTATCCTGGACTGTATTTAAATTTAGGCTTAAATCAATTTTATCTGTATCTACAAAAATTACTCTTTTCTCTGAAGAAAATTTTTCCAGAATCAAAAATTTTAAAGCAACCCCGGGATTAAAAAATCCCGGCTGATGAGCGCTCAATATCTGCTTTGATTTTGCGCAAATTGATTTTATCTTTTGGCAGGAAGGAATAATTAATATTTCTTTATTTTTGGGAGGTTTTAGTAGCTTTTTTTTCATAAAATGCTTTCAAAATTATTTACCTCAATCGCTTCTTTGGTAAACAAGCCTTCGGCAAATTCTTTTCTGATTAAACTTCCCCAATGGCGGTTAATATTTTCAATATAGCTAAAGACAAATTTATTTTTAGAATTATCTATAAATTGAGAACGATAACACTTAATTGCCTCAATTTTTTTTGCAAAACAATCTGAAATATCTATAAAAAAATTAGGTTGGACAGAAACGCGTAGATGTGAAGAAAAAAAATAAAATAAATAAAAAGGGTAATGAGGTTGGCCGGTTAAATCAACCTTAGTATATTTTGCATAAAACCGAGCCGCTTCTGTAATTTTTGTAGCCGCCAGATGATCAGGATGGGCATCTTCCGGGTAAGGGCAAAATAAAATATCCGGCTTATATTTTCTGATAGTTTCGGCTACCAAAAATCTTGCTTCTTTATTGTCAAAAAGATAGCGATTAGGCAAATCTAAATTGATTCTTTCGTCTACTTTTAATATTTTCGTTGCTTTTTTAGTTTCTTTTTTCCTTTTTTCTTTAGTTCCAAAAGGAGTTGGTTCTCCGTCGGTTAAATCAACCATAAAAACAGTATGGCCTTGTTTTTTCAGTTTTAGAATTGTCCCGCCGATGCCTAATTCTGCATCATCGGGATGAGGGCTTATGAAAAGGAATTTCTTCTTTGTCATACAACTCCTTAATTTTTTCTGATATTACGCTTAAATAATAAGTAAGCCTTTTGCGCGCATCATCTAGGCCATCTAAAAATTTACGCTTATCTTTGAAATAAATCGCTTCTACCGAAAATTCGGAAAACTTAACTTCTTTATTAATTATCTCCAATAAAACCTCTAAAGCCAATCCATATCCAGTGTCAGTAAAGCTAATTTGTTTTAAAAACTCTGTGCGGTAGGCTCGAAAGCCGCAAAAAGGATCCGTGAAGTTCCAACCAAATTCAAGCTTTATCAATTTTGAAATATAACGGTTAATAATAAATCTCTCCCGGGGGATATCCAAGCACCTCTCCATCTTTATATAACGAGAGCCTAAAACAACATCTGTTTCGTCTAGATTTGAGAAAAAATCAGGTATATGTTTAGGCCGGTGTTGTAAATCGACATCTAAAGTTACAATCTTTTCGTAGTTATTGTCTTTGGCAAATTCAAAACCAGAAATCAAAGCTGCCCCATAACCGCGCCTTTTGCGATGGCGGATTGCAAAAGTAGATTTTCCGTTTATTTTTTCTAAAAAATCCCTGCTTTGATCAGAAGACCCGTCATCAATGAAAATGACATCTTGTTTATAAGACTCTCTTAAAAGTTGATAAAATTCTTCTATATATTTTTCTTCATTGTAAACTGGGGAAATTACAAGTTGGTTATTACTCATAATATTTATTTTATTATTCTTTTAGCTTCCCGGATAACTTTTTTTATTGATTGATCTGAATTATAAATATAAAAGCCGGCGATATCAAAGTGGCCTCCGCCTCCAAAATAAGAAGCAAGCAAAGCGACATTGGCTTTACCCTTGGATCTTAAACTTACTCTTAATTGGTTATTGTCTTTCTCCCGGAAAAAAATAGCAATTTGCACTTTTTTAATAGAAAGCATCTCACTGGGAAAAGGATCAACATCTTCATCGAAAGCTTTAAATTTTTTAAAATCTCTTTTTCTAACTATTGACCAAACTATTTTATCGTTTTTTAAAAAATTCATCCTTTTTGCACATAAACTCCAAAGAAGCATCGCTTGTTTAGACTTTGACCAATAAACTGTTTCTGAAATCTTTGTAAAATTAACCCCGGTTTTTAAAAGTTCTGCGCAAATAGCAAAAGTTTTTGATTTTGTTGAAGGGAGGCGAAAAGAATTAGTTTCAACGATAATTGAGGTTAAAATGTTTTCGGAAATATCTTTAGTAAAATTTATATTTAAATCATTCAAAATAAAATAAATTATTTCCCCTGCAGCCGCTGCTTTTGTGTCAACCAACGAAATTTGAGCAAATTGATTTCTTATTTTATGATGATCTATCGCAATAGATTTTTCAGCTTTTTTAAAATCTGCTAAATTATTGCCCAAAAGAGAATCTTTACCGCAATCAACCGCGATAGCAAGATCTATGTTTCTATTTTTTAAATTTTTCCTTATTAATTTAGCTCCGGGAAGAGTTTGGTATACTTTAGGTATCATATCAGCGTTTAGCATGCTAATCTTTTTACCTAAAGATTTAAGGGCCGCCCCTAAGGCTAACATTGAGCCGATAGTATCACCGTCAGGATTTATGTGGCTAAATACAGCTATTGATTTGGCAGCTAAAATTTCCTTTTTAGCCTTTTTGAAATTTTTTGTATCTCCGAAAAACATCCTTTAACTACCTGTTAAAGCTTTCCTGAAATGATTTTGATGTTTGATCTCTTCTCCTATTATATTTTCTAACTCATCTTTGACTCTTCTCCCTGAAACTTGATCCTGGCAAGCCCGATAGAATTTTATTGATCTTTGTTCTGCCAATTCCCCTAACTTTAATGCTTTTTTCGGCGTATTAACTATTTTTTCTAATTCTTTAATATCTTTGGCAAAATCAAAGATTCCATAGTTAAAGCCTTCCAGTAAATCATTATCTTCATCTCTGTCTTCCTCTGATTCCCTCAATTCATATAAGCAGTCTTCAAAAAATTTAAGATGCTTATTTTCCTCTGCTATTAAAAAATCAAACATTTCTTTTATTCCTTTATCGTCTGAATTTTCTTTTAGCTTCTTATAAAAATAAATTCCATCTTTTTCGATTTTGCAAGCTAGTTTATACGCTTCTATATCGTTAAAGTCAGTAATTACAAACTTATCTCCGCTACTTTCTATTTTCATCGGCCCTCCTTATCAAAAACCTGATCAGAAAAATTTGATAATTTAACTTCTTCTCAACATAACCGCGGTTTTCATAAACCATCCTAGCTGATATAAACAAACTTTCTTACCCTTACTAGTATAGGCTATGCGTTCCAGGTACCTTTATCTTTAGACACCATTTTTTTTGAGCAACAATTTTCTCCTCTTTTAGATTTCTTTTTTTTGCCACAAACAGTGCAAACATAAATTTTTTCCTTTTTTTGCTCCTGACTCATATAGCCCTCCCTCTTTTAAACTTGTTCAACACTTTTAACTTCGGGTATCTTTTCTTTTAATTTTTGTTCAATAGCAAGTTTTAAAGTATAAGTGCTCATCGGGCAATGCCCGCAAGCGCCCACAAGCCTTACTTTTACATCTCCCTGATCTGAAATTTCAACTAACTCCACATCCCCGCCATCGGCCTGAAGAGAAGGACGTACTTGTTCTAAAACTTTTTCAACTTTTTCTTTAAGCATATTTCTACCTCCATTAAAAATTAATCTATTCAGCGAATATTTTTATTTTTTTATATTGTATACAGCAAGCATTATTTTAAAACTGGCTAATTCTACCAATTACTGACTTTTTTCCTTTTTAAAACTTCTTAAATCTTTCCTTTTTTGCTCTACAAATCGGGCAAGCTTCAGGCGCTTCTCCTTCCAGCGTATACCCGCAAACATCACAGATATAAAGGTCGGATAAAGTTATATCTTTTTCTTGCCTGGCTTCTTCTTTTGCTTCTTTGTACATCTGAGCATGTATTTTTTCTGCCTCAAGCGCATAGTGAGTAGCTTTTACCGCTTCCGGTTCATTTTGTTCTTTGGCTTGATTATAGTAAGCTGGATACATTTGATTAACTTCAAAAGTTTCCCCATCGATAGCAGTTTCTAAATTTTCTTTTGTGTCTAAAACTTTTTCTAAAGCCCTAAGATGATTGGTCGCATGCACTTTTTCCGCGAAAGCTATCCCCCGGAAAAGCCTTGCAATATTGCAAAAACCTTGCGCTTCGGCTTTTTCCGAAAATATTAGATATTTCATATGCGCCTGCGATTCTCCCGCAAAAGCGTTTTCTAAATTTTCTTGAGTCATTTTATGCATACCTACCTCCATTAAAAATGTTGTTATTGAATAACCAACCCCCCTGTTCCGATCCCGGAACGGTATAAAATAAGGATTGATTTTATTATCTTTTTTCTGTCCACCTCGTAGGTGGAATGAAGTTAATACCCTAAAAATTCTTCTTTTTTTACCTTATCAGGGCCACATCCTATATTAGCGCATAATCTTGCCATGGAAGAAACCATGCCCGGAGGCCCATAAATAAAAAATATCCTATCTTTATAATCTTTTATTGTTTCAGATACCATTTTTTCATTTATATACCCTAGCTTAAATTTTGAATTATTAGGCCGGGAGTCTGTTATGGTATAGAATATCTTGATATTTTGATTGTTTTTTTGCCAGCGGTTCAGTTTTTCTTCAAAAGCGATCTCAGACTCTTTTCGGTTAGAATAAATCAAAATTACATCTGCATCTAAGCTTTTTTTAACAATATGGCCCAGAATCGATACAACCGGTGTTATCCCGATTCCCCCGATTAAAAAAGCAACTTTTTTGTACTTATCTTTAAAAACATGATTTCCCAAAGGAGCCTGGATAAAAACTTCATCACCATTTTTTAGTTTATTAAGCCTTTGAGAAAATTTACTTTTGCTTAATTTCTTAGTAAACTCTAAATATTTTTCACCGGGCGGCGAAGAAAAAGAAAGATATTTATTCAATTCTTTGTTGGAAATATTATTTTTATCAAACAAAATTTTCGCAAATTGGCCCGGTTGAAAATCTAAGCTTTGTTTGGATAAAAACTGAAAACTTTTTACTGAATCTGCTCTCCCTATACTTTGACTGAATTGTAAGCTAACAATCTTTGCCATATCATTTTTTTAAGAGATTAGGCTCAAGGCTTCTTGCCGGGTCTTTTGATTTTTTCTAAATATCCCTCTGACTACCGAGGTAACGGTTTTGGTACCCGGTTTTTTTGCTCCCCGCATAGTCATACATAGATGCTCAGCTTCAATTACCACCATTGCTCCTTTTGGCTTCAGCTTTTTCATGATAATATCGGCTACATCGGTAGTAAGCCTTTCCTGAACCTGTAATTTTTTTGCCGAGATATCTACAACCCGGGCTATTTTACTTAAACCGGTTATTTGTTTATTAGGGATATAGGCAACATGGGCTTTGCCTACAAAGGGAAGCAAATGATGTTCGCAAATAGAATAAACCGGTATGTCTTTGACTAAAATTATTTCATCGTGAGTTTGTTCTAAAATAACTTCCAAATCCTTAGCCGCATCCTTAAATTGGCCGGCTAATATTTCCTCATACATATCAGCGACTCTCTTGGGAGTGTCAGCCAAATCTTTTTTCTTTAGATCTGCCCCTAAGGCTTCCATCACAAGTTTTATTCCTTTTTCTATCTTTTTCTTATCCACAATTAACCCCCCTTTTAGCCACAAGTCATAAGTTCAAAGTCATAAGTCATATGACTTATTTATTTCCCGATACAAAAATTACTGAATATATTCTCTAAAATTTCTTCCCCGATAATTTCTCCGGTAATCTTTCCGATAGATTCCAGAGAGTCTTTTAAAGAAAAATTAACAAAATCAAGAGTATAATCTTTTTTTAGATATTCTTTTGTATTAGATAAGCTTTCGGCTAAATTATCCAATTCTTTTTTTTGGTATTGATTTAAAAATATTAAATCTTTTTTGTCTATTCCTTTCCTGTAAACAGCTTTATATACCATTTTTTCAAATCTTTTTAAATCATTATCTTTTAACGCACTCATTCTGATAAACTTATGTTGATCTATATCTTTCTGGCCAAATTTGATCTTCTCAGGAAGGTCTGTTTTATTAATTACTAAAATTGTATTTTTATCTTTAGTTTTATCAAGAAGAAATTTATCGTCTTTACTCAACTTTTTTGACCCGTCGAAAAGTAAAATAACCAAATCTGCCTGATTAAACACTTGATTTGTTTTCTGGAGAGCTTTTCTGGTAATAAAATCTTCGGGTTCCAGGATTCCGGCCGTATCGTAAATTTTTACCGGAATGCCTTTGATATTGATAGACTCCTCAATCACGTCTCTGGTTGTCCCCGGGACCTTACTCACAATCACTCTTTCCTGGCGAAGCAGGCGATTAAAGAGGGTAGATTTTCCGGCATTGCTTCTACCGCAAATCACACAACGCAGCCCTTGGGTAAGCACATCTGCAGGCCCCTGGCTCTTTTGTAACCTTTTTACTTTTTTTAAAGCTTTTTCTAAGCTTTTTCTAAGATTAGTTTTGTCAAAGCTAATATCTTCTTCGGGGAAATTAATAGCAGCTTCAGTTTGAATAAAAATATTTTTCAAATCTTTTTTTAGATCTTTTAGCTTTTTTGAATTTTCTCCTTTTAGCTGGCGGGAAGAAAGCAAAACCGCCTTAGGTGTTTTTGCTTCAACCAATTTTAGAATTGCTTCTGCCTGTAAAAGATCAATTCTGCCATTAATTAAAGCCCGGTAGCTAAATTCACCCGGTTTAGCGAGCCTGGCTCCCTTTTTTAAAATAAGTTCAACTATTTGATTTAAAACTAAAACTCCTCCGTGGGAAGATACCTCTACCACATCCTCGGTCGTATAAGAATGAGGTGCTTTCATAATGCTAACCAAAACCTCATCAACTATTCTTTCAGACTTCAGACTTTGGACTTTGGACTTTGGACTGTTTATAATCCAGCCGTAATGAAGAGTAAAGTTTTTTACTTTCTTTATATCTTTTTTATTTTTAGGGACAAATATCTTATCCAATATGGATAAAGATTTTTTCCCCGATATTTTAACCACCCCCAAAGCTGCTTTGGAAGGCGCGGTGGCTATCGCGGTTATAGTATCAGATATTTTATAATCTTTTAAATTAAATTCGGACATATTCTTTTTTTGCTTCAGCAGCTAAAAAAAAGGAGCCGCAAATTAAAATTAGCGACTGTTTAGTATACAAATCTTTAGCTATTTTTAAGGCATCTTTTAGATTTTCCGTCACCACCGCCTTCCTTTTAAGTATTTTTTTTAATTGAAAAACATCAAAACTGCGCGGATGGTTAAACTGAGTTAAAATAAGGACATCATAATTTATCAAAGAAAGCATCTGGTTTGGTTTTTTATCCGATGAACATGAGAATACCAGAATTATTTTTTTCTTCAGATAGTACCTTTTTAAATTATCAGAAACCGCTCTGGCTGAAGATTGATTATGGGCAACATCGACAACCACCAAAGGTTTTTTTGATACAACCTCAAACCGTCCCGTCAACCGGCATTGGCTCAAGGCCTTCTTAAATAAAGCTGCTGTTTTATTTTCTTTTTTTATGGCAGCTACTGAAGCTAAAGCCAAGCCGGCATTTTCTACCTGGTAACTGCCTTTAGCATAAATTTTTATTTTTTTAATTTTATTTTCTCCAAATTCAAAATCAAAAGATGTATAGTTTTTATTCATTCTTATATTTGTTGTCTGAAAATCCTTTCCCAAAATAAAAAAGCTGGATTTATTTTTTTTCGCTATTTTTTTAATAGTTTTAGCCGCTAGATGCCTTTGATAAGAAGAAACAACCGGTATCTTTTCTTTAATTATTCCAGCTTTTTCAGCCGCAATCTCAGCCAAGCTGTTGCCTAACAAATCTACATGGTCATAACCGATATGGGTAATAACCGAGGTTAAGGGATTAATTATATTAGTCGAATCGAGCCGTCCGCCTAAACCTACTTCAACTACTGCATAATCTACTTTCTTATTTAAAAAATACTCTAAGCCAATAAAGGTAATTAACTCGAAATATGTGGGTCTTTCTTTATCATAAACCGCTAATGGATCTTTAAATTTTTCTATAATTTCAGTTGCTGATTTTTCCGAAATTAATTTTTCTTCGGCTTTGCCTTCTCTAACTTTTACTATTTTTATTCTTTCCCTGAAACTAAAAAAATGAGGTGAAGTAAACAACCCCACTTTATACCCCAAAGACGCCAAAAGATAAGCAATAAAATGAGCGGTTGAACCCTTGCCTTTTGTTCCGGCGATATGGATAGCTTTTAAATCTTTATAAAAAATATTTAAGTATTCGGCTAATTTATAAACCCTACTTAACTTCAAAGATTCTTTATAGGAGAAAAAAGCTTTTTTTTCTAAATTGAGAAACGAATTAAGATACTGAAGAGCTTGCTGATAGTCTTTAGCCATATAGAGGTAATTTATTAAGTTTTATCTGTGGCATCTATGGTATTAGTGGCGAAAATGGCGGATTCCCGTAAAAACCATAGCAATTTTGAAACGGTCACAAGCTTCAATAACATCTTTGTCCTTAATCGACCCGCCTGGCTGGATTATGGCTTTAATCCCACCGCGATAAGCCTCTTTTATTGAATCTGGTTTTGGAAAAAATGCATCTGAAGCTAAAACCGATAACTTTGTTGATTTTTTGGCTTTATTGAGAGCAATTTTTACCGAATCAACCCGGGAGGGCTGGCCGCCGCCAATACCCAAAACAGCGTTATTCTTTGCGATAACGATTGCATTTGATTTCACGTATTTAACAACCTTCCACGCAAAAATTAAATCCTCTAATTGCCTTTTTGTTGGCTTCTTTTTTGTTACAACTTTAAACTCATTTTTATCTAAAGTTAATTTATCTCTTTTTTGTACTAAGTATCCAAAATAAGTCCCTTTTATTTCCCGGTAATCACTATCCTGGCTTAAATTTGTTTCCAAAACTCTCATATTTTTTTTAGCGGAAAAAATTTTTAAAGATTCTTTAGAATAAGATGGCGCTATAATACACTCTTTAAAACCGCTCTTGATAATCTGAGAGGCTGTATCTTTATCAACTTTTCGGTTCAAACCGACTATTCCGCCAAAACTCGATAAACTATCTGCCTTGTAAGCTTTTTTATAAGCAGAAGCTAATTTTTTATCCGTAGCCGTTCCGCAAATAGATACATGCTTTATAACAGTTGCAGCTGGTTGCCGGAATTCTTTTACTTGCGCAACCGCAGTATCTATATCTAAAAAATTATTGTAAGATAATTCCTTACCTTGGTACTGCTTTATCCGCAGGTCTTTCGATCTTATTTTTTTATAAAGAGAAGCTTTTTGATGAGGATTCTCCCCATAACGCAGTGATGATTTTTCTGTCATATTCCAACTTATAGTGTCCCTGCCTTTAAAATAATTATAAATTGCATTATCGTATTCTTTGGTCAAATAAAAAGAATCCTCTGCTAATTTCCTCAAAACATCCTCGGAAATTGCACCCCGGTTTTTCTTCAACTCTGAAATAATCAGTTTGTATTGAGATGGAGAACTCACGGAAGCAACATTTCTAAAATTTTTAGCTGCAGCCCTTAACATCGAAGGTCCCCCGATATCGATATACTCTAAAATTTGAGTCCAGGCTAAATTTTCTTTCATTTTTTTAGTAAAAGGGTAAAGATTCACCACTACCATATCTATCGGTTGAATACCTAAAGTAGAAATTTCTTCTAAATGCAAAGGATGCTTTTTATTCGCCAAAATTCCGCCGAAAACCTTGGGATGCAGAGTCTTTACCCTTCCCGATAAAATTTCCGGAAAAGCTGTTACCGAAGAAACTTCCTTAACCTTAATCTTATGCCTGCGGAGAAGAAGGGCGGTTTTTCCGGTTGAAATTATTTTTATATTTAGCTTTTGCAGCTCTTTGGCAAAATCAGCAATCCCTCTTTTTTCCCAAACACTAATTAACACTTTTCTTACTTTTATCATAAAATACCAGCCTAATCCTCCTATTAAAATTTATTCTTTACATTAAATGCTAAATTTTATATAAATTATATCTCCATCTGCAACCTTGTAATCTTTTCCCACGGTTTCGACTAACCCTTTACTTTTAGCTTCAGCCATATTATAAAAGTTGTCTAAATCTTTACAATTTACTACTTCCGCCCTAATAAAGCCTCTCATTAAATCGCTATGTATTCTGCCAGCAGCTTCTAAAATTGTTTTTCCTTTCCTTAAGTCCCAAGCTTTGACTTCTTTCTCCGAAGCAGTAAAAAATAAAATTTTACCGGCTGCTTCCATTGCTTCCCCGATAAGATCTCTTAATTGTTGGTCTTGATCTTTAAAATCTTCTTTTACTACTATCGGTTTTACGCTAACCAATTGTAAATTTTTTAAAAAATTAATTTTTTCTTGCTCTAGGCCCCAATCCGCTAAGACTTTTTCTTCTTCTAAATAACCCTGTACTTGTTTTAATATTTCTTTTTCTTCTTCTGCTTCTGTCCTCGCTAGGCGTTGCTCTATTTTTTCAAGATCAATTAAAACAAAATCAAGAAGCTTGTCTTTGGCAATAACTATCGCGTCAGATTTTTCTAAATCTTCATTAATAAACTCAACCGTATAAGGATTTTTTTTCTTTGGACTAAACTTATCCAACAATTTTTTGTATTGATTGCTTTCATAATTATATTTCTTAGGCGCAAGGTCAAGGCCAAAATTAAATATTTCCATTATTTATCCGACCTTTTCCTTTTCCTGTTTTGATTTTGCAATAATATCTTGGGCAACACGAGCAGGAACTACTTCATAATTAGAAAAATTCATTGAGTAACTGCCTCTGCCGCCAGTTACAGAACGTAAATCTGAAGCATATTTAAACATTTCTGCTAAAGGAACTTGTGCTTTTACAACCTCATTTTTCCCCTTCGGTTCCATACCTAAAACTCTACCCCGTTTGCTATTTATATCTCCTGTAATTTGTCCAGTTAAATCTGAAGGGACTATAATTTCTACATTCATAATCGGCTCCAGCAAAACCGACCCCCCTTCTGTAAAAGCATTTTTTAAAGCCATCGAACCGGCAATTTGAAAAGCCATATCTGAAGAATCTACCGGATGGTAGGACCCGTCAAAAAGAGTTACTTTGATATCAGTTATCGGATATCCGGCTAAAAAACCTTTTTTCATCGTATTTTCAATTCCTTTCTCTACCGAAGGAATATAGCCGCGGGGAATTTTACCCCCCACAATCTTATTCACAAATTCGAACTTTTTGCCCCGCTCAAGCGGTTCAACAGTGATTGATACTTCGCCAAATTGCCCCTTGCCTCCGGTTTGCTTTTTATAGCGGTAAGAAACCGTTGCCGGCTTGGCGACAGTCTCAAGATAAGGGACTTTAGGGGTGCCCAAATCTACATCTGCACCATAATGCTCTTTCATTCTTTCAATAGTAAGCTTTAGGTGTAATTCCCCCATCCCCGATAATATTAATTCTTTAGTTTGCGGATCTCTCGATACCCGGCAAGTAGGGTCTTCGGAAGTTAGGCGATTTAAAGCAGTTGATATTTTATCTTCATCCTTTCTGGTTTTAGGCTTAACGGATGAAGAGTATGATGGCTCCGGAAATTCTAAAGGCTTAAATCTAATCATTCTGGAATTATCACAAATAGTATCCCCTGTTTTAGTTGCTTTTAATTTTGCAATAGCTCCGATGTCACCAGCTACTACGCAATCTAGGCTTTTTTCTTCTTTACCTTCCAGTTGATATATTTGCCCTCCCTTTTCTTTATTATCTTTGTTGGCATTATAAAAACTTTGATTTGCGTCTAACTTTCCCGAAAAGACTCTAAAAATCGATAATTGCCCCACAAAAGGATCGATTATTGTTTTAAAAACTTGGGCTGTGAAGGGTTCATCTGGGTTTGGATTAACTTCAATTTCTTTTTCTTCATCTTTTTTCGCCTTCCTCTTTTTCGCCTGGTCAACCGAAGGCATAACTTCTGTTATTAATTTCATTAAAAAATCAGTACCCATTTCATCCAAAGCTGCCCCAGCTGTGACCGGAAAAATTTTCGATTCTAAAACGGCTTTTTTTAAAGCCGGATTCAACTCCTCTTGGCTTAATGCCCCTTTTTCCAGATACTTCTCTAATAAAGCGTCGTCTGTTTCCGCCACTGAATCTAATATTTGGCTATATAAAGAATTATACTTATCTTTATTTTCTAAAACACTTTTTATTTCTTTGCCTTCCGGGACCCCTAAGCTAATAATTTTTTTGGTCAAACTTTTTCTAATATCCTCTAGCACCTGATTGTAATCAGTATTTTCTTTATCTAATTTGTTTACGAAAAATAAACATGGAATATTTTCTCGTTTCACAATTTGCCACGCTTTTTCTGCTCCAATCCCCACACCTTCTTGAGCATCAATTACAATAATTGCAAAATCAGAAGCTCTTGCGGCTCCCACTACTTCTCCAATAAAATCTGTATAGCCGGGAGTATCAATAAATTGAAATTCATTAGGGCCACAATTTGCATAAAGAACAGAAAGATTTATAGAGCTTTTGCGTTTTTTTTCATCTTCATGGTAATCACTAACAGTACTGCCTAGATCCACTTTGCCTAACTCATTAATTGTTCCAGACTTATGAAGAATGCTTTCAGAAAGGGAAGTTTTACCAGATTGAGCATGCCCAGATATAAAAAACGCTTTCTTTTTTGATATATCAGAACCCATAAACACCCCCTAATGTTTTTTTCAGTAAACTGTTATTATATTAAAAATAACATCAACAGTCAATGAAATGGGGTATTTTTTTATTTTTACATAAGTCTTTTGTAATCAAAAGCTTATGTAAAAACAACTAAGAAAATTATTAGAAAATGAAGGTTATTTTAGATATTTTCCCCTTATTTAGGCATAAAAAGGGAATTTTTAGATAATTAACATTGCATCGCCAAAACTAAAAAAGCGAAATTGGTTTTCTTTGCCATAGCGATAAGCCTTTTTTATTAATTGCGGGGAAGAAAATGAAGAAACTAAAACTAAATTTGTAGACAAAGGAGTATGAAAGTTAGTGATCAAACCATCTACGCTTTTAAAATCATAGCCAGGCGTGATATAAAGGTCTGTTTGGCCTAAATATTTTTTCACCCTTCTATCCTGGCTGCTTGCGCTCTCTAGGCTTCTTACTACAGTAGTCCCTACCGCAAATATTTTTTTCTTCTGGCATTTTGCGTCATTTATAATTTGTGCTGCTTCTTCTGATATTTCTACATACTCTTCTGCCATCTGATGATCTCTGATATCTTCTTTTTTTATCGGCTGAAAGGTGCCAAGTCCGCAATGAAGAGTAAGATAAATTATTTTAACCCCTTTGCTCTTGAGCTTATTGATTAATCTTTTCGTAAAATGCAAACCAGCAGTAGGCGCAGCCACTGCCCCCTTCTTTTTAGCATACACAGTTTGGTAACTCTTTAGATCCGATTCTTTTTTAATGTAAGGAGGAAGGGGCGTTTGGCCAATATCTTCAATCAACCCTTCTATCTCTTGAGGATAAAATTGAATTATAAATAAGCCTTTATCGGTTCTTTCTTTAACTTCAGCTTGAAAATTTTCTTTAAAAAATATTTTACTCCCTATTTTTGCCCTCTTTGCAGGTTTCACTAAACATTGCCAAAGGCCTCTTTTTAATTTTTGCAGCAAAAATATCTCGATTTTAGCTCCGCTGTCTTTTTTGCCAAAAATCCTCGCCTTAAAAACTTTAGTATTGTTTAAAACTAAGCAATCTCCTTTTTGAAAAAAATTGATTATCTCGCTAAACACCTTTTCATCCAACTTTCCGCTTTTTTTGTTTAAAATTAAAAGGCGTGATTCATCGCGAGGGCGCTTAGGAGATTGAGCAATTAACTCTTTTGCTATTTTAAAATCATAATTTGAGGCTTTAAATAAATCTTTTTCCATAATGCCATATTCTACCAGAAAAAATATAAAAATGAACCTCCAAAAAGGGGGCATCTTGACTAAAGCCAGTAAATATGCTATCTAGTTATTATGGAAACTAATCTTACAAAAAGAATAAAACAGCTTGAGAAAGAACTAGCTAAAACCAAATCCCATCTGGAAATATTTTACGAACTTACCAAAGCCATGCGCAAAACCCTCCACTTAGAAGAAATTAGTTATATAATTTTAACCGGGCTCACTTCTCATCAAGGGTTAAGATACAACCGCGCTGCTCTATTTTTTGTTAATAACAAAAATAAACAACTAGAAGGGTTTATGGGGATAGGGCCTATGGATGGGAAAGAAGCCGAGGAGATCTGGCAGCACATCTCTGCTGAAAAAAAAGATTTATACACCTTAATAGAAAATTACCATCTGATTAAAAAAAATAAGCAAAACCAACCCAGTTTTATGAAATTTATTCAATCTCTTAGGTTCCCTTTAGCAAAAAATAAAGGCTTGATTACTGAAAGTTTAAAAGGTGAAACTCTCTGGGTCAAAAAAGGAAATAAGCAACTAAAAAATGACTCTTTGGTTAAAAAACTTGATTTAGATGAGTTCATTATTGCGCCGTTAAAAATCAAAGGCGAAATTGCAGCAATATTGGTTGTGGACAACTATATAACTAAAAAAGAAATTAGCAAAGAAAATTTTAAAATATTTGAAATGTTTTCCGAACAAGCCGCTGGAGCGCTTGAAAATTCATACAGCTTTGAACTAACTCTAACTAAAGCCCATACTGACTCCCTTACCGGGCTTTGGAATTATGGTTATTTTCAGTATAAGTTAGATGAGGAACTGGCTAAAGCAAAATCTACCAAACAAACCTTATCGGTTTTAATGATTGATATAGATGATTTCAAAAAATACAACGATAGCTTCGGCCATGTTCAAGGTGATAAAGCGCTCAAAAAAATTGGGGATATCCTGAAAATTAACTGTAGAAAAATCGATATAGTTTGCCGCTACGGTGGAGAAGAATTTTCGTTAATCCTGCCTGCGAATAATAAAAAAGAATCCCGCCTTCTCGCCGAAAGAATTAGAAAATCAATTGCAAAAAATAATATCCTAAATTATAAATTCACAATAAGCGTTGGAGTAGCTAACTTTCCCAAAGACAGCCATAAAAAGAAAGAATTGATCGAAAAAGCAGATAGAGCGCTCTACCAAGCAAAAAAGAATGGAAAAAATTGTACGGTAAGCTGCTGATCTAGTTAATAAGCATTCCGATGGAAGTTAGGCTTTAGCTTTTTCTTGGCCTCCCTCCGCGAACTTAACAGAAACAAGCTTGGATACGCCTTTTGTTTGCATCGTTACCCCATACAAAACATCAGCATTGCTCATTGTCTTTTTATTATGAGAGATTAAAATAAACTGAGCATGTTTAGAAAAATCCTTCAAAATATGGTTAAACCTATCTACATTGGCTTCATCTAAAGGAGCATCTATTTCATCAAGGACACATAAGGGAGAAGGCCTTACCGTAAAAATAGAAAAAATCAAAGCTATTGCAGTAAGAGCTTTTTCTCCCCCGGATAATAAAGATACATTCTGTAATTTTTTACCCGGTGGTTGGACTTCAATTTCTACCCCTGATTCTAAAATATCATCAGGGTCAATCAAAATCAGTTTTGCCCTGCCCCCATTAAATAAAAATTTATAGTTTTTCTTAAACTCTTTTTCTATTTTTCCAAAGGTTTCCAAAAATGTTTGCCGGGAGGTACGATTTATCTTATTTATTGCTTTTTTTAGATTATCTTTTGACGTAACTAAATCCATTCGTTGCCCTTCGAGAAAATCCCTTCTTTCTTTAAGCTCTTGAAATTCTTCGATAGCAACAAGGTTAACTTCGCCGATAGAATCTAATTTTTTTTGTAGCTTTCTTTTATTCTCATCAAGCTCCTCTAGGGGGCTCTCGGCCGCTTCAAGCAGGGAGAGATCAATTTCTAAATCATATACCTGCTGCAAATAATCTTTAATTTTCCCTTTTTCGTATTCCAGGCTTTGAACTTTAAGTTTTTGATCATAGATAACTTGCTGGAGTTTAACTAAATCTTGTTTTAGTTCGACCACTTTAGCCCGCCGCTCTGACATCTCCTTATTAAGATTCCTCTCTTCTTCCTGAAGCTCTTTTTTCTTTAAAACCGAATCCTGGATATTTTGGGAATCTTTTTCTATTTTTTCTTTTAACTCTTTTATCTTTTTTTCTAAAAAATTAACTTGATTGCGCCCAGACTCTTTTTCCTTTTTCACATCTTCAATGTTTTTTTCAAACCCTTCGATTTCTTCTTTAAAAAAATCAACCTTGGAACCAATGCTGCTTTTTTCCTTATACAATGATTCCTTCTGGGCTTTGAATTGGGCGGTTTGAATGTCTATCTCCCGCAAAGCCTGTTCCGCATCTTCTCTTGTTTTTTGCAAAGACGACAACAGATTATTTACTTTATCCAACTCATAACTGTTGTTATCGGTTACTTGCTTGGCTTGGCCTTTCTTGGATTCAAGACTATTAATTTCTTCTAAAGCGCTTTTAGTTTCCTCCTCAACCAATTGCTGCTCTTCCTGCAATCTTTCAATTTCGCGCTTAGCAGAATCTTTGTTTTGTTGAATCTGGCTAAGGCTGTTTTTATAACTTTCGATATTACTGTCTTCTGAAGACAACCGGTCATCTAAAGATTGCTTTTTTTGAAGTAAAGCTTGAATGTTTTGTTTGCTATTGGTAATATCTACTTCCAAAGCGGAAATCTTTTGCTGCAGCTGCTCTTGGTCGAAAGCGATAACTTTTGCTTCTAATTTTGCTTTATACACATTGCCTTCTTGATTAAATTCTATGTCTTTCAAGGAAGCTACTAGTTTATTGATATCCCCGGGGTTTTTATCAAAAAAAACAGTAATGTTTTCTTTTCGGGAAAAAGTTTCATATTTAGTCCGGAATTCTTTCAAAAATTGGTAAGACGCATTTAATTCAAAAAAATCTTTTTCTTTTTCAGATAACGCCCCCCGTAAGTTTTCGACTTCCTGGTTTATTTCTTTTTCTTGGCTGGCTAGGCCTTGTTTTTTTGCTTTTAGTTGATTTAGCTGATCAAAAACTTCAGAATATTCGGCTTCTGATTTTTCTAATTTTTTGGAATTTTCCGAAAGTAAATTATCAAGCTTGCCTTTATCCAAAAGCAGCCTTTTTTTACGATTTAATAAAGTAGTAATTTGTGCCTGTAATTCAATTATTGAATTATTCGCTTTTGCCTTTTTTTCTTCTAAAATTATAACGCTTTCTTTTTGCTGTTTTAGGCCTCTGTGCGCTTCCTTTATTTTTGTGAAATTATCTTCTTTTTGCCCAGAAAGTGTTATCAGGCTCTGTTCTATTTTTTTTGCTTCCTCTTCAATTGCTCCAAGCCGCTCTAGCTCCTCTTGCCTTTTACCGCCTTGAGCCTTGATTTTTTCTTCTAAAGCCTTGCTGGATGACTCAAGGTTTCTGCTTCTTTCTTCTAATTCCTGAATTCTCTGGTTAGAAAAATCAATATTATTTTCATAATTATTTATCTGCGCTTGAGCCGAGACCACTATGGTATTAAGCTGGTCAAGATCCTCTCTTAAACTATTCTGATTTTTTTCTAAATTATCGAGTTCAGTATCAAATACGGATAATTTTTCCTTGATAGTCGATTCCCGTTCTTCTGATGAATTTAGGCCAGAAACTGAATCTTTGATTTTTTTATCGAATTCCCGGGCCCGCTTAGCAGCTATACTTTTTTCTACCTCAATTAATTTTCCTTTAGTTTCTTTATATTTTGCAGCCTTTTCAGCTTGCCTTTCTAGGTATCCGATCTGACGCCTTATCTCTTTCAATATGTCATCTAAGCGGACAATATTGTCATCGGCCTCGGCAAGGCGGCGCAAAGCTTCTTTTTTTCTTTCTTTGTATTTTACTATTCCGCTTGCTTCGTCAAAAATTAAGCGCTTATCTTCCGGTTTATAACTTAAAAATACTTCGATTTTTCCCTGTTCAACAAACGAATAAGTAGATTCTCCAATTCCTGTACCAAGAAATAAATTCTGGATATCTTTTAGCCTCACCGGACTTTTATTTATGAAATACCGGCTTTCCCCCGAACGATACAATCTCCTGCTGATAAGAACTTCATTATAATTAATCGGTAAATACTTATCCTCGTTAGAAAAATTTAAACTGACTTCCGCATAGCTTAAAGCCGGATAGTTTTCGGTTCCATTAAAAATAATATCTTCCATCTTTGTGCCGCGTAAAGATTTCGGGCTTTGTTCACCAAGAGCCCATTTAATCGAATCGAATACATTGCTTTTTCCGCAGCCATTTGGACCAACTACCGCCGTTATTCCAGAATTGAATTTTAGGGAAGTTTTTTCGGGGAAAGATTTAAAACCAAAAAGATTTAACTCTTTTAAATACATTATTAAATTAAATGAAATTAACGATTAAGCGTTTCCTTTAGCTTTTTGGCGAAAAGAGGAATTACTTTAAAAAGATCACCGACAATTCCATAATCAGCTACCTTAAAAATCGGCGCCTCTGGATCTTTATTAATAGCAATAATTAAATCGGATGACTGCATGCCCACTAAATGCTGAATTTGCCCGGATATCCCGCAAGCAATATAAATTTTAGGGCACACCGTACGTCCGGTTTGGCCTACCTGATGAGAATAAGGAATCCAGCCGGCATCAACACAAGCCCGGGAAGAACCCACTGCAGCATCAAGAGTTTCAGCTAACTCTTCGATAATCTTAAAATTTTCAGGGCTGCCTAAGCCCCTTCCTCCCGATACTATAATATCAGCTTCAGCTAAATTAATAGTTGATACAGCTTCTTTTACAAAATCAAGAAATTTTATCCTGGAATCTATATCGTTAGAATCAAAAGGCTCTTTTATGATTTCACCTTTACGCGCAGTATCCGGTTTAGCTTCCGGCATCACTTTGTGCCGCACGGTTGCCATCTGGGGCCTGAAATTAGGCGAAATAATTTGAGCCATAATATTTCCCCCAAAAGCAGGGCGGGTTTGGATTAATATTTTTTTATCTTTATCGATTTCTAAACCAGTACAATCTGCGGTTAAACCAGTATAACACTTAACTGCAATTCTTGCCGCTAAGCTTCTTCCTGTTGTGGTCGCGCCAGCTAATAAAATTTCCGGTTTATACTTTTTAATTAAATCAACAATTTTAGCTGTATAATTTTCTGATATATAATGGCCTAAATCTTTAGAATCAACTAAATAAACTTTATCTGCGCCCCGTTGGATTAGTTTTCCGGCTTCGGATTCAACTTTATGGCCCAACAAAATTGCGGAAACTTCAGTATCCAATTCATCGGCTAATTGACGCGCTTTATTCAAAAGTTCAAAAACAACCGGAACGACAATTCCATTTGAATTTTCTGCAAAAACCCAAACTCCTTTATAATCCGATAAATCTTTGCCCTTTTTAGTTTGTTCCTTGACTTCAATGGCATCGAATTTACAACTCTCTAGGCAGGCTTTGCAGAGAGTGCACTTATCAAGATCAATTACAGCTTTTTTTGAAACTATTGTTATGGCATCCACCGGGCAGGCCTTAAGGCAAAGCCCGCAACCGGTACATTTATCCTTTATAATTTGAATTTTACTCATAAAATATCTTTTATTTCCTCTACTAGTTCGTCAACTGCATCTTCTGGTTCGCCTTGAAAAACTTTTCCCCCTTCCTTCTTGGGAGGGCTAAATATTTTTACTACTTGGGTAGGAGACCCTTCCAGGCCAATTTCGTTTTCTTTTATTGCTAGATCGCTATTTTTCCATACAACTATCTCGGCGCTTCTTGCTTTCATTTTACCCCGCAACGAGGGCATTCTTGGTTCATTAATTTCTTTTACCACTGTAATTAAAGCTGGCAACTGAACCTCAATCATTTCATAGCCCTCTTCAACTAATCTTTCAACGACAATAATTTTTGGGGATGAATCAAGATGAACAGTATCTATTCTTCTTACATAGGTTGCCTGGGGCAAATCAAGATGAGTGGCTATCCCCGGCCCTACTTGAGCAGTATCTCCGTCAGAGGCTTGCTTTCCACAAATAACCAAATCAACCCCTTCGGCTTCTTTTATCTTTTCTAATGCTTTAGATAGAATCAAACTGGTTGACCAAGTATCGGAACCAGCAAAGGCTCTGTCAGAAATAAGAATTGCTGAATCTGCTCCCACTGACAATGCTTGCCGTAAAGCCGCTTCAGCCTGAGGAGGGCCCATAGTCATCACCGTGACTTTACCGCCGAACTTATCTCTTAGGCGCACCGCTTCTTCGATTGCATAAGTATCGAAAGGATTAACTATTGCATCAACCCCTTCCCGGATTAAAGTATTAGTTTCGGGGTTAACTTTTACTTCGGTGGTATCGGGAACCTGTTTAATACAAACTACTATATTCATAGTTAATCACCACTCTGATTAGAAATTACTTACTAATTGCCAGTAAGCATTTCTAAAGATTGATTATATTTATCCCTGGTCTTTTTAATTACATCTTCCGGTAATTCTGGTGCAGGAGGCGTTTTATCCCAATCACAAGTTTCTAAATAATCTCTTACAAATTGTTTATCGAAGCTGCTCTGAGATTTGCCTGGCCTGTACTCAGACCTCGGCCAAAAACGAGAAGAATCTGGAGTTAAGGCTTCGTCAATAATTATTATCCTATTATCATTAGTTTTACCAAATTCAAATTTTGCATCGGCAATTATTATTCCCTTACTTTCTGCCAATTCAGTAGCTTTTTTATAGAGTTGAATGCTGATATTTTTTAATTTTTCAGCCACGTTCTGGCCAATTTCTTTTTTCATATATTCAAAATCAACATTTTGGTCATGGCCTGATTCTGCCTTAGTTGCAGGAGTGAAAATAGGTTCTGGTAATTTATCTGCTTGTTTTAGCCCTTCGGGGAGCTTGATACCGCAAACGCTGCCAGTTTTTTGATAATCTTTATAACCAGAACCAGCTAAATAGCCCCTGACTACACACTCAAAAGGAAAAACTTTACATTTTTCTGTAATCATAAACCTTCCAGCCAAATCATGAGAATCAGGTGAGATTTCTTGGGGTAAATCTTTTCTATCAGCAGAAATTAAATGATTCGAAACTAAATCTTCTAGATAAGAAAACCAAAAAAGAGAAATTTGGGTAAGGATTTTACCTTTATCAGGAATCGGCGTAGGCAGCACTACATCAAAACAGGAAATTCTATCAGTTGCAACAATTAAAAGTTTATTTCCTAAATCATATACGTCGCGCACCTTGCCTTTCTTGAAAAGTTTTAAATTATTAAAATCAGCTTTCTCTAACATCTTATTTTTTAAAATTAGAAGGCTTGGGATAGTCGCCGTATTCTTTTTGGCACTCTAATAACCTTTTCTTTTGTTCTTCTAGCTCTTTAAATAAAACAGAAGGAATATTGTCGCGATCCCGATAGATATTGGTTATTCTTTCTATTTTTTCCAAATTTTCAGGAATTCTTAAGGTAAATTGAGTATTATAATCTTCTTCCGAGTAATCTTTGCCTAAATAATCCTTAAATAATGATTTTAAATCTTGATAAGCAGGAATCAAGCCAGTAGGAGTTTTTAGGCCTTCTGCTTTTTTGTCAGCCCGCAACTTTGCCCACTTTAACCATATTTTTTTATCCTTCATGCCATTTAAAAATTTCCCTTCCTTATTCCGTAAAAAATAATTAACAGAAAATACCAGCGGCACCGACTCTAACTCTTTTTCGAAATCAAGATTAGCTTGTATATATTTACTTAATGGCACAGAAAGAAAATCAATATTGCTCATTGGGTTAAAAACTCTTACCCCCTCTTGGCCTAGGGTAGCTGCGGTAGTTTCTGATTCGATGCTCGCAGCTTTAGTTACAATACCATGTTGCCAGTTAAAAGCCTGCTCAACCGGAACTGAAGTGTCAGAATCTCTGCCCCCGTAAATCATCCCTTTAATGTTTACTCCTTCCGGATTATTAAGATTTTCATCAGCGTTTTCTAAATCTTTTATTCTAATTGTAAAGCGAGCATTCTTATGCGAAGCCGGTATCTCTTCTCCCTCCTGATCAGTCTTACCAGGAAACCACTTTCCGGCAAAATTTGTTCCCGATCCAGGATGCTCTTTACTTTTACCTTCCCAAAAAGGGAAATTTTTTTCAGTTATTAAGATATTTGAAAAAATAACTTCTCCTTCTTTTGACAAAGTCTTATAAATAATTGGATCATCTTCTGGATTCACTCCTTTGATAATCCCAAAAGCACCCCGCTCTACATTAGTCGCAAACACTTTTGCATCTTTCTTCTTCAGATAAGCTATATCGTCTCCAATTATAGTTTCGCCCTCAATCATTGCCGTAGAAGTTTTCCCGCACATGCTGGGATAGGCTCCACAAAAATAAGATTTATCACCCTCTTTGTCAGATACTGACATCACAAACATGTGTTCAGCCAACCAATTTTGGCTGGTTGCTTTATTGATTGCCAGCCGCAAGGCTAATTTTTTTAAACCGACGGTATTACCGGCATATTGAGTATTAGCGCTATACACTAATTTTTCATCTAAATCAATATAAACTCTCCTTTTATCAATATTCTTACTTACTCCTGATTCTAATTCTCCGGCGCTGTGGACAAATTTAAAAAAATCAGAATTTTCTTCAATTTTTTTAAATTGATTATAGCCGGGACGGTAAAGAATATCTTCGGAATGGGCAACATAATAAGAGTCAGTAATTTGAACCGCTGGAAGTGAAAACATAGAGTCGCCGGGGCCAAGGCAAAAGAAACAAATAATCATTTCTTTGCCTTGCATAATATCTTTTAATATTGTTTTTATCTCCTTGGTCCCTTGTTGTTTGGCTATGCTGTTTAAGCGGCTCTTTTCTAAATCAGCTTTTTCTAATAAATATTTAGTATTTTTTTTATCACGGGCTTGGTCATTATAGCCATCAAAATGAATAGTGTGGCCCTCTCTAGCTAAAGGTTTTTCTTCACCTAATTCTTTAGCTTTTTCCCTGATATAACCCCTATCTTCTCTCGAATCACTACGCACGAAAACAGAACTAGGATTGCAAAGTTTGATAAAATCAGCTACAAAATTAAAAAGATTAGAGTTTCCTAAAGCTTCTAGCTTTTGGAAATTGCTCTGATCCATTTTTTCTTTTAAAAAATCTAAACTTCTTTCTGTCATATTCTCTCCTGTTTTTATAATAATTGGAATAAAGGAAGCTTATTTGAAAAGTAATTTACCATAATATCCCGATATTAGCAAGATTTTTTGAAGTTTTAGCCTAAATCAACGATATCTGATTTATTGTAAAGAGAAAGAAAAAGAAGCAAATAATCTTGAATTTGCCTAGTTATCAGAAAATTATTAGCGACATGCTTTTTGCCGTGGTCGCCCAATCTTTTCGCATACTCTGGCTCTTGTATCAACTGTTTTATCCAATAAGCAGTGCCTTCTGTAGTATAGGTTAAAATTCCCGAATATTTATGGGCAATCTGTAAGGGGATGCCTCCCACCGCAGAAGCAATTACCGGTTTCTGCTTCCAAAGCGCCTCGCATACAGTTAACCCGAACCCTTCTTTCAATGATTTTTGCAAAATTACCGTTGACGCCCTTTGTAAGGCATTTATCTCCAGATTGCTTTGGCTGGGGAGATGAAGAACAAAAATATCTTTATCTGCAGAAGCTAAATTTTCAGCTTCTTTTAATACCTCTGCGGTCTGAGGGTCATCACTGGCTCCACCGCCAGCTAAAATAAGTTGACAATCAATATATTTTTTAACTAAGCGATAACTTTCAATAACCCCTAAAGGATCTTTTAGATGGTCAAAGCGGGAAATTTGTGTGATTATCGGTTTATCCGGATCAATGCCATATTTTTCCAAAACAAAATCAATTTCTCTTTTTTCTAAATTTCTGTTTTTATCACTTAAAGGGTCTATAGAGGGAGAAATTAAAATCTGCCGGCAATCCAGAAAACGGGCAAAAGCAGGTGCGCTAAACACAGCTGCCTGGTATTTTTTAATAAAAGCCTTTAAAAATTCCCAGACATTTTCCTTTGGTTTTGAAAAATCCACATGGCAACGCCATAACCATTTTTTACCTTGGTCTCTATCTTGATCAATTAAAGCGATCGGTTGAGGATCATGAATATAAACAATATCGGATTGATCTAATATCTTATCTTTATTGGCTTTATTTACTTGCAAAAAATAATCGTATTCTTCTTCGTTTATGTCGACACCTAAGCCATGGAGGGCATTATGTATTTTTTTTGTTATTTCAAAAAATTTATTATCTGCATCCAGGACATCCCAGCCGACATCTAATCCTAAATCTTTCATCAAAGGGATCATCCGGGATAATATTTCGGCAACACCCCCTCCGGAAAGAGTTGAATTTATATTTTGAATTTTTTTTCCTTTAAGCTTATCAGCTACTAAATATAATTCATCTATAATTTCTTTACCCACAATTTGAGAATAATCTTTTATTAATTTCATCTTTTTTGATAGTTTTCTATTAAATTTATGATTTTTTTCCGTAATCCTTCTAAAGTATGTGTATAGGGATCAAGATAAGAAATTTGTTCACCTAACTGCCTGAACCCATTATCTTTTAACCAGCGGGAAAAGTCATTTTCGCCCTTTTGCAACCTCATTTTTGCCTCAAACATGTGAAAATAAAAGGAATGTATTGTAATTTTTTTTAGGCAATTTAGGAAATCTTCTAAATTATGCGCTTGAAAGGGTGTGCTTAAGATAAACATTTTTGAAGACATAAAATGAAATTCTTCACCAGGTATGCAATTACGCAATGAAGAATTATCAAGAAGATACTTTTGGATTATTTCGACAAATTTGTTTCTTAAAAGTTCTATATCCTTAAATTCAAACATCTCTACACTGGCAATGATCTCACCTAATTGTTTTAAGCCCAAAGAAGTTGTTATCCAATAACTAAAATCATTAGGGTGCTCGGGTGAAAAAAATATATGTTGTTCTAGAAATCGGTGAGTATGATGGTAAATACTGGCTGAAGAAATTTGTTTTATCTCTATCAGTAATTCTTCCAAATTTTTAGCCCTCTTGCCGAGAAGCTCAATCTGATTGATTCGAGTTCTGAAAATAAAAGGGTTCATTGTCTTAGTATTTTATGGCTTATTCATTAAGGCAGGTCTGAGATAAGGTTGCCAATCCAATTCCAGATATCATCTTGGTATATACTTTCCCGGAGTTTTTTCATCCTCTTTTGCCTTTCTTTATTTTTCATAGATAACGCTTTAAATATTATCCTTGAAAACTCTTCTGTATGATAGGGATTTACCATCAATGCCCCGTCCAGTTGCCGGCTAGCGCCGGTAAAGTGGCTCAATACTAACATCCCGCCTAAATCAAACTTTGAAGACACAAATTCTTTAGCTACTAAATTCATTCCATCGTGAAGTGAGCTGACAATGCAAATATCAGCAATCTGGTAAAAAGACAATACTTCCTTAAAATCAAGGTGCCTGCGCACAAAAGTTATCGGCCTCCAATGGCCTTTGGAATGCTTAAAATTAACTTGTTCCACTAAACTGTTTACTTCTTCATTTAATTTTTTATATTGAGGTAAATGGATTCGGGAAACTTCCCCCATCTGGATAAATTTTATTTTTCCTTTCAATTCAGGCTGTTTATCGAGAAGGCAATCTATGGCTTTAATCCGCTCGATTATTCCTTTTGTATAATCTATTCTATCTAGGCCAATTATAATTTTATATCCTTCTAAATTGAATTCTTTGGCCAATTCTTTCGACATCTCCTGGACTTCTCTGCTTTTTGATTCTTCGGTTATTCCGTCAAAATCAATACTTATCGGATAACCTCCTACTTTTGAAATATGGCCCCGGTAACGCACTGTATCATTTTCTTTATCTACCTGAGCTTCTACTTCGGAAGCTATCGCTTCTAGGAAATTTGTGCCAAAATAACCAATATGGAATCCAATTAAATCATAAGAAAGCATACTTTTTAAAATTTCTTTTCTTTGTGGCAAAATTCTAAAAATATCATAGGTAGGCCAGGGAATATGCCAAAACATAATAGTTCTTACTTGAGGGTCGCTTTGTTTTAAATATTTACTTACCAAAGAAAGATGATAGTCATGGATAAAAACAACTGCCTTTTTCCCTTTTATTTGCTGGCTAATATTTTTAGCATACTTTTTATTTACCTTTTTATAAATTTGCCAATCTTGGTTCCGGAAAACCGGTTTCATAAAAACTAAGTGAGAAAGCGGCCAGAGAGCTTGGTTAGAAAACCCATAATAATAACCAATATTTTCTTGTTTGGTAAGCCAAATATATTTTAAGGTATAGGCCGGATTTTTAGGCGGCACTTTTACTTTCCCGTTTTTTGCAACTAATTTATCTGCCTCTCCAGCTCCGGAACAAACCCATGTCCCCCCTAAACTCTTCATCACCGGGTCTAAAGCAGTAATCACACCACCTGGCCCCCGGGTTGCTACAACTTTTCCTTTTTTAAGATTATGGATATAAGGTTGCCGGTTAGACACAGTTATAAATTTATGTTCAGGAAAATTTCGCTTAAGAATCTCATTTACTTTTTGCTTGTCCCAAGTTCTGATCATTTTAAATCCTTAATAGTATTATAAAAAGCCTGATAAACATCCCTTCTCCCAATTATTCCTACAATTTTTTTACCTTGTAGAACAGGTAAAGTATGCACATTTTTATACTTCATAGTGGAAATAATTTCATCGAGATTTGTGCTTTTTTTAACAGTCACAACTTGTTTCGACATCGCATAGCTCACCTTCGGATCTGATTTTGTATTTGAATTTTCTTCAATTACATTGCCGGATTCGATCATATCCATGACTAAAAATAAATCATGGTCCACGATAATTCCTGTTAATTTTTTATTCTTATCTAAAACAGGCAACCCGCTTATTCTTTTTTTGATCATGATTTTTGCAACTTCAGACAAGGTCTTGTCTTCTCCAATGGTTACAACTGTTTTAGTCATAATGTCTTGTGCTTTAATATCTTTTAGTCTCTTTTTTAAAATATCTGAGAAACTTTGTTTCTTCTTTTTTGCCATTATCGCCTCCCATTATTTTTTTAATATTTTCTGAACTGAATTAACCAAAAATTTAACTTCTTTTTTCTTGCTTACAAAGTCTTCTGCCCCTAATTTTTTGAAAGTATTCTTCATGCCTTCTTTACCGGAATAAATTACAATCGGAATATCCGCAAAATCTTTTGATTTCTTAATCTCTTTAAATAATTGAAATCCTGTCATTCCTCCGGAAAGGTTTATAGAAATAATTATTAAATTAATCCACTCCGATTTTAAAATCTGCAGAGCTTCTGTGCCTTGAATAGCTCTCTGAACCAAATAGCCTCTATCTTCTAATTGAGTTTCTAAAACCGCAGCTGAACTCGTATCTCCGTCAACAATTAATACCCTTTTGTATGCCATCTTTTTCCTCTTTTTTGCGGGAATTTCTTTTCTCTTTTTCTTAAAAGGCAATTTATATTTTCTGCCTATACAGAGGTTATATAGCTTTCCTGATACTTCAACCGGAACTGCACAAAACTTTGATTTTCTTCCCTTTATGTATATCTTAATCTGACTGCCTTCTAAAGCAATAAAAACTTGATAACCTTGATAATAAAAATTATATTTAATTTTAGTTAATTTTTTCGGAGGATTAGGGTTTATCCTGATTCTATTTTCAAAAGGCCGCACTCCGCAAAAACCACGCATAACCATATCCACTGAGCCTCCCATAACCCCGGCGTGAATCCCTTCAGGCGTGGTACCGCCTTGAGTATCATAAATATCAGATTTAAGGACCTGCTGGAACCAATACCAGTCTTGGCCCTTTTTTTCAATTAAATTAGATAAATAACAATGCACCACTTTACTCAAGGTAGAACCGTGGGAAGTCCTTTTTATATAATAATTATAATTTTTCGCTAAAATTTTTCGGTTCATTTTATACCCTAATCTGGCAAAAATTTTCTCCACTTCAAAAAAAGGAATTAAATAAAAAATCATTAAGGCATCGGCTTGTTTTGCCACTTTGTATTCATCAGGAGATTTACCTTCTGCTTTCAAAATTCTATCCATTCTTTTAATGTTTTTATATTTTTTACGGTAATAATTCCAATTTAATTCCTTTAATCCAAAATAACCATCAAATTGAGCAATTATCTGATTTTTGTTAATTACAAGATTCATTGCCTTAGTTATCTTATCCCAGTGTTTGAGATCTGTTTCTGTAATATCTAGTTTATTCAATATTCTCATTTTTTGATGCTCAGGAATCACCGAAAAAATCCTCAAAGTCTTTAATAAAGTCCAGACAATTAAAACATTAGTATAAGCATTATCCCGGAATCCTCCTTTTTTTGCTCCTGGCATTTTTTCATGAAATTCATCTGGGCCCATTAGGCCCTCGGTATGGAAACGGCCGTCTTTTTTATCAAATTTTGCTAAAGTTGCCCCAAATTGAGAAATTGCCGCAAGCATTTCCACTCCGTAGGAAATCATAAAATTTAAATCAGCAGTTCTTTCCCAGTGCCGCCAAATATTATAAGCGATATCAAAAGAAATGTGCCTTTGAATCCGGCTATAATCAGGGCCCCATTTCCCCGATAAAGGGTTTAAATGGATAACTTGTGATTCCTCTTCTCCCGTAGCTGAGCTCTGCCAAGGAAACATTGCCCCCGAAAAACCTGCATCCTCTGCTGCTTCTTTGGCAGGAAGCAGCCGCCGGTACCGATACAAAAGAAGAGATTGGGTTACCTCCGGCAGGTGGGCATCATAAAAGGGGGTAGTAAAGATTTCATCCCAAAAGATGTGCCCCCGGTATGCTTCTCCGTGGAGGCCGCGAGCCGGAAGCCCCGTATCAAGATTAACTGTATTTGGAGAAGCAGTCTCCAGCAAATGAAAAGTATGTAATCTCATCACTTTCTGGGTAAATTTAGAATTATTTATATCCAGATCAAATTTATTCCATAAAGATTGCCAGGCTTTTTTCTGTGTTTGAGCTATTTTTTTAAACCGATGCGCAGACTTAAGAGAATTTTTCATAGCTTGCATCGGATCCCCCACATCTCTATCTTTAGAAGTATAAATAGCGACTATTTTTTCGAATTGATAGGTTTGTTTCTTTTTAAAATCTAATTCAAATTCTTTATAAATTGATTTTTTTTCTTTTTTGGTTTTTTCTGATTGTGGCTTTATCTTTTTGCCGGCTGGATTAAAAACATTTATTTTTGCCGCTTCAAAAATAATTATCTTTGACTGGCTGGTTTTAGCTTTTAAATAAATACAATTATTGGAAAAAGAATTAACTGTGACAGACTTAAGGTGTTTTGAGTTAAGCTCTCGGTAGCGAGCGACTCCGTTATTTTCTACATCTCCATCCAGGCCGGCGCGAACGGTAACTCTCCCTTGATAATTTTCCGGTTTAATTTGATATTTAATTGCGGCTCGGTGGCAATCGGCCATATGTACTAATCTTTCTTCGCTAATAGTTGTTTTTTTCTTACCTTGGGTCGAGAAAGTTACTGTTCTTTTTAGTATCCCGGTTTTTAGGTTAAGTTCTTGATGCCATTTATGAATCTTTTCTGCGGCAGGATTTATCCAATCGCCTTTTCCGATTTTAAAGGTAATTGGAAGCCAATTAGGACAATTCACCAGATCTTCATTTTTTATCAGTTTTCCGGCAATACGCGTTCCTAATTTATTGTAGGCACCTGTTATATATGTACCGGGATAATGGATTCGGGAGGCAGAACATTCCGAAGTTGCGCCTCTGGTCCCAAAATAACCGTTACCAAGGGCACAAAGCGCTTCCCTTAGCCTCTCTTGCTGAGGTTTAAAAGAACTGTAGGTAAGCTTCCAACTAGAACTTACTCTCTTTTTTTTATTCCCCTTAGTTTTTAATGATTTGCTCAAACAACTCCTTGGCTTGATCCGGTGAATTTACCTTAAAATGCGCTAAAGAGTTTTTATCAATACCTGATACAAGAATACCTGTGCCTCTGGTCCTTATTGCCGAAAAAGCAAATTCATCGGTAGTATCATCTCCAATATAAACTATAGAGGTATTTTGCCAATCAACCTTCATCGACTTAACGATCCACCTTATCGCTTTTCCTTTGTCCCATTCCATATTCGGTAATAATTCAAAAACTTTTTTCCCCGATAAGAGCCTTAAATCTTTTTCATTTTCTGCAATAATCGAATCTACTGTTTCTTTTATCCTGGCTACCTGGTTTTCTTCCTTAACCATCCGATAGTGGATTGCTACACTAAATTTCTTAGCTTCGATTATTACTCCTTCTATCCGGCCTAATTTCAAATGAAGATTTGCAATAATTTTTTCAACTAAAGGGATCACCTCTTTGGCTTTAGGCTGTATTACTTCAAAATCGGGCCCTTTTATATCAAAACCATGGCTGCCAGCATAAAATAAACCTTCAATGCCAACTAAGTTTTGAACATCTTCTCTCATTCTCCCGCTTACAATAGATACTGGAAATTTTTGTGAGAGTTTTTTTACAATATCCTGCATCGAATCTGAAATCTTAGCCATTTCCGGCCGATCAACTATTGGTGTAAGGGTCCCGTCATAATCGAGAAAAAAAATAACTTTTTCTTTACCAAACAAAGCCTCTTTGACGGACCGCTTATAAGAGGAATTAACTAATATTTTTTTATCTTGCTCAAAATCCACTACTTTGTCTTGATAGGGTTTATCTAACTTATCCCAGGCAGAAAAGAGAGGTACTGGTTTCCGGCTAAACCAATCATCTATTAATCCCAAACCGATATTGGCAAAATTTGAAATTACAATATCGGCTCCTTGTTTAGCTAACTCTTTTTCGTTATCGCGGCGCGCTACACCCAAAACTAACCCGAAACTACCATTTCTTCCCGCTTGTACTCCGGATACTGCATCTTCGATGATCATTGATTCTAAAGGCTCGGCCCCCAAATTTCTTGCTGCTGTTGTAAAAATATCTCCTTCTGGTTTACCGGTTAACCCTAATTTTGCTGAAATTACCCCGTCAACTCGAGTTTCAAATAAATCAAGGATTCCTGCCGTTTCTAATATTGGCTTGCAGCTCTTAGAAGAAGAGGCGACACCAATTTTTACTCCTTTATTTTTTAAAGCTTTAATAAAGGTAATTGCATTTTCATAAACTTTAGGTTTTTCTTTTTGTAAAACTTCTAAAAAACGTTCATTTTTCTTATTCCCTAAACCGCAAACCGTTTCTTTACCCGGCTCATCTTCTGGGCTTCCAAAAGGAAGATCAATATCCCGTGATTTTAAAAAACTTCTTACTCCTTCATATCTCGGCTTTCCATCTACGAATTCAAGGTAATCTTCTGGTTTTCTAAATTCTTTAAAAGGTTTATTATCCCTTTCCTCGCACAGACGCAAATATTCATCAAACATTTCTTTCCAAGCTTCTTCATGAATCAAGGCGGTTTGCGTTATGACTCCGTCTAAATCAAAAATAGCTGATTTTGGTAACATTCTTCTCCTGTTTTTATTTATATTTTTCCTGAAAAAATGCGAATCTTTATTATAACATAAAAAAATTAAGCAGCAAATCCCACCAGAAATATCCCGATACAAAGATAAATAAGCGCAAATCCGCGAAAAATAGCTATAGACTTATCCCCAATAAAATTTTTGATTTTATCCGAAGTCTTCGCAAGCAAATAAAATAGGCCTTTAATCAGCAAAAAAATAGCGGTAATTATTAACAATTTCAAAAACATCACCTCTGCTTTAAAGATTAATGCTCCTAACCAAAAAAATACAGGCAATAATAAAAATATAGCACCACAAATAATCCAAAACCAACCCACAATTGTTAAAATCATAGCTTCTCCTTTCCCTTATTGTTTTTTTCTTTGATCAATCCTCCTAAAATAAAGATTTATTTTTCAAAAAGCTTCTTATATTGGCTATAGCCTTCTTCATCTAGTTTCTCTTTGGAAATAAACTCTAAAGCCGCTGAGTTAATGCAGTATCTTTTTCCTGTCGGTAGTGGCCCGTCATCAAATACATGGCCCAGATGAGAATCCGCTTCTTTGCTTCTTGCTTCGGTTCTTACTGTAAAAAATCCTCGGTCTTCCTTGGTCACTATATTTTCTTTTTCTAAAGGCTTCGTAAAACTGGGCCAACCTGTTCCTGATTTAAATTTATCCGAAGATGAAAATAAAGGCTCCCCGGAGACAACATCTACATAAATTCCTTCTCTTTTATTATCCCAGTATTTATTATCGAAAGGTTTCTCCGTGCCATTTTCTTGGGTCACTTTATATTGCAAGGGTGTTAATATTTCTTTAAGTTTACTCTGAGAAGGTTTTTGAAAATCATTCGAGTTTTGCTTAAGGCCATCGTTTTTCCATTTTCGCTTCAGAAAAGGTTGCCGGCCGGAGAAAAATTTATATGATTTATACTTCAGAGGGTGTTTCTGGTAATAATTCTGATGATACTTTTCAGCTTTATAAAATTTTTTAGCTGCTTTAATTTCTGTAACTACCGGTTTTTCAAACTTTTCTGAATTTTCTAAATTTTTCTTTGATTCAAGCGCTGCTTCTTTTTGACTCTGATTATGATAATAAATAGCAGTTGTATATTGGTTGCCCCTGTCCGCAAATTGCCCGCCAGAATCAGTAGGATCAATTTGCCGCCAGTAAACTCGCAGCAGATCTTTGTAGCTCACTTTATCGGGATTATAAGTAACTTCTACGGCTTCCCTGTAGCCGGTTTCACCGGAAGATACCTCCTGATAAGTAGGATTTTCCTGGTCCCCACCCGTATAACCGGAAACAACTTCAACTGCTCCCTCTATTTTTTCAAAGGGAGCTTCCATACACCAAAAGCAACCTCCGGCAAAAGTAGCTTTTTGATAATTCTCTGAATTTGCATTTGTCATAAACCCTCCCAGCATAGCCAAGATACACATTAAACTTAATATAATTCTTTCCATCTATTTGCATCCTCGCCGATTCCCACCTCCGAGGTGGAAATTTTAATGGTTATCCGATAATTTTTTGACCGATAATTCCTACTAAAAATCCCACAGATGCCCCTAAGGCCGGCCGCCAATTCTTTTCTATCTTTGCCAGAGGCGCAATGTCTTGAAAAGTAAGGTATAAAATCCCCGAAGCTGCAAAAAGCATCAAACCGGCAATTATTTTTGGATAGCCGCCAAGAAATAAATATCCTAAAATTGCCCCAACTACCCCGCAAAAACTCAGCGGAATAAAAATCAATAATGTTTTATTCTCAGAAATTCCGCTCTTTACTAAATCAGAAAATGAATTGAAGCTTTCGGGCAAGTTTTGAAGGCCGATAAAAATCGCAAGTAACAACCCTAATTTTTTCTCATGGGCAAAAACTGCTCCCAATGCTATGGCTTCCGGGATAAAATCCATCAGCATTGCCATCAACTGGGCTTTGGTCCCGCCTTTTCTACTGATAGCTTGGTCAAAAAGAAAAAAACAAACTGCTCCGCCTAAAAAAATTATTATAATTGCCAAAAGCGAAAGTTCTTTTATCCCCTTTGGCACCAACACTAAGGCTACCGCTGAAACCAAAATACCTCCACCAAACGCAACAATGCTATGTAAAAATTCTTCCTTTTTTTTGCTTTCAGGAAAATTTTCTATTTTCCGTAACAATCCCCCAAAAAATACTGTAACTCCCGATAAAAAGGAATATAAAATAATATCTGCTAAATCGCCCATAAAATCATTGTCTCTTAACTAATTTTCCGCCTCCGAGTTAAAAACCGGTCAACTTAATTAATTTTATTATACCCAAAATAAAGCTTTAATTAAAGACTATTTTCAAAAGGGGACGTTTCCCTCTGTTATAAATCATTGCAAATAAAGGAGTTACAAACCCATATTTTACGCAGATAATTAGAAAATGGCAATTCATAACCTATTGATCAACAAGGATTTACAAACGAGGGAAACGTCCCCTTAATTGGTGGTGCTCTTTATTAGAACAACGCCATGAATACAGGAGTTGACTGTTGAAAAGTTTAATTTAAAATAATTTTATGACTTTAATCAAGCCTTTTGATCCCTGGCAAAACTCACTTTGCAGCTGCCCGCCAAAATATAGCCTATCTGCTTACACCGGCTGCGCCCACGGTTGTATTTACTGTTATGCCTCTTCATATATTCCGAAGTTTTACCAGCCCCGGCCTAAAAAAGATTTTATAAAAAGACTAAGAAAAGATGCACCCAAAATACCTCCCGGTTCAACTATTGCTATATCAAACTCGTCTGACCCCTACCAACCACTGGAAGAAGAACTTAAATTAACTCACCAGCTTTTAAATGTTTTGAAAGCCTATGATTTAAAAATTAACTTAATTACAAAATCAAATTTAATTTTAAAAGACCTAAACTTGCTTAAAAAAATAAAAAAAATTTTAATAACTGTATCTCTTACTTCCTTAGATGATAGTTTATCAAAAAAATTGGAACCAAATTGCCCTCCAACTTCGAAACGATTAGAAGCTATAAAAAAAATATCGGAATCTATGCCAGTTGCTATAAGATACGATCCCTTAATCTATCCTCTAAATACAAAAAATATTGGAAAAATGATTCAAGAAATAAAAAAAGCTGGGGCTAGACAAATTATAACTTCTACTTATAAAGCAAAAACTGATAATTTCAAGCGAATGAAACAAATATTTCCTGAATTTGATAGCCTCTGGGAAAAGTTATACAAAAAGGAAGGGAGCAAGATAAGTAATTATTTTTATCTCCAAGAAAAAATGCGGAAAGATTTAATAGAAAAAGTCCAAAAAGAAACTTTAAAATTGGGCTTACAATTTTCCAGCTGCCGGGAAGGATTTCAAAATTTAAATACGGCTAATTGTGATGGAACCAATAACTGCTAATTATTTCAAAGATATATTAATATTACTTTCCTTTGTAATCGTATTATGAATCGGGCAACTTTGAATAAACTTTAAAAAAATTTTTCTTTTTTGGCCTAAATCTGCATCTGTTTCAACTTCTGTATTAAAATCAACTAAGCGCAGGGGTGAATCTTGCGAGAGTTTAGCAGTTGAGCTAACTAAAAGATTTTTAAATTCTATTTTATGTTTAGCCAGATATTTTTTGGCATAAACACTAATGCACCCAGAAAGAGATGATAAAAGCAACTCCAGCGGATTTGGCCCAATTGGTTGACAATCATCTTTTCCTTTATCAATATTTAACTTACTTTCTGAGGGATAGCCTGTTATTGCAAATACGTCTTCTTGTTGATAATTAGATATCGCTTTAACTTGCATAAATATACCTCCATTAATTAAATACCAAATAATTTTAAAATATAGTTTAAAAGGCCTCCCACTATTGTAGCCGTAAAAAGCATGATCAAAATTGACTTTATCATATCTTTTATACCGATTTCTTTGACTAAAACAATAAAAGTTGCCATACAGGGAAAATAAACGCCTAAAATAGTAGCGCCGACAATCAACTGCCTTAAACTTAGGCCAAGCGGCCGAAGCATCCCCACCGCTACGTCTTTACGTAAAAAACCTACTACCAATGCCCCAATCGCTTCTTTAGGGAGTTGCCAAATTTTTGTTATAACCGGAGAAAATATATTAGCAAAAAAATCAATGATTCCAAAAAAATTTAATAAATTTACTACCAATATTCCTAAAAGGACAAGCGGTATAGCCTCTTTAAAAAAAGAACTAATTCTTAACCATATTTTTTTTGCCGCGCTTGTAAAATGCGGCCTTCGGTAAGGCGGGACTTCTATCAAAATTTCAGGGCTCTCTCCTTTTGCGAAAAAATTCATCAATTTCCCCAGGCTAAACCAAACCAAAAATAAAGAGAAAAAAACAATAAATATATATTGACCCCCGTAACGGCCTAATAAATTTATAATCATTGCAGTTTGAGCCATACAGGGAACAGCCACAGCAAGCAGGGTCGCCGCAATAAATTTTTCCCTTCTTTCTTCAAATAACCTGGTCGCCAAAGCACCCGGCACATTGCAGCCCAAACCTAATATCATCGGAACTATCGCATAGCCGTGCAACCCTAATTTATGAAACACTCTATCTCCTAAAATTGCCAGGCGGGGTAGGTAACCCCAATCTTCTAAAAACCCTAGAACAAGATAAAAACTAAAAATATAAGGAAAAACCATAGCTAGAGGAACATAAACTCCTGTTGTGATTACCCCAAAAGACACCCCGTAATCTATCGAGCCTTCCAGCAAATTCCCTATCAATAAATTATGCAAAAAAGTACCTTCCCCTAAAATTGAACTTAACTGCATAACTACCGGAGTATAAAAATTATTAAATAAGGGGTCGAACAAATAGTTAATCAGGCTTTCCCCGACAAACCTTACCAGAGAAAACGATAAAAATATAATTCCGGCTGCAATAAAAAAACAAAAAGGCGGACGAATGCTTATTTCTTCTAAAACATTTAAAAAACTATGATGGCGATGGGTAAGTTTTTGAACTTTTTCGATAATTTTGCCGATTTCTATCCACAAAGGCTCTTTTAAGTCTTTAAGATGAGACTTTTTAGCTTTGTTAATTGCAAAAACTAAATCTTTTATCCCTTCCCCGCTTAAAGCGCAAGTTGCTACAACCGGCACTCCTAAAAAATCCTCTAACTTTTTAATATCTATATCAACGCCTTTGTGCTTTGTCTCATCCCACATATTCAAAACAACGATTAAAGGCTTATTTTTTTTACGAATCAATTCTAAGGTAAGATAAAGATTTCTTTCTAAATTAGTAGCATCAATAACATCAATAACTAAATCAGCCTCATCTATTAAATCAATAGCTACTTGCTCTGCTTTAGTCGAAGGTTCCAAACTATAAGAACCGGGAGTATCTATCACCTCAGCCTTTATGTTAAAAAAATGCATCTTACCTTTAGCAAAACTCACTGTTGTCCCCGGATAATTTGAAGCGATAACCCTTGCCCCGGTAAGACGGTTAAAGACCACGCTTTTGCCAACATTAGGATTCCCGGTTAAAACTACTTTCATTGTACCTCTACCAATATTTTCGAAGCCATGCCTTTGCCTAAAGCAAGCTGAGTACCGTTTACGCTAATCACTACAGGCCCGCCTCGGGAATAACCGGCTACTTTTTTTATCTTAGCGCCTTCTCTTATCCCTAAATTATTAAACCGGATGATTAAACCCCTTCCTCCTTTGATAGCTACAATTTTTCCCGCCTGGTTAGGATTGAGCTGTAATAAACTAATCATCGTTAAACTTTATCCTGGCGCATCCTGCAATTAAGACGCTTTCCTGTCTTCTCGAAATTATCGAAACTCTTTAACCATTGCGGCCGGCCCGAGTACGGAGAATCTTCGATAAAATTAATAAAATTAGTTAATTTCCTAGCGGTATCTTTGCTTATAGAATGTTCCATACGGCAAGCATCTTCGCGGGCAGTTTTTTGATCAATTTTTAAGACTTCTTTTAGAAATTTAACTAAAGTATTGTGGCGCCGGGCAATAGTTTTTGCCAGCCTATCCCCTCTTTTAGTAAGCTCGACATTTCCATAACGCTTATGTTTTACTAAACCTTTTTTGGACAAAACTCCCAGGGCCTCGCTTACACTGGGATTTTTAACTCCCAATTCTTCCCCGATATCTTTTACCCGGACAACTTCATTTTTTTCTTTTAAAAAAACAATCGCTTCCAGATAATCTTCCATATTTGAACTTATCGTTTGTGTCATTTTTTACCTTTATTTTTTAAAGGCCCTTTTTTTATTGTTAGGTAAGCCTAACATATATAATATACCCTGTCAAGCCTATTAAAAAAATCTTTTAATTCATTTACAAAATTATTTAGCTAGAGGCTTTGACCGCAACAAAACCACCTTCTTTAAAGCCCTTTTTTGATTTATTAGGCTTCTCTAATTTGTTGGGAAAGTTAAATAAGGTTTGATAAAAAGAAAGGTTATTAAACCCTTGTGTTTTAAGCAATTCGGAAATTTCAGAAATGGAAAAAAACGTGGCTTCTTTATAAAAAATACTCTCTTTTTCCTGATAAAATTTTCCCAAAAAACTGTTTCTATCTATTATTGCAACAACAATCTCACCACTTTCTTTTAATACCCTTTTCGCTTCAGCTAAAACTTTAGCCGGAAATTCGGTAAAACAAATTGTAATAATAATTGTTAAATAATCGAAAAAATTGTCTTTAAAAGGGATTTCCTCTCCTCTAGCTAAAATACATCTTATTTTTCTTTTTTTAGCAATTTTTAACATGCCCAGAGAAAAATCTATCCCAAATTCAGTACCCAATTCTTTAGCAAACCGGCCGGTGCCTACCCCTACTTCTAGTCCTCTTTTTTCTTTTGGAACTATTTTTTTTAGTAATTCTAATTCGGATAAATAAGCAAATTGATTTATATCATACCAATTATCATATTTTTTAGAATTTTTATCAAAAATATTCCTCATCTTGGTGGAAAAATATTAATAATTAAACTATTTTGTAATTACAACCGGTTTGCTTTTTCTGATTAAAAGGGTGTGTTCAAAATGAGCCGTTTGTGATTTATCTTTAGCATAAACATCCCAGCCATTAGCAGCTACCTCAACTTCATGGCTTCCGGTAAAAGCCATCGGTTCAATCGCAATAATCATCCCTTCTTCTAATTTGGCACCTTCTCCTGGTATGCCAAAGTTAGGAATAGATGGTGATTCATGCATAGCTTTCCCCAAACCATGGCCGCAATATTTTCTCATAACTGAAAACCCCTGGCTTTCTATAACATTTTGGACGGTATAGCCGATATCCCCGGTAGTGTTGCCAACTCTGGCAACTTTAATTGCTTCATCTAAGGCTTTTTTTGTTGTTTTAACTAATTTTTTTTCTTCCTTTGAAATTTTTCCCACGATATAACTATAAGCTGAATCAGCATGCCAGCCTTTGTAATCAACCACTATATCAACTTTAATTATATCTCCGTTTTTTACTTTTTTTTCAGAAGGGATACCATGAATTATATTATCGTTAAATGACACACACACCGATTCCGGAAAACCGCCATAGCCTTTACTGGATAAATTATAATTCGGAAAATTATTTTTTAGAAATTCTTCTGCAAAATTATTTATATCCAATCCGGTAACTCCCGGTTTTATAAACTTTTTTAGCTTCTTTAAAATTAAAGAAAGTGCATGTCCGGCTTTTTTTAAACTTTTTAAATCTTCCTTATTCATTATTCTTTACCATAATAATTATACTCGAAATAATCAATAACCAAACAAGATACAATACCCAAATTCAAATAACCAAACTTTTTGCTTAATTATTGAGTATTGGGATTTGAAATTTGTTTGTATCTTGTAACTTGTATCTTGTATCTTTCGTAGTTACCCCTTACTATTTCCCCAAAAGCTGCTTAGGGATAGATATATCTACCACAATAACTTCTCCGCAAAAGCCTGGCCCCTGATTTTTTACTAAACCCGTCTTAACTGCTGCAAAAGTAGCAGTTTTATCAGCTTTTACGCAAGCTCCTAAAACATTGCCTTCTGTAGCATCAAGCCCGGAAGGTAAATCAATTGCAAGAACCTTTTTTTTATTCTCATTAATTGTTTGGATGGACTGGAAATAAGGCTCTCTGATATTTCCAGTTATTCCTATCCCAAATATTGCATCGATTACCAATTCTGAATTTATAATTTCATTTTCTAAATTTTTAAAATCATCTTTTTTAGCTAATTCATAAACAGAAGCATTCATTTTTTCTAAAATAGAAAAATTTATTTTAGCATCCCCTTTTAATTGATCCCGCTTACAGGTTAAAAAAGTTAAAATATTAATTCCCTTATTTATAAGATGCCGCGCACAAACAAAACCATCACCGCCGTTATTACCCTTGCCACAAACACAAACCACCTTGCTCCTTTTATCTAAAAGCATATTGTAAGCAATATCAGCGGCTCCTCTGCCGGCATTTTCCATTAAAATCAGCGAAGGAATTCCAAACTCCTCAATCGCGGTTTTGTCTATTCTTTTCATCTGGTCAGCAGTTATGTTTTTCATAATTATTATTTATGCTGATGAATTTCTTCATTTCTTTCTTTTACAAACAAAAGAGGGAAAGCTATATCACTTATACAACAAGGCAACCAAACAGCTATAAATAAAAAAGCAAAAATGGCTAAATACAGCCAAGGATTAAGTTCTTTTCCCAAAGCCATAATGATATGAAAAAGTGAGGCCCAAGTACTTAATAATACATGGCCGGCGTGAGGGAATTTAGTCCGCGGCCAAAAATAAGCAATCGCCACTCCCAAAATCGCCAAAGGGTTAATCAGCCACCATTTTTCAATAAAACCTAAATGAATTTCCCGGTTAGGCAATCCTAATAAAATTTCAGCTAAATAAGGAATAATACAATCACTTAAAGTCGCAATGCCAATTGCTCCAAAATAACCAATTACTAACAAAACCCAAACATTGCATCTACGCTTTGAACTAGGGCAACTGTAGAAAGAATACATTGAGGTTGTAACTAATGCGCTTAAAACTACATGGGCAGGATGAAGTGTATAAAATATATTATAAGAAATATTTTCCGGTAAGTTTTTTAAAAAAACCATAACAATTACACCCGTAACTGCCCCAAAAACTGTAAACCAAATATGGTGCCTTAATTCTTTATAAATTAGCTTTAGCACTTTAACCCCCTTATGCAACAGTTTTGTCACATAATCATATAGTGATAGTTTTCCCTACCTTAACAGAAATATATTTATTTCCAAAAATTTGCCTAAAAATTTGTTGAGCCCCATAACCTGTACAATGAGTGGGGCCAACATACTTTACAGCTAAATCCTTGAGCTTTTGCCCAATCAATTTTATCTCCCTTATCTCTTTATTGATAAGATGGAAACCGCCAAAAACTAAATGAATATCTTCCTTCACAAAAATTTTTTTTACCTGCTCAACTATTTTTACTGCTCCCGGATGAGAACAACCTGTAATAACCACTAACCCTTTTTGGGATTTTACTACCAGAGACTGTTCAGAAATTTTCATAGATTTATAAAATCCAAATATTTCCCCGGTAGTATAAATATTAGGTTTTACCTGCAAAGGGCTACTGCTTTCGATTAATTCTGCGCCTGAATTTTTTATTTTGTTTTTAGTTTGACTAGAAAAATCCCGACAGCCATAAACCTTTAAATCCTTTTTTAGTTCTAGCAAAGGCCCAAGGCCGCCGGTATGATCCCAATGATCATGGGAAATCACTGCCTTTTCAATAGAATTTATATTTATCCCTTCAGATTCTAAATTAGAAAGTAAAAGATTTCCGTCTTCTCCTGTATCAAACAAAACTCCGTCTATAAATACAGAAAAGCCCCAACCGGTTTTGAATTTGGGGCTAATAGCATCTTTATCGAATAATATCTTAAAATCCATATTTTTGATTATATCTCTTTATAAAAAAAATTAAAGCACTACCCATATAATAAAATTATATCCTTTATCTTACATCCAATATCTTTGGTTACCACCGGGCATTTTGCCATAAAAAGGAAAAAAACAGGACGCTTGCTTTTTTTATACAACGCTTCAAAATTACCTTGGCCTTTGCTTATTACCATATCAGCTAATTTAAACTTTTTTAAAAAATCTTTTGAGCATATTGAAAGAATTGTCCCCGGCGAATCACAACCGCTTGAAATTATCTCTGCATGGCTATCTATGCCGCACATATAAGCATCTTCGGCTAACGCATCATTTATTATTGGTTTTTCTTTAACCACATAGATAATATCTTTTTTTGGATATTTTTCTTTTATCTGTTCAATTAAAATTCTATCAAAAACAATTTCTCCAGCATTATCTCCCAAATAAATAATACATTTGGCTTGTTTTAATTCTTTTTTAAATTCAGGATAATTAAAAATAGCTTTTGATTCATGCCTTATAGCTTCGCTTTCTTCTGCTAAAATATTATCTATTTCTCTGTCTACGTCTAAACTATGCTTTACTCCGTAATCGATGATATTTCCCGCAATAGCAAGCTCTAGCGAAAACAATAGAGGATCTTTTGCGTTTTTTACCTTATCTTTTAACTTTGGATAAAAGCTTAAAGCTAATTTATTGCTTTTTTCCTTTATTTCTTTATAAGGATCTCTTTTTTTGGTAATCTCTCTTACCTTATTATAAATAAATTTACCCATCTGCGGCGGACAACTATCTAAGGAAAATCTTTCTAGCTCTTTAGACAAACTAATTAAAACTTCTCTTTGAACAGCTTCAGAGGCTTTGGCTAAACGGGCTGCGTCTAAGGCTTGTTTAAAAAAACAAGGAATGCAATCCAGGTAAGTTTTCATAATTGACTATTTAATTTAAACCAAATATTTGCTACTATTTTTTTGATATTATCACTGGCAGCTTCCGGCAAAGTTTTTTGAGCTGTAATAGCTTCAACCACCGACTTATCAAATGGCAGTTTACCTAATATGTCTATATTATCTTCTTTACAATATTTTTCAATTTTTTCATTCACCTCTAAATTAAGATCAAATTTATTTATAATTAATTTAACCGGAATTCTAAAATGTTTTGCTACCTTAATCACCCTCTTTGCATCTGCTAATCCAGACAAAGTTGGCTCAGTTACAACAATCGCACAATCAGCTCCCGATAAAGAAGCAATCACCGGACAACCTATCCCTGGAGAACCATCTACAATAATAAAAGACGCTTTTTGTTTTTTAGCTAACTCTTTCGCTTTTTTCTTAACCAAAGCCACAAGCTTTCCTGAATTTTCCTCAGCTATACCAAGCCTTGCATGGACAAAAGGGCCAAAGCGAGTATCGGATACAAACCATTGTCCGGATAGATTTTCTTTCATCTGAATTGCCGAAGCCGGACAAACATTACTACAAAATGCACACCCTTCGCAAGAGATAGGATCAATAGTAAAATCTGAATAAACTGCTGAAAATCTACAAACTTCTAAACACTTACCGCAAGCTATGCATTTATTCTTATCTACGACTGCCGTTGCCCCAGAACGAAATTTACCTTCTTCTTTGATTTGAGGCCTAAGTAAAAGATGAAGATCAGCAGCGTCAACATCGCAATCAGCCATTACCTTATTTTTAGCTAAATATGCTAATGCCGCTGTTACCACAGTTTTTCCCGTTCCGCCTTTACCGCTAATTACAACGATTTCTTTCATAATTGTTATTTTTTTACAGCTTCTTGAGCAGCCAAAACTACCGGATATTTTGTCGGTGAACTAGTAAGATAAGGATGCGTTGCCATCTGTAGAGTTTCCAGCTCTGTTGCTGACATTCTTTTTTGAATTGCCACTCCGACTAAATTTATAAGTTGAGCACAAGCCATGCCACAACTAACTTGGCCTCCTAAAATAATTCCAGATTGCTTAGAAAAAACTAATTTTACTCTACTTTTTTGTGCTCCGGGTAAAGTTCCCGGATGTTTATCTACCCCTTGAACCTCTCCGGTTATAATTTCAAAACCTTCTTCCTTAGCATTTTTCTCCGTTAATCCGGCTGAGCTTAAAACTAATCCGTCAATATAGGTGGAATAAACCGCAATTGTCCCTTTATTTTCCCTGACTACCTTAATCTTATATAAATTAGCTCCCGCTACTCTTGCCTCGGCGGTAGCAGTGGAAGCAAGCATAACCGGAACCGTTTTACGAGTAAAAAAATCTCTTTTACAGGAACAATCTCCAACCGCAAATATATCAGGGTTTGAAGTCCGCATGTATTCATCTACTGCTATACCACCCCTTGGGTCTAAATTTAAATTGGCAGTTTTAGCTATCTTTATATTTGGCCTAGCACCTATCCCTAATACAACTCCTTCTGCCTGAACTATTCTTCCGTCAGAAAGTTTAACTTCTTTGACGTTTTTATCTCCTATTATCTTCTCAACTCGAGCTCCAGTTATAATGTTTACTCCTTTCTTTTTTAGTTTATCTTCGGCCAACTGAGAAAATTCTTGATCAAAAGAATTTAATAAAAGATGGGGTAACATTTCAACTAAGCTTACATCTATCCCATCAATATTAGAAATTTCATCTGCAAACTCAACTCCAATAAATCCTCCACCAATAACTAAAACCTTTTTTTTCTTCTTTATTTGAGCTATAGCTTCTTTTAAGTAACCCATATCTTTATAAATAGGAAATACCCCTTCTTTATCTATTCCCTCAATCGAAGGAACTATCGGATCTGAACCTATAGCAAAAATTAATTTCTGATAACCATACTCCTTGCTGTCTTTAGTTTTTACTTTTTTTTCTTCTGAATCAATCGATATTACCTCATCGATAAAAACCTCAACTCCTTTTTTCTCCAAAGCATCAGTTTTAAGTTTATTATCAGAAGGATCCTTTAAGCTAGAAAACATATAAGGGATACCGCAAGGAATGCACCCTGCTTTAATGCTTTTAATAATAGCTATGCTTTTGTTAGGATAATATTTTTTAGCAGTTGTTGCTGCGACCATTCCAGCTGGACCGGCTCCAATTATTAAAATATCAACTTTTTTCATTATCTCTCCTTTTCTTTTTTTTAATTTTTTCAAATAAGTTTATAAATTTCTCTTTATATTTAGGCTGAGCTTCAATTATCAATTCTCCCGCAGAATAACTCGCGGCGATTTTTTTATCAAAAGGAATTTCTAAAAGTATCTCTATATTCTCCTTGTCACAATAATCTAGAGTCTTTTTATCGCCAAGATTAGACCGGTTTATAACTACCCCAAATGGTATTTTTAATTTACGAAAAGTTTCAACTGCAAGTTTTAAGTCATTGAGGCCAAATGGGGTTGGCTCTGTAACTAAAATCACAAAGTCACTCCCCTCTGCTGACTCAATCACCGGACAAGATGTCCCCGGCGGAGCATCAATTATCGTAACATCTTCTGGATTTATCTGTTTTTTAATTTCCCTGATTATAGGAGGAGCCATGGCTTGTCCGATATCTAACTTACCATCAATAAATTCTAACTTTTCTCGCTTCCCTATTTCAATTATTCCGATTTTCTTATTAACTTCAGCTATTGCAGCTTCAGGGCATAGATAACTGCAAGCGCCGCAACCATGGCAAAGATCATCAAATGCCAGCACTTTATCTTTTACCACCGCTATAGCATTATAGGCACAAACTTCCTGGCAGCGTCCGCAAAGAGTGCATTTTTCTGGATTAATTTTGGGGACTGGAATATAAACCGGATAAGTCTTTTCTATTTTGGGTTTAATAAATAAATAAGAGTTAGGTTCTTCTACGTCACAATCTAATAACTTAACCTTCCCCAAAGACAAAGCTAAATTGGTTGCTATTGTAGTTTTACCGGTACCGCCTTTTCCGCTTGCTACTGCTATTATCATATTTTAAATAATTTGATGGTAGGCTATTAATATTTTTTGAAATTTATCCCGATATCTTTCTATTATAAAGTCCTTATCTCTAAAATAGTCCTCTATTTTCGCAAAATTTACCTTTTCTCTTCTGTGCCTTCTGCCTTGTTGGGAATGAATTTTATCTATTACTTCTAAGCCTTCTTTTGTAAAATCAGCTAACACAATTTTCCCTTCAAAGCTTAAAACTCTGGTGAATTCATTTAATATTTTAGAGAACCTGTCTAGATGATGAATCATATTTACAGAAATTACTAAATCAAAGCTCTTATCAGAAAAACTTAAATTCTCTCCATTGGCTATTTTAAAATCAACTTGGCTGTCAAGGCCTAAATGTTTTAGATTAAGATAGCCGATTTTTTGTTGTTCTTTAGAAGCATCTACACTGGTAAACCTATAGCCTTCTTTAGCTAAAGCGAGAGTAAAACTTCCTTTACCTGTACCTACTTCTAATATATCTCCATATAAAGGTTTGGCATTATCTAAAACAAAATTTCTTTCAGCTTCTATATCATAACCAAACTCACGGTAAAATTTAATTTTTTGCAGATATTCTTGATGAGCTTGCTTAGCTAAATTATCCATTCTTTTAACCTCTCACCAAAATTCCACCACATTTAGGGCATTTCATCTCGGCACAAGGAGTTCCCGCTTTATGCGGCACACTTAGTTTACAAGCCGGGCACAGACAAAGCCCGCCCGGGCCTGCACCGGGACGTCCACCTCTACCGCGGCCACCACCTTGGCCTCTACCGCCAATCGGCCCTTGCCCCATTGGTCCTGTTCCATTTCCTCTTGGCATAATCTACCTCCCTAATTCATCCCAAATTTAGAATCAACACTGGGTCCATTACCTGGTTTAAATTTACCTTGCTTATAAGCTTCAACAGCCTCTTTAACTGTGCCAGACACACCAGATACAATTTCAATTCCGGCAGCTTCCAGTGTTTTAAAAGCGTTAGGGCCTACATTGCCTGTCAAGACCGCCTTTACTCCCTTTTCTGAAATTAATTGCCCGGATTGAACCCCAACACCGCCCATTCCGCCTACATTAGGATTCTTAACTGCCTCTAAAGCATTACTTTCAGTATCCAGAATTAAAAAATATTGTGCTCTGCCAAAACGGGGATCTATTTTTGAATCTAGGTTATCTCCTTCTGCTGTGATACAAATTTTCATATTACTCCTCCTTTTCTTCCGGATGACTACATTCTGTTTTATCAACTCCATAACCTTTGCCGTCTCCTGGCTTACAAAGACTCTCTCCTCCTTCCAACCTATTTTCGGCTAACTTAGTAATTACTTCGTCAATTTTTCCGCCTACACCTACAATTACCTGAATTCCACTTTGAGAAAACAACCCTAAAGCTCGTTGCCCCATTCCTCCCGCAATAATTACGCTGGCTCCTTCTTTTTTTAAAAATTCAGGTAAATAACCCGGATGATGGCCCGGATTAGATATCTCTTCTTTACTCAAAACTTTTCCATCTTCAAACTCAACTAAGGTAAAAGTTGGGCATCTGCCAAAATGCTCTGAAACATTTCCAGAATCTGTTGAAATTGCTACCTTCATCAATATTCCTCCTTATTTTATAGATAAATACATCCCGCTTAAAAAGCGGGATTAATAACTAGCTATTTCTTCTTCTCTTGCAATTCAAGATCTTTTATCCGTTGATTAATCGCCTCTAACTCACCTTTTAGACCCTGAGCTTCTTCTTTTAAATATTCTGCTTCTTCTTTTGCTGTTGGTGCTGGTCCATAAGAAGCCTGATAAGATTGGCCATAATAAGGGGCTTGAGGCACATAAGCTGCACCGCGAAAACCATAGCCTCTACCATAACCACGGCCAAAGCCTCGTCCTCTACCTCGGCCAAGGCCTCTACCGTATCCATAACCTGCTGCCGGATTTGCATACCCAGGTGTGTTATAACCTGCACAATAACCTGCTGCTCTTCCTGTCATCGGCCCTAAACCGGCTGGTCCTGTTCCATTTCCTGCTGGCATACCAACCACCTCCTTTTGCTATTGAAAATCATTTTCATAAACATTGAAAAAAAATTATCCTTTATTTTTTACAATTGGGGCAAATTCCGTAAAATTGTATTTGATGATTGTTGATTTCAAAATTATATTTAGTAGCCAGTTTATTTTCAGTCTTTTCTATCAGTTCTTTTTCTTGATTTACAAAATCTGTATAATTTATAACTTTTCCGCAGCTTGTACAAATCAAATGATGATGATGATTTTCCTCATCTTCAGAATTAGCAGCCAACTCATAACGGGCCCGTCCATCACCAAAATCAAATTTTGACACTACCCCCATATTCACAAGCAATTCTAAAGTCCTGTACACAGTAGTCAATCCTATCGCAGGATAAATTTTTTTAACTTTAAAATAAATGTCTTCGGCGCTTAGGTGTTCTGACGATTTGCTTAAAAGTTCTAAAATTGCCTGTCGAGGAACGGTTAACCGGCAACCTCTTCCCCTTAATCTTCTTTTCCACCAACCTCTCTGCCTGGGCACTTTATCCTCCTTTATTATTGATAATGGTTTCCATTTTCAATATACAATATTTTTTCCCTTTTGTCAAGGCCCTAACCTTCTTTCCCCCATCCCCCCACTCCAAATTCCACCTACGAGGTGGACATAAATAAGCTAAGCCAGCATTGAACAATTCCCTTCCACCTACGAGGTGGAATGGGGAGATTAGAAATTATAGGTAAGAGATGCTCTGTACCAGCGGCTGGTTCCTTCAATGTCGATTTTTTCTTGATAATCTTGATTAAAAATGTTTATCCCCTCTAGGCTTAGTTTAAAATTGGAAAATTGTTTTGATAATTTTAAATCAACAGTAGTGTATTTATCTCTAGAGATTGGTTTTGAAAAATTGATAATTAAATTGGAATTAATTCCAAAAAAATCAAAGCAAAAATTAGCAATGATTTTATGCCGATTATAATCAAAAACATACTTAGATAAATTAAAATTATTATCTTTATCCAAATCAAGATAAGTATATCCTATCCCAAAATTTTTAAAAAACCTATTTTCAAGTTTTAGTTCCCCGTAAAAATCAAATCCTCTTGCCTCCAGACTACCGATATTTTTTGCTTCCCAAGGATCAGCCGATTGATCCTTTACCCAATCGATAGTATTTAATTGTTTTCTTAAAAAAAGATCAAACGAAAGTTTTATCGCTTTAATGGGAGTATGCTTTAGGCCAATCTGATAATTATCTGAATCCTGGACATCAAGCGATGAGTTGCCAACATTTGAAGGAGAATTATAATAAAGTTCTGTAAATGAAGGCACTCGCCAGAGACGATTATAAGAAAAATCAATTAATAAATTTTGGCTCAGCCTATACCTCAGGTTTAAATTAATATTTTTCAGATAACCCCATGGTTTATAATAATCAAAACCGGCAGAACCTTGATAAATAAACTTTCCGAATTCTTTCTCTTTTAATCCAATAGAAAAGCCTTTACTTATCCGGCTATGATCACCGAGATTAGTGCTAGTTATTTTTTCTTTACGTAAATTTAGATTTAAAAATAGATCGTTCTTAAAGACTACTTCATTTTTTGCGCCATAAATATATGTTGTGTGGAAATTAGTATAAAACGACGGCTCATGCCTTTTTAAAATAAATTCATCAGTATGCCGGCGCAAATAAGCCGTGCTTTTGATATCAAATAATTCTTTTTTTAATGTAGCCCGCGCCAGAAAAAACCTTTGAGTTATATGTTCTTCTTCTTGAGGAAAACTTTTTGCATAAAAACTATTAGCGCCAAAATCTCTTTTAGTTGAACCAAAAATGAATTCAGCCTCCTTATTATAATTTTTCCATAGAGAATGCCAGGAAAAATTGTATATTTCAAAATCAGTATCTGGCCTGGCTCCTGATGAGATTTTATGTTCAACTGATACCCTATTTTTTATTTTCCCTAAACTAAAATTTGTAGACAATAAATTTTCCCAAAGAGCATGTTGGCCAAAAGAACTAGCAATTAAAGTACCTTTTTCTTTCGGTTGCTTTAATTGATAATTTAATTGTTGTTTATTTTTATTAATTCCTATCTGTTCAATATCTATTGCCGAAAAAGGTATTTCGAGACTAAAATGGCCAGTTTGAGGGTCATTTATTTTTATACCTTCTATTTGGACGCTATTATCTTCGAAAATTGATCCTCGGATGGATAAGTCTTGTTGAATGCCAAAAGGAGCTCTCTTTTTTAACTCAATGGCAGAAAAAAAACCTGGTATTTCTTCAGGGGAAAAAACGGGGAGATTGGTTATTTGGTTTTTCCGGAAATAATGGCTGTTTCTATCAAATAAAAAATTATATTTTTTAATAATTATAGGTTCTAGTTCAATGTTGCCGGAAAAACTCTCAGTACAATAAAGAAATAATATAAATATTATAATTATATTTATAATACATTTCATTTTAAAAAATACCGTTATGTTTACGAAATAAAAAAAGTTTATCAGGCAGGAAGGATAAGTCAACTAAAAATAATTATTGGTTTACATTACTTTAGTTACATCTCCACTTGATATTTTTTCGGTAAGCCCATTATCTCTGCGAACCAGCAAATATCCTTCTTGATCAATCCCGGCAGCTTCACCTTCAATTACTTTGTCGAAAACTTTTACCCTCAAGCGGTTGCCCCATAAAAAACAATGCTCTTGCCACTGTTCTAGCAACTCTTTACTTTTACCCGCTTCCAGTTCTAGGTAGCGTTGTTCTATCTTTCCAATAATTTTTTTAGTAATTGCCACTAAAGATACTTTATTTTTTCTTTCTAAAAAAAGAGAAGTTGCTTCTTCGGGTAAATTCTTAGTATTAATATTTATCCCTAAACCTATAGCTACAAAGTTAATCTTGTCCGCCTCGGCATTGATTTGACAAAGAATGCCGCCTAATTTTTTCTTATTTAAAAAAATATCATTGGGCCATTTTACACTCAATCTAATCCCAGTCTCTTGCTCAATAGCTTGAATGCAAGCAAGAGCTATAACCAGAGCGATTTGGGAAATATCTTTTAGCAATATTTTTTTTGGCCTAAGCAAGCAAGATAAATACAAGCCACCTTTTGGCGAAACCCACTCTCGGCCGATCCTGCCTTTGCCTTTTTTTTGTTTTCCAGCTAAGACCACAGTACCTTCTGGAGCTCCTGCTTGGCCTAATTGCCAAATAAAATCCTGAGTAGAATCTATTTTTTCTTTAAAGTAAACATTGTGGCCGGTAAATTTTGTGCCTAATTTATATCTTATTTCCCAAGGATAAGGCTTATCGGGAGAATATTTTAGTTTATAGCCCCGGCGGGGGATTGCTTCTATCTTGTAGCCGCAATCATTTAAATTTTTTATATGTTTCCAGAAAGCCTGGCGGGAAATTTTAAGCTTGTTAGCAATGTTTTGGCCAGATAAATAATTATTCGTTTCTTTTAATTCTTTAAATATTTTAAAATCTAGATCTTTTGATTTTTGCATCTAAATATTTTAATTTATTATTTATACATAACTAAAAGCATTTTAGCTTTTGAATTTGCAATAAGAGAATGCGGGGCATGGGCAGGCATAATTATTGTCTGATTATCTTTTACTTGAAAAACTTCTCCAGAAATAGTTATAGCCATATTGCCTTCAACAATATTTACAAAAGCATTAAAACTAGTTGTATGCTCACTTAAAGACTGGCCATTGTCAAAAGCAAATAATGTAATTTTTGTATTATTAGTATCAACTATTACTCGACTCACTATAGAGTCAGTTTGATATTTTATTAAATTCTTAAATTGAAAAATATTGGATTTTAAGTCAGAAGGCACTTTTTTTCTCATAATTAAATTCTTATTTAATTTTTTTAGCAACCAACTTAGCTACTTTTTTCCCGGATAAAAGCATCCCGCCAAATATCGGACCCATTCGTGGCGAACCAAAAACCGCATTCGCCGCCATCCCGGCTACAAATAAACCAGGACAAACTTCTTTTGTGTTTTTCTCCACTGTATTTTCAGCTTTTTCTGCCCACATTGATTTTTCACCTAAAACTTTTTTTGTTCTTGTTCTTAATTGTAAACCACTTTTGGCTTCTACTACTTTTGTCACTTCTGTGGGATGGCCGGTTGCGTCAATTACAACTTTTGCCTCAATTGTCAACGGGTCTACGTGTAATTTTGCAACATTAGCTGCCGCCCAATTAATTACCAGGCCACAGACTTTTCCTTTTTTGACCATTATATCCTCTGCATAAATGCCATTTAAGATCGTCGCTTTCGCCTTTGTTGCCAAATACCCCAAAGAACAAACAGTTTGCACTGCATCAGCTAAATAATAATCTTTTTTATATAATTTTGCGTCAACTCCAATTTCATCGAGAATTTTTTTAGCGGATTTCTGAATAACTATTTCATTGAACATCATTCCGCCAGCCCACATGCCACCGCCAATAGAAAGTTTTTTCTCAAAAAGAACTGTTTTCTTCCCGGCTTTCGCTAAATAATAAGCAGCGATTAAACCGGCAGGGCCAGCACCTGCGATAGCTACATCAACTGATAAATTTTCTTTTAATTTTTTCTGATAAGAATCAATTATAGCTTCAGAGATTATTACTTCATTCAACATGACAACTCCTTTTAATTTATTTTTATAAATTTATATATTTATCTATTCTACATAAACTACTATCTAATACAATATTTTTATCTAATTTTCCATATCTTATTAATGTTTAACTATAGGAATCAACTATAGTTTCAGAAATTATTACTTCGTTTAATATGATAACTCCTTTATTTTTTTCCAAAAGGTGAAATTTCCCGCAGTTTTCCAATTATGGCAGGAATATTTTTATTTATATAATCTATTTCTTTGTCAGCATTGTACCGGCTTAAACTAAATCGTACTGAACCTTGAATAAAAGTAACAGGAATACCCATCGATTTAAGCACATGGGAAGAAGTTAGAGACCCTGAGGTACAAGCAGAACCAGAAGAAGCGGCAATATTTTTTTCATCAAGTTTAAGTAAAATCGCTTCTCCTTCTACAAATTCAAACCCAATGTTTGAAGTGTTAGGCAATCTCTTTTTGCTGTCTCCATTCACTTTAGTATTTGAAACATTTTCTAAAATATAATTTTCCAACTTATCTCTTAATTTTTTTACTTTAGTTATCTCTTCCTTAATATTATTTTTCGCAAGTTCTGCTGCTACCCCTAAACCAACGATTGAGGCAACATTCTCAGTGCCTGCTCTTCGTCCATTTTCCTGGTGGCCCCCTACCATAAACGGAGAAAATCTTGTACCTTTTCTTACGTATAAAGCCCCAACTCCTTTTGGACCATGCAGTTTATGTCCAGAAAGAGATAAAAAATCAACTGGAAGCTCTGTCATCTTAATTGGAATTTTGCCCACAGTTTGCACTGCATCGGTATGAAAAGTTATATCTCTTACTCTAGCGATTTCGGCAATTTCTGCAACCGGAAAAATTACTCCTGTTTCATTATTGGCATGCATAATCGAGATTAAAACCGTATCGTGATCGACTGCATTCTTTAATTCATTTATATCCAGTAAACCATCTGGACCTACATCTAAATAAGTAATTCGATAACCTACAGTCTCTAAGTATTTACAAAGATTCAAGACTGCGGGGTGTTCAACTTTAGTTGTAATGATGTGTTTTTTATCTGGGTATGATCTTAAAGTGCTATTGATAGCTGTATTGTCACTTTCTGTCCCACAGCTTGTAAAAATAATTTCTGATGAATCAGCTGCTCCTATTAAACCGGCTACCTTTTTTCTTGCATCCTCGATGTATTTAACAATACTTCCTCCAAAATTGTGCATGCTAGAAGGATTTCCATAATTATCAGTTAGAAATGGGCGCATAGCCTGAAAAACTTCCGGAGCAACTTTAGTTGTTGCATTGTTATCTACATATATTATTTTTTCCATGATTTATCTTTGAATTTTTGTGGATTTATTTACGTACTTCAAATACTTTAATCTCAGGATCGACTAATTCTTTTAATCTTACCTCAACAAAATTTTTGAGAGTAAAACTTGAACTAGGACAACCAAGGCAAGTTCCTGAAAATTTCAAATAAACGTTATTTCTATCTACATCAATTAATTCTATATCTCCGCCGTCAGCCTTAAGTTGAGGACGAATCTCTCGTTTAATTGCTTTTGTAATCAAAGATATTTTTTCTAAATTAGTTAATATTTTCTTCGGTTTTTTTTGCAATTTAGGCTTAGTAGCTTCTTTTTTCCAATACTCTTTGAGAATATTTTCTATATCCGGCCTACACTTACCGCAACCTCCACCAGCTTTTGTATAATTGGTAACTCCTTCAACAGTTTTAAGATTATTTTCTTTTACGGCGCTAATTATTTTTTTGTCAGTTACGTTAAAACACTTACAAATTATCCTCTCTTTACCAACCTCCTTCTTGCTTGTTGCCCGACCCCGATAATTTTCAATGGCTGCTTCTAATGCTTCCATCCCCATAACTGAACAATGCATTTTTTCTTCCGGCAATCCACCCAAATACTTTGCAATATCTTTATTGGTAATTTTTGCAGCTTCTTTAATTGTTTTACCTTTTATCATCTCAGTCAAGGCAGAAGAAGATGCTATAGCGCTTGCGCAGCCAAAAGTCTTAAACTTTGCATCCTTTATAACTTCGGTACTTTTATCAATACGCAAAGTAAGCTTGAGGGCATCTCCGCAAATAATGCTACCGACATCTCCTCTAGCATCAGGATTTTTAATCTCGCCAACATTGCGTGGATTCTTAAATAATTCTTTTACTTTTTCCGTATAATTCCACATAAATTACTTTTTTATTTTGTTATGGGCCGGGCTTAAGGCCACACCCTGGGTCTCAGCTAACAACCTTCTTTTTCAAATATCTTTTATTTTTTAATTAGAAATATCGCATTTAAGGCTAACAAGTTGGGTAAGATTTTAATAACTTTATTTTTGGAAAGATAAAATTTCTTCAATATTTTAATATTTTTTTCCCGGCAAAAATCTTTAAAGTCAATTATGCTTAAAAAATGTAAATTAGGCGTATTATACCAACGATAGGGCAAAGAAGAAGTGATGGGAACTTTGCCCTTTAAAAACAATCTTGACCTTGCTTTGAGTTGGGCAAAATTAGGAAAACCGACAATAACCTTTTTGCCAATCCTTAAAGCTTCATCCACTACATGCTCTACGTCTTTTACTTCTTGCATGCTTTGATTTAAAATTACATAATCAAATGCATTGTCTGGATATCCCGACAGCCCGGTTTCAATATTACCGTGAAAAACGCTTAAGCCTTTCTCAACACAATTATAAATCGCAGCTTCGTTTAGCTCTATTCCTTGAGCCTTAACTTTCTTTTCTTTGACTAAAAAAGAAAGCAGTTCCCCGTCTCCACAGCCCAAATCTAAAACACGACTTTTTGGCTTAATAATTCGATAAATAATTCTATAATCTATGCGTTTACTTTTCATTTTTTTTGTCTTTATATACACTTGACAGAAAATGTTTAATTAGATGAGTTTGTTCTCTTACTTCGAGCAAAAATGCATCATGGCCATAGGTAGAAGGAATTTCACAATAAGTTACCCCCACTCTTCTATATTTAAGCTGATTGACAATCTCTCTTGATTGATAAATAGGATAAAGCCAATCTGATTTAAATCCAATCACCATAAAGCGAGTCTCACTTTCATCTCCCTCTGTTACTAATTTTTCCCCTGATAAATCAAAATAATCCATTGCTTTTGTTATATAGAGATATGAATTGGGATCAAATCGCTTCACAAAACTATCCCCTTTATATTGCAGATACCCTTCAACTTCAAAATCTGTTTTAAAGGTATAGCTGTAATTTTTATTTTTCATCCTCCGGGAAAATTTTTTCTCCATTGACGCATCACTCATATAAGTAATATGGCCCATCATCCTGGCTACGGCTAAGCCTCGTTCCGGTTTAGCTCTGCCGTAATAATCTCCTTTTTGCCAATCAGGGTCAGCCATCACCGCTTGCCGGCCCACCTCGTCAAAAGCAATCTGCTGAGGTGAATGTTTCAGAGCAGTTGCAATCGGAATAGCTGAGCAAATATTGTTAGAATATGATTTAAACCACTGTAGAACTTGCATCCCGCCCATCGAACCACCGACTACAGATAATAATTTTTTAATTCTAAAGGAATCTATTAATTTCTTTTGAGCATTAACCATATCTGCAATAGTAATTATAGGAAAGTCCAGCCCATAGGGTTTATCTGTTTGGGGATTAATTGAAGAAGGACCGGTTGAACCCTTGCAACCGCCTAGAATATTTGAACAAATTACAAAATATTTATCAGTATCAAAAGCCTTACCCGGGCCAATCATCATATCCCACCAGCCTGGTTTTCTATCATCCTTATGAAACCCGGCTGCATGAGCATCACCGGATAATGCATGTAAAATTAATATGGCATTATCTTTTTTTTGATTAAGCTCTCCATAAGCCTCATAGGCTAATGTAATTGGCCCTAACTTCTGGCCAGAAGTTAAAACCAACTCTTCCGGCGGCTCAGCAAAAGTAAAATATTTTACCGAAACTTCTCCAATGCCTTTACCTTTCATAATCAACCTCTTTATCACACCTACGCGGTGTGATAATATTTTTACTTAAATATGGACCAGACTGATAAGTATCTTTCTCCGGTGTCCGGTAAAACTGTGACAATAGTTTTACCTTTTGATTCTTGCCTTTTTGCCACCTCAAGCGCCGCCCAGATAGCTGCTCCGCTTGAAATACCTGCCAGTATCCCTTCTTCTTTTGCTAATTTTTTAGCAAATTTTCCACTGGCTTGATCCGGCACTTTTATCAGCTCATCAATTAAACTTTGATCTAAAACCTCTGGGACAAAACCAGCTCCAATCCCTTGAATCTTATGCGGACCGGATTCTTCTCCGGACAAAATTGCTGAAGCACTGGGCTCTAAAGCAATAATCTTAACTGAATCTTTTTGTTCTTTCAAATATTTCCCTGCACCTGTAATTGTACCACCTGTGCCAACACCAGCAATAAAAATATCGATTCTGCCGTCTGTGTCCTGCCAAATTTCTGGACCGGTCGCCTGATAATGAATTTCTGGATTAGCAGGATTCTTAAACTGCTGAGGCATAAAACTATTTTCAGCATTTTCTGCCAACCTCTCAGCTTCGGCAACTGCTCCTTCCATACCCTTAGCCCCTTCGGTTAATATCAGTTCTGCTCCTAAATGCTGAAGCAATTGCCTACGTTCGATACTCATTGTATCCGGCATAGTTAATATTAACCTATAACCTTTAGCAGCACAAACAAAAGCCAAAGCAATGCCAGTATTGCCACTGGTTGGTTCAATAACCACTGAATCCTTATTGAGCTTGCCTTCAGCTTCAGCTTTTTCAATCATTACCACTGCGATTCTATCTTTAATACTGGATAAAGGATTAAAGGATTCGATTTTTGCGAAAACTTCTATATCTAAATCTTTAGTTAATTTGTTTATCCTAACCAAAGGGGTATTCCCTATGGTTTTTGTAATACTTTGATAAATTTTTCCCATTTATTTCTCCATATTTGATGAACAATGAATCGGTTAATCAAAAGTTACCCACCGCTCATTAATTAACTAATTATTCTTTTGTTTTGGCTAGGGCTTGATCAATATCAGAAATTATATCCTCTACATTTTCAATTCCTACCGAAAGCCGAATATAATCTTCTGTTACTCCTGTTGCCTTTTGTTCTTCTGCCGACAGCTGTTGATGAGTGGTGGTCGCAGGATGTATCGCTAAAGTTTTTGCATCGCCAATATTAGCAAGATGTGATACAAGCTCTAATGAATTAATAAATTTTTTGCCGGAAGCACTTCCTCCCTTTATTCCAAAACCAATGATTGCGCCTGCTCCTTTAGGCAAATATTCTTTTACCTTCTCTTTCTGAGGACTTGAATCAAGCCCTGGATAATTAACCCAATTTACCAAAGAATGTTTCTTTAAAAACTTAGCCACCCCTAAAGCATTTTCACAATGCCTAGGCATCCTTAAATGGAGAGTTTCTAGCCCTTGTAAAAAAAGAAAAGTATTAAAGGGAGATGGAGCCGGCCCTAAATCACGCAGCAACGAAACTCTTGCCTTAACAATATAGGCAATATTACCGATTGGTTCTAAGGCTTTAATGAAATTAATTCCATGATAGCTGGGATCTGGTTCTGAAATTAAAGGAAATTTTCCATTATCCCAATTAAACTTTCCTGAATCAATGATTACCCCGCCAATTGAAGTACCATGGCCGCCTAAAAATTTTGTTGCCGAATAGACTACAATATCTGCGCCGAAATCAATTGGATGCAAAAGGTAAGGCGCAGTAGTATTGTCTACGATTAAAGGTATGCCTTTTTTGTGAGCAATGCTTGAAAGATCCTTAATGTCTGCGACATCTAATTTTGGATTTCCTATAGATTCAATATAGAGAGCCTTTGTTTTATCAGTGATAGCTTCCTTGAAACCCTCTAGGCTGCCAGAATCAACAAATTTAACCTTTATCCCCATTTTTTCTAAAGTATAGCGAAAAAGAGTATAAGTCCCTCCATAAAGATTATCAGCAGAAACTATTTCATCGCCGGCTTTAGCAATATTCAATATAGAAAGAGTAATCGCAGACATTCCGCTTGCTGTGGCCAATGCCCCCACCCCTCCTTCTAAAGCAGCCATTCTTTTTTCAAAGACATCTGTGGTCGGATTCATCATCCGGGTATAGATATTGCCAAATTCTTTTAAGGCAAATAAATTTGCTGCCTGCTCTGAATTTTTAAATTGAAAAGAAGTAGTTTGATAAATTGGAACTGCCCTGGCGCCGGTAGCCGAATCTGCTTCTTGGCCCCCATGAAGAAGAACGCTTTCTGGTTTTAATTTTTTATCAATTTTACTCATTTTTACCTCCATTGAAAATGCAATTATTTAGCCGGTACCTATGTTTTAAATTATAAATAATCTGTATTTATTATTTTCGGGCATTTCAGCCTTAGCAATTTCATTAATTTTCTCTTTACCATTCATTATGCTTATCTTAAAATCTTGATCTGCTGAGCTGTATCTGGTAATAATTTTAGTACATAATTCTTTAATTGATTGATTAATTTTCCCTCTTCCTAACCCAGTCGGGCCTGATTGCTCTATCGGTTTAAATAGATAATCATCTTCTTTTTTTAAATACTCAAGTTGTTGGTTTTCTTTTTCATTCCTGCCTACGATAAACTTAAAGGAAGGATTAAATCTAAAATGCCTTCCTACTTTAAGAAGCTCGATATTATCTAAATTAAATTGGCCCTTTTTTATAATATCTTGAAGGCGACGCGAAAAACCTGCATCAGTTAATAAACATCCTCCTCCTGCCCACAAATAATTTTTTATTTTATATTTATTAGCAAGTTCAAGCTGAATTTTCCTGCTTCTTCCAGAAATTGATAATAAATAATTCCTTTTGACCCACCCTTTTTTTTCAGGAATAGTCTCTGGAAATAATTTTGCCGAAAGCGGACGCAATATTAAACCTTCAAGGCCCGATTCTCTTTCTACATTAAATAAAGCTTTTCGATGTTGAGACATTGGCCGTTGGCCCAAAACCTCACCGGTAATTACAAAAGATGCTCCAATTTTTTCCATATATTCCTTTGCTTTTTTCAATATATATATCCTGCAATCAATACACGGATTCAAATTTTTTCCAAATCCATATTTTGGATTTTTGATAATTGATAAATAACTTTCATCTAAAATTTTATTTTCAAACTTTATTCCCAGCTGCTTTGAAATTTTATTAAGAAGTTTTTCTTTTTGATTTTCCGAACAAGCAGAAAAATGATTATCAAAATGTAGAGCTGCTACCTCAATACCTTGCTCTTTAATCAATTTAGCAGCCAAAATACTATCTAGGCCCCCTGATAATAATGCTACTGCCCTCATTTACACCCACTCCTCAAAAATTATATTTATTTTTCTATTTCTGCAAATAAATAAATTGTAACTCATATTGCGATATTATTCAATTTAAAACTCTAAATCTCATTTCCATAACTTCTAAAACAGCCTCTCCTGTAATGATAATCAAACGAAATAATTGGAGATTTATGTATTTACTTTTTGGCCAGTTTTCTCTTGGTAGGCATTAAGTACTCGTTCAGCAACTTCAGCTGCTTTTTTACCTGATTCAAGCATCCCGCCAAAAGTGGGTCCCATTCGCGGCACCCCGTAAAAACTAGATACTGCCATGCCGGTAATGATTAAGCCGGGATGAATTTGGCCAGTTTTAGCAACCACTAAGCTTTCTGAGCTCCCCACATCCATGGGGCCAAAATCTTCCATAGTTACAATCTTTCTCTTGCTCAGTGATTTACAAACAAAAGCATCGTGCCCGGTTGCATCAATAACTATTTTCGATTCTAGGCAAATTGGGTCTGCACAAGTAATTTGCCGTGGCAAAGCAGAAACAGGGGTCCAATTAATAACTACTCCTTCTACTCTATTATTTCTATAAACTACATCATCAAATTTGGTCATATTTAAAATCCTAGCTCCTGCTTTATTAGTTTCCCAAATAAGTTTGGAGCAGGCCGCAGGCCCAGATGCAGTAAATAATCCTTCTTCTGCCTTTTTATAAGGTATCTCTAGTTCAGAAAGAATTTTTTCCGACGGGGATCTAAAGGTGAGTGAGTTCATTAAATAACCCCCAATCCAAAACCCTCCTCCTAAATAATTATTAGACTCAATAATCAAAATTTTGTAATTTTTATTAGCTAACTGGCGTCCAGCCATCAACCCACTGGGCCCCCCTCCAATAATAATTACATCTGATTTTATATACTCTTGGATAAACTTATTAAATTCACTCGTTATTGCTTTAGTTATACCTGCTTCGCTTACTGGGCTAAATTCCATTTTCTGCCTCCTTAAGTATGATTAACATTTTATAGACTAAAATAAATAAACACTATTTAAACATAACAAAACATACCTGTCAATATAATTTACATATAACCTACAAACTCTATTTGTATGTAGAAAACAAAAAAAATCACTCTTTCTTTTTCTTTTCTTGTTTATAGACCGAACACTTATCCCTTTCTTGAGGAGGACATTTTTTTATTTGCCAACAAAGATCTTGTCCGAGAACTTTTTTCGCACCTTCTATGTTTAGGCCTTCTTTTTGAATCAATTTTTTTATTCTCCGTAATCTGTCTAGGTCACATTTAGAATAAAATCTGTTTTTTCCCAAACGAGTTGGTTTGATTAAGTTTTTCTTCTCCCAAATCCGTAAAGTTGCCGGACAAACTTCAATTAATTTTGCCGCAATTCCAATTTGATAAACCGGTTCTTTATAACTTTCTTCCATGGTTAATTAAACACCTAACTCAAATCTAGCATCGCTTGAATGCTTTTTTGCCCCTTTTGGATTATTTCCTTATCTATTTTAACTTCATAGCTTAAATCTTCAAGAGCCCAAAGAACTTTTTCTAAATTGGTTTTTTTCATATTAGGACAAACCGCTTCTTCTTTGGCTGGATAAAATTCTTTATTGGGAACTTCTTTTTTTAAAGGATAAACCATCCCTGGTTCTGTACCTACAATGATCTCTTTTGCCGCTGTCTTTTTAGCAAATTTAATCATCCCCGAGGTAGAAAGAACTTCATCAGCTAAGGCAATAGTCTCTGGACGGCACTCAGGATGGACCATCACTTTTGCTTCTGGATAGGTTTCTTTCTGCTTGATAATATCTTTTGGCATAATTCTTGCATGAGTGGGGCAATACCCTTGCCAAATTATAAAATCACGTTTAGTTTGACTTGCGGTATACTGGCCTAAAAATTTATCCGGCACAAATATGATTTGATCATCTTTGCCAAATGCTTTCTCAACCACTTTGACCGAATTTGCAGAAGTACAACAAAGATCGGATTCAGCTTTTACTTCAGCCGGACTGTTAACATAGGTTAATACTTTGGCCTGCGGATGTTTAGCTTTTAATTCCATTAACTGCTCAGCCGTTATCATATCTGCCATCGGACAGCCTGCATCTTTTTCCGGAATTATTACTTTCTTCTCAGGGGAAAGAATTTTTGCAGTTTCAGCCATAAAATAAACACCACAAAAAATGATGATATCTGCTTCAGTTTCAGCGGCTTTTCTGCTTAAACCCAGGGAATCTCCCATAAAATCTGCTATATCTTGGACTTCCGGTATTTGATAATTATGAACTAGAATTACAACATTTTTTTCTTTTTTTAATTTTTTAATTTTATCAACTATCTCCACTATAAACCTCCTCAATTGTTCCTCCGCCTAATATTGTATCTTGATTATAAAGCACTACAGCTTGCCCCGGAGTGATTGCTTCTTGCTGATTTGAAAAAATAAGTTTTAACTTTTGACCAATTTTTTCTATTTTACACTCAGCTCCCTCATGCCTGTAGCGAATTTTCGCCTTGGCGCTTTTTGGTAAATAATCTGTAAATAAATTAAGCTCGCTGGCAATAAGGCCTTTACTTTTCAATTCTTGTTTTTTCCCCACAATAACGTTATTGTTTTTTGCATCAATCGCTAAAACATAAAGTGGTTTTTTAGCACTTATTCCCAGTCCTTTGCGTTGGCCGATCGTATAAGAAAATATTCCTTTATGTTTTCCTAAAATATTTCCTCCTTTATCTTTAATCAAGCCTTCCTTATTTTTTTCTTTTCGTTCATTTATAAAATTAGTATATCTTTTATCTGTAATAAAACAAAGGTCTTGACTTTGGGGTTTGTCAAAAATCGCTAATTTATTATATTTGGCAATGCTGCGTACCTGATCTTTAGTATAATCAGCTAAAGGGAAAAGAATCGAATTTAAATTTTCTTTTTTGATTGGATATAAAAAATAAGTTTGGTCCTTAACTTTATCTTTAGGCTTTTTTAATAAAAATTTATCTTTTATTTTGACAATCTTAGCATAATGGCCTGTGGCCAAATAATCAAAACCTAAAGCTTTTGTTTTTTCTAATAAAATGCCAAACTTTATAAATTTATTACAATCGACGCAAGGATTGGGGGTTTGGCCTTTTAAATATTGGCCTAAAAATTTAGAAATTATTTTATCTTCTAATTCTGTTGAAAAATCCATTACATAATGTTTTATACCCAAATCCCGGCAAACTTTCTTTGCATCTGAAATTGATTCTGGCCCACAACAGCGCTTACCGCCATCATCTGATTTTATTCCCAAGCACATTGTAAGGCCCACAACATTAAAACCAGCTTTTTTCAGCAATAAAGCAGCAACTGAGGAATCAACCCCGCCGCTCATTGCAACTATTACTTTTTTCATATTTTAACCTGAGGAAGGATTAACGAAACTTAACTTCTATGCCTTTTTTCTCTAAATAATCAAATAACCTCGTTAATTCTTTGCTGCTGCCTTGGAAACTAACGATAGCCCAACCGGTCGCGGTTGAAAAAGACGCTTCTAAAATACTGGGAATAACTTTAAAATTTTTAATTATATTATAAAAAAAAGGCTCTTTTTTAAAAACCGTAGGAATATTTAATTCAACTTGTTTTATCATCTTTTTTACTCTCTTAAATAGATTGTACCATATAAAATTAAGTTTTAAAAACTTTCTTTGGGTAGATTAAAATAGCCTGTCTTTATTCCGGGAAAGTTTCTTCTAACCGCCCCTAGAAGAGCCGTCACCCCTGCTGGTTTTAAACTGCTGTCTGATATTTTACCAATGTAATAACTTGGATCAATATTTAAATTACGCCACTGAATCATATCTATATCATTTTTCCTCAGAAAACTTAATAACTTATCTATTTGCTGCTTTGAATCGCTAAACCCGGGAAAAATAAATAAATTTAAAGCAACAAACTTCCCGTATTGTTTAGCAATTCGAATTGATTTGACCACATCTGAAAATTTATAATTCTTTGGTTTAAAATAAATATTATAAAATCTCTCTTCGGGGCTATTTAAGCTTATCCTGAAAGAATCAACCCCGGACCGGGAAAGCGCTTCTATCCTTTTCGGAAAACTGCCATTGGTATTTATATTAATCGTTCCCCGTTTAACTCGGCTCCTTACTTCTTTTACGCTTTCGGCTATTAAATCTGTTTCAAGCAAAGGCTCTCCTTCACAACCCTGGCCAAAACTAACAATGGGTTCTTTTGCTTTTTCGAGGTGGCTTATCATTACTTCAACAATTTCAGAGACTTCAGGCGTAAAATTAATCCTCTGGTGAGAAGAGGCGCAATTTGAATCCTGAAGGCTAAGGCAACCAAGACAGCGGGCATTGCAAAATCTGGCTACCGGCAAAGGCGCTTCCCAACGCTGCATAAAAAGATTTTTTGCGGCCAGGCAATTATAATTTAAAGCGCAATTAAAAAGATGCTTGTAGAGACGGTTTTTCCAAAATTTTTGAAGCAAAAAATTGGCCCGTTTTTCAATCAGCCCATTATCATAAAACCCAGGAGCCTGCCTGATCCTTTTATCAACTTTTTTAGCCGCTACCATAAACTTTCCGCCATAAAAACCACAACCGGTATAGGCCCAAAGCGGAAGCCTTCTTTTCTTTTTTTGCCAATATGCTGCCGGATTATATAAGCGCAGATAGGAAGGGGGTAAGAAAGCCGAAACCGCATATACTCTTTTGCCTTCAAATTTCTCTATCCTTTCAAACCTTTGGCTTTCCGGATTATAACCGGAAGGATAACTATTAGGAAGATAAAAAAAGGTCGTACCCGAAGGGGCTGAAATCAATTCACCTTTTTTGGGAAGATGTGCCTCTCCCAATAAGCTTACAGACATCCTTAGAAAAGGATGAGAATAGATTTTGCCTTCTTTATCAGAAAATAATAAATATGGTAAGTTCATAAAATAGTTAAAGGGTAATTCCCAGAATTTGAGGATTAACTATAAGAATTAGCCCTAAAACTACCATAATCACTCCCCCAATCAATTTAATAATTTTAATTTGTTTTTGGCTAATCCTCTTGGCTTGAAAGGTATATCCAAATATCGCAACTATTATAGCTAAAGGCAATACGTAAATTAAATTATAAAATAATATCCACAAATAGTAACTGCTGGTAGCTTTTGCGGTTTCACCGGCGAGAATAGTAGTAAATATTATCGGAAAGCCCGCAGTGCAAGGCAGTTCGATAAATGAACTAAAAACCGCCAACCCTACCGAAGATAAGACAAGCATAAAGACAGAGCCTCTCTCGGCTATTTTTCTTATTTTATTCATTTTTTTAGTGAGCCTTCCCCTCTGGTTATCTCCGATAGTTAAAGAAATTCCTTTTTTAAAGAAAAAGAAATCCTTGCAGTTAACTAGCCCGGCTAAAACCGCAATGCTTCCAATAACCGCCCGGATTGGGGCAAAAAGATTAAAATATTTAAATATATTAAGCCAAGCCACCATAAAAAAGAAATAAAAAACAAAAACGACAAATATAAAAATAAAACCTATCAAATAAACTCGTTTTTTACTGCCGGAAGCTGAAATTAAAAGCGCGAGCAATAAAGTTAAAACAAATAAATTACAAGGATTAAAGCCATCGATAAGAGCGATGATGAAGGTAAAAACAGGAAGTGGCACTTGGCTGCTAAAATTTTTAAGGAACCCTGTAGGAATATTTTTTGCTAAAATAAAAATTAAACCGACTGCTGCCACCAAACTAACTATTATTACTAAATTCTTAAATTCCTGTCTATTTTTAGAAAATAATAAAATTATTTTTTTTCTCAACAGCAATAAAATAAGAATGAGTATAACTAATGCCTCTATGCCGATATAGAAATCTTTAACTGCAATCTCTCTTTTTAAAAACAAAAGATAATCGCTGTAAGCCCCTCTTTTTTTTGGCTTAAAAACAGATTTAGTCAGCTTTTTATCTGGTTGACGCGCGGTTTTGTCCTTAATGATTTCTTTTTGCCCCCATTGAAATATCCAACCATCTATCTTTACTGCGTTTTTAAAATTAATTTTGCCTTCGGATATTAAAACTGCTTTAGGCTCAACCGTTTCTGCTTCTACCTCTTTTAAAATTAAGTTGGGGTCGGTTAAGGTAAGCAATTTTTTCAAACTATTGCCGCCAGTTCCGCCTTCTTCCGAAATCAATACTCTGTCTTTATGCCAAATTTTTACCTTACCCGGCAAAGAACTTAAGTCCAAATTATTAAAAAATTTCGCTTGGCCTGAAGGTAAAGGGCACCTGTTTACCTTTTTCTTCTTTAATAGCTGTTCTGCCTTAGAAACTTCTATGCTGCCTGAAGCTTTTAGGTCCTTATCTAAAAGAAAAAAAGGTACTCCCGGCCGTTTACCGGGCAGGTAATTTTTGAAATATTCTGTACTTGGTTTTTGATTCACAGAGGCAGATTTAAAAATTTCATATTCGATAACGATAAGATTTTCATATTCATAGAGCAGCTTCGAAAGTATCAAGGGGTCGGTTATGGCGCAATTGTGACAGCCAATTCCGGTAAGATACACTGCACAAATTAAAGAATCTCCTTCAACAGATTCTTGTGAAAACCCTGAAAGATTAGATACCAATCCAATTAAAATTATTGCTGAAATTACTAAATTTTTATATTTTGCCATATTCAGCCCTTCTCCTTATTAAAAATAATTATATCAGATTGGTTTCTAAAATGAAATTAAATTATCCCTATTTTGCATTAACCCCTCGACAACACCAGGGGGCGTTTCCCTCAGTTATAACTCATTACAAATCAAAGAGTTATAAAAGCATAATTTCCGCCAGAAATATTCGGCGGAAAACCAGGAGTCATAACCTATTGGTGGAAAATAAGTTATAAACAAGGGAGACATCCCCTATTGTGGAAAAAAATAATTGGCTAAACATACTTCTTATTATAGAATAGAGAAGATGATTTATAGATTTTTAAATAGTAAAATAGAAGAGTTTACAGTTAAAGATGCTCACAGATACAATAATTACTTCCCCTTAACAAATAAATCGGGGAGCTTGCTTTCTTCAATTAGCCCTAATTTAGCCGGCGATATCAAAAGAGATAACGACCACTTTCTTACCCCTCCGGCAACTACAGTAGATATAAAGCATAATCCTTTAGTCCGCAGGGATTTTTTTATAAAAATTAAAGTTAGCCCAACAAAAGAAGAAATAATCAGGCTATCAGACCCCTATCCCGATAAACTCCAGGCTGGTTTTTTCTATCATAAAATTACCAAATACACAAAATTCATTGACATAGAAATCTTAAACTTTATCCCTTACGACCTTGACGTTGAAGTTATGCAAATTAAAGTCAAAAACAAATCAAAAAAAAGTCTAGATATAGCTGCCTGTTCAGCCATACCTCTCTACGGAAGAAGCGAAGCAACGCTGCGCGACCACCGGCATGTAAGTAGTCTTTTAAATAGGGTTGATTTGACCAACGATGGTATTTTACTTAGGCCTACCCTTTTATTTAATGAAGAAGGCCACAGCTTAGGTGAAACCACTTATTTCTGTTTAGCCAACGGGCAAGGATCGAAAATTAAAGGCCAATTCCCTACTCTTGAGCATTTTTGTGGGCAAGGAAATCTGGCAAAACCTGATGCAATCTATAAAAACCAAAAATCAGCTAAAAGAAAAATAGATAGTTTTGACGGTAAAGAAACGATAGCTGCTTTTGACTTTGGAAATAAAAAATTAAAAAAAGGCCAAAAATTAAACTATATCATTGGTTTAGGTTTGGTATCAGGTTCAGCTAAAAAGTGCCAAAACAAAATAAATAATCTATTTTCTAAAATTAATAACAGCACAAAAGTGACAAAAGAACTTGTCGCCACCAAAAAATATTGGCAAACTACTTTTGGAAAAATAGAATTTAATTTCAAAGATAAAGACTATAACGGCTGGTTAAAATGGGTAAAAGCACAGCCTACTTTGCGTAAACTTTTCGGTTGTTCATTTCTACCCCATTTTGACTATGGGAAAGGTGGTAGAGGCTGGCGGGACCTTTGGCAGGATGCCTTAGTTTTATTACATTATGAACCAAAAGAAGCGAAAAAATTAATAATCAATTCCTTTGCCGGCATACGCTTAGACGGCTCAAACGCTACTATAATAAAAAAGGATAACAGTTTTTTATCTGACCGCAACAAAATAAGCCGGGTTTGGTCTGATCATGGAATCTGGCCTTATCTGACTTTAAATTCTTGTTTGGAACAAAGTAAAAATATAAGTATATTAACTCAGCAACTACCTTACTTTAGAGATTCTCACCTGATGCGATCAACTAGAATTGATTATGGCTTCAATCAAAAAGATTTTATTTTACGTACAACTAAAAACAAAATTTATAAAGGTAGCCTCTTGGAACATCTGCTTATTCAAAACCTGACATCATTCTTTAACGTCGGCTCTCACAATATTATAAAGTTAGAAAGCGCTGATTGGAACGATGCCTTAGATATGGCAAATGATTACGGCGAAACCGTAACCTTTAGCTTCATGTATGCCCACAACTTAAAAGGAATAATTAAATTTCTAAAAGCTTTAAAGCAAAAAAAGTCTCACCTTGAAATTTTAAAAGAACTGACTTTCCTCCTCGATACTTTAAAAAATCCAATCGATTATAATAATTTTCGCCAAAAACAAAAAAGGTTAAAAATTTATCTGGAAAAAACAATAGAAATATCGGGCGCAAAAGTAAAGATATCTATAGATGATATTATTACTGACTTAAATAAAAAATATAAACATCTCAGCGCCTGGCTTTTAAAAAAAGAATGGTTAGATAAAGGATTTTTTAACGGCTACTATGATAACACCGGAAAAAGATTCGGCGGGAAAAATAAAAGAAAAGTGCAAATGATGCTTGCCCCGCAAGTATTTGCAATAATGAGCGGGGTGGCTACCAAAGAACAAATTAAAAAAATCTGGCAGTCGGCTAATAAATACTTAAAAGATAAAAACAAAAGCTTTCGGCTTAATACAAATTTTGGTGCTATTTATCCAGAGCTAGGAAGAGCTTTTGGCTTTAAATACGGCGACAAAGAAAACGGAGCTTTTTTTAATCACATGATTATTATGTTTTCTTATGCTCTTTATAAACGAGGTTTCATCGAGGAAGGAAACTCTGTTTTTAACTCTCTTTATAAGATGATGAAATCTGGGCCAAACACAACTTACCCGCAGCTGCCTGAATACTTTAATAACCAGGGCCAAGGCCTCTATTCCTACCTTACCGGCTCAGCCAGCTGGTATATCCACACCCTATTAAAAGAAAAATCTAAATAATTATTACTGCTAATACAACACTTTTGTTGCATAACATCTTCAAAATGAAATAGAAAGAACCTCTACTCTGCCACTTCCCGGATCAGTAAGTTCTACTGAATCTATTTTTATTTTTGAAATAGTAAAGCCACTTATCTTATCACCTTTAAAAACTCGCTTACCGTTGATAATCGCAAATGGATTATCTTTATCAAAAACTACTCCCTCTAATCTATAAACAGAATCTGATTGTTTTAATTTTGTTTTTTTAGCTGCGGTCTTTCGGCGCCCCTCTAAAATATCTTTTGTTTTTTCTGCACCAGTTTCCTCTATAAGCTCCGTTGCACTACTATTTTTTCTAATCCCAGAAGAAACTATTTTCTTAAAGCTAGAAAAATTATAAGCTAGAATAAAAGCTAAAGCAAAAACAATAAAAATTAAAGTAACTAAAATAATCTTTTTGGAATTAGGTTTTTTTGGATGATTATTCTTGTTAGGTAAAGATTCGGGAGATTTACCTTCGGCCTTTTTTAAAGCTTCATAGATTATACTCATTGCAGTTCTTCGATACAAACTTTTAGCATCGAAAGAGTAATTTTATCTTTTTCTTGAACAAACCCTAAAAGCAACACTCGTTCACAAAGCAAATTGATTAATCTGGGAATACCTTTTGAAAACTGATAAATAAATCTATAACAATCTGGCTCAATCCCAACATCTCGGCCCTCGGCCATATTAAGACGGTACTCTATATAATCTTTTATTTCATCCTCTCGTAAAGGTAAAAGGCGGCACTTTATATTTATTCTTTGTTTTATCTGCCTGAGCTTGAATTGATTAAGTTTATCTTCTAATTCCGGTTGGCCAACTAATAAAATCTGCAATAATTTTTCTCGAGAAGTTTCTAAATTAGATAAAAGCCTTATTTGTTCAAGTTGCTTAGAAGTTAAATTTTGCGCCTCATCAATAACCAATAACGCATTGCCTCCGGATAAAGAAGTATCTACTAAAAACGAATTTAGGCTCTTTACTAAATCAAACCGGTTTTTACGGTTCGGTTCGAGGCCAAAATCAGCAAGAATAGTCTTAAGCAGCTGAACTTGACTAAATTGAGGAGAGTTAAAAATGACTGAAGTTGCTACTTCTTTAGGCAATTGGTTAAGAAAAACTTTGCAAAGAGTCGTTTTCCCGGTCCCCACTTCACCAATAACTGCCATTAAGCCTTTTTTTTGGCGCAGCCCAAAAAAAAGAGTAGAAAGCATTTCTTTGTGTGATGAACTTTGATAAAAAAAATTAGGATCAGAGGTGATATTAAAAGGGTCGGTTTTTAAGCCATAGGTAGCTAGATAATTATTCATGGTAATTCTTTAGAGATTGCTTCGCCTTTGACAAGAGAGCAGCATAATAGTGCGGTTGTCAAAGACTATCAATAACAAATCAGGTTTATTTTTCCTTTTCTGCTTTTTTAAATTTACCGGTGACATTACTGGACTCAATTAACTCTATAGAATTAACTTTACCCGGCTCTAAAACATGAGCCGTAATAAAAATTAATAAATCTATCTTTTCTGTATCTTTAGTTTGCCTCTTAAACAACCACCCTAAGATTGGTATTTTACTTAAAAAAGGAACTCCGATTTCTTCATTTGCTTTTACATCTTTAAGCAACCCGCCAATAACTATAGTTTCACCATCTTTCATCAACACCTGCGTTTCGGCTTCACGCGTATTTATCCTTGGATAAGATGCGATATTTTGATCTTCAGCTGTAGAAATATTTACATTTGTACCCAATGAAGTTACTGCCGGATGGATAATCATATTTATGTAATCTTCGCTTTGCCCGGATATTTGCGGAACTACATTAAGCTGAACCCCTATATCTTGATAATAATCAAGAGAGCCACCGGTAACTCTATTGGTTTCTGTGCTTACTTCTGTAGTCACAATAGGATATTTTTCTCCAACTAAAATTGATGCTTCCTGGTTGTTTAAAGTTAAAATCGTTGGAGCAGAGAGAGTATTTGTATAAGCATCATCCTTAACCGCATGCAAAACTGCTTCTAAGTCAGTCCCGGTGATTTTTTTAAAAGCAAATTCCAGGCCAGAAGTAGGAGTTAAACTTGATGTAGAAGGATTAAACACAGATGGGGTTTGTTCAAAAGGGTCTATTGACCCTGTTCCCGTACCTGAACCGATATCTATTGCTGTGCCGGGATCGCTTCCGGTAAACCATTGAAAACCAAAATCATTTAATAAATCTTCACTTACCTCCATAATGCGAGTTTTAATTAAGATCTGTTTTGGCTTAATATCAATTTGATCAATTAACTCTCCTATTTCAGCTATTTTTTTTGCTATATCAGAAACCACCATCACCTTTGTCCGGGCCCCCTTTTTTTCTTGCGTCCTCTGCCTTTTAGTTACATCTATCCCAAACTCCCAACCAGCTTGGCCGGTTACCTCCAAAACAGTTACTCTACCAACTGAGGAAAGCAAAGGTTCGATTGATTTTTTGGCATCATTAGCATCAATATATTTTAAATTAAAAACTTTAGTTCGGGGACGCTCAACTTCCCGCCTGGCCAAGTCTCTTTTTTCCCGTTCGGTAATTTTTTCGGTACTATCGACAACAACTGTATTTTTGCCTATCCACTCATATCCATAGTCATAAGGCCTAATTACTACTTCTAAAGCGGTAAGCCAATCAATATCAGCTAAATCCACCGTAACTGCTCCCTGGACAGCAGGACTGGTAACAATATTTACCTTTTTCCCCTCCCGGTAAGCCTTCTGAGCAATTGAGCGGATAACAGTTTTAATATTAGCGTCTTTAAACCTAAGAGATTCTATCTGGCCTTCAGATGGCGCTTTGGTAAAATCTTGGCCATAAACCCGTCCTAAGCCGGGCTGTTTTAAAGACAAACTAAAAAACAGAAAAAATCCAAAAATTAAAAATACTTTAACCAGTCTATTTAAGCCTCTAATCATTTTCGACCTCCAATTTCAAACTATGCTTTTTGCTTCCTTTTTCTAAAATTACTTTTTTTGGCTCTATTTTTAAAATTGTATATTCTCCAATTTTTTCTCCTTCTTCTAAAATCTCTCCGTTTATTGCCGCAACTGGATTTTTTTTAGAATATATTATCCCTTCTAAAGAAAGATTGGTGATACCGATCTTTTTGGGGATTAAAATCTTCCCATAGGAATCAACCAGGGGATAAAGGGGGTCTCTTTCTTTATTCGAATAAAGATAACTTTTATCATCAGCAAAAGATAAAAAGCTTAATAAACAAAAAACCACACAGTACAAACTTATCTTTGTTATCTTTCTTCTAAGCCACATAATAAAATATTGATTTTATTCGGCCTGTAACCGGCCAGAGTTAGTTCTTTTAATTCAAAAAAATAATTATCTTTTTGTAAAAAAGCTAAAAAATTACCTAAATCATGAAACCCCCCTTCGGCTTCAATCCTAAAAGGAATATAGTTAAACTTTTTATTTTTCGCAGGATAGGGATCTAAAGGCGTAATTGCTTTAATTCTTATGTTATACTTTTGGCTGTTTTTAGAGATAAATGAAATTAACTTGGATTCATGGCCGGAGGTTATTATTTTGTTTTTATTTTTGGCTATTTCTTTTTTTAAATCATCTATCTTAACTAAATAATCTTGTCTTTTAGGCCATTCGGTTTTGGTTGTCTCGATTTTCTGCTTTAGCCTTTTAACAGCCTTTCCTGTTTTCGCAATACTACCAATTCCCCAAGGCAGAAAAATAAACAGTTCCGCTATTAATGCTGCGGATAAAATGATAAAAATAAAAAAATGCTTATCTAGTCTAATTTTTTGCATTCTATAATAAATTGGGTAACCTCTACCCCGTTAAAACCTGTCTTTTTAGTATCTTTGATATCTATTTTTTGAAATTCTTCTAAAAATCTTTTATCAGTTTTTAGGTTTTCGATAAAATTTTCTAAAGAAGTCAAGGAGTCTTTATCCCATTCTACAATATAACCTTCAATGCTAACCATTTTTTGGTCAAAGCGCAGGTTTTTGAACCAGATATTTTTCGGCAAAGCAGAAAAAAGGCCGTTTAATAAAGTTACTCCTGTATAGCGAGGATTTGTCGCTTTTTCTGTTTTATGGAATTCTTTTTTTAAGCCGGATAAGCTACGTTTAATTTCAACCAATTTATTGTTCTTAGGCTCCCACTTTTTCCATATGCTTTTATAGCTATTATATTTGTTTGCTTTTGCCGAAGATAATAATCCTATACTCCCTGTTACCAAAGCAAAAAAGATAACCAGAAACACCAACAAAGGAGTATAATCTAAAACTTTTTCCAACCCCTGGTTAAAAGTATCTGATTTTTTAGGATTTAAATTTATAGTAATTTTTTTCATCTCTTTACAACGCTAATCCAAAGCTCACTGCTAAATTATGTTTATATTTTTCATATTCTTTATTGGGAAAAGCATCACTAAATTTTAAACTGCCCGGTTTATCTGGCTGCAATACCTCTGTGTCCATCTCCAAGTTTTCGGAAAAAATATCAGCGATACCGGGTATTGATGCCAGCCCTCCGCTTAAATACAATTTATCTAAATTTTTCCCTTTGTTTAATTCAAAAAAATCAAAAGAATTCTTAATTTCCTTACACCAATCTGAAATATTTTCTTCTAAAAGGGTAAACAAATCATCCTTTTTCTCCAGATTAAACAAAACTTTCCCGGCTTCTTTTTCCGATAAATCCTTTATACGGGTTATAATTTCTACAACATCTTTTGCGCTAAACTTTGCTTCCCGGCTAAAAAACGGGACACCTTTTTCCAAAATATTCATAGTTGAAAAACTATGCCCTATATCCAAAACACAACAGTTTACCTTTTTGCTTTCCGGGTACCCATCTAGATAGAGATTAATTAAAGAAATGCTATCTAAAGTAATCTCGGAAATTAAAACTCCTTTTTTCTTAAAAGAATCTAAAATTGAATCGATATAATCCTTTTTAGCTGCTGCTAATAATATATAGTTCTGGGATGAATCAATTTCTTTTAAAATTGTATAATCAAAATAAACTTCATCCGGATGGTAAGGAATAAATTTATTTAACTGATAATATAAAGCTTGCCTTAACTTTTTCTTTTCCGTCTTAGGAAAAGGGAAATAACGCACTAAACAGGCTGGGCTTTTAAGGGACACTCTGATTTTTTTTGGAAAAGTTTTTCGGTCTATTTTTAGTTTTTCGATAACTTCAGAAAGGTCTTGTTTGGTGTCGATAAAGCAATCAACGATTTGGCCTTTTTTAACTATAATTCCTTTGGTAAAATAATTGCCGAGATTAATTGCGGTAAATGTTTTGCTGTTTTTTCTAACCAGATTTCTTTTAATAAACTGGATGGTTTTATTTTGTGTTTTTTGGAGCATTTTTAGCTACTTTTTTGGCTTTGATCTTTTTTACAGAGTAAGGCTAGACACATAAATATAATAAAACAGTTTATCTGGCTTGTCAATCCAATAGATTAACGCATGTAACCCCAAAGTGATAATGTCCTGTTATACCAAAGTTAAAGTGTCCGGTTTAACTGCTATAATACTTCTAGAAAAAAGGAGGTGTTATGGCAAGGGAGGGCATTATCACAATGACACAGGAGGAGTTAAAACGGCTGCATCTAGTTAAAAAAGTGTTAGCTAAAGAATTAAAGCAAATAGAGGCAGCTGACAAATTAGGATTGAGTGCCCGGCAGATAAGCCGAATAACAAAAAGAGTCAAAGAAGAAGGCGAAAAAGGAATAGTCCATAAAAGCAGAGGTCAAATCTCTCACAATAA
>JAIPHA010000024.1 GCA_021735445.1 Candidatus Omnitrophota bacterium
AGGGAAATTTCGCCCCGCATGCACAAAACCAGCTTAAGCGAAATAATTAATGTGGCAATTAATAATACACTATCGCGTTCGGTGATCACCTCGTTGACTACGATTTTAGTGGTTTTATCCATCTATCTATTGGGAGGAAAAGCTTTGGCAGGTTTTTCTTTTACCCTTTTAGTTGGTGTAATCGCTGGCACTTATTCGTCTATATACATTGCTTCTCCTTTGGTTTTATTTTTCCGAAAATCCCACCTTTTGCATAAACACAAATAAGGAAAATTACTAATTACTAATTTCTAATTGACCTAATAAATTCCAATGATTAAATAAAAAATATTTGGATAAAATAATTTTTTTTATTATTGGGGATTGGTTATTAGTTATTTGCTATAATTAAAAGATGTTTAATTCATTAAAAATCTACAAACATAAAGTTATTTCCCTTGAAGCTGTTTGCCAAAGCCTCAGCAGCCTAAACTATAGCGGTGGCCAAGGGGTGGATGAACCCGGAGATTTTGCCCAAAAAGGCGATACTCTGGAAGTATTTCCGGTAAATTTTTCTCAGCCGGTTAGAGTTAAATGGGATTTTGATCAAATTTCAGAAATCTACAGTTTTGATGAAAACTTTACCAAGATTCTGGAATATGACCTCTTGATTATTGTCCCCTATGCTAAAAAAACGCGCCACTACCTTTCAGAAGATTATCCTCTTGAAGGGAGCCTGCGGATAAAAACCGGTGATTATGTGGTTCATACCCATTATGGAATTGGGAAGTTTTTAGGAACAAAAAAAATTAAAGCGGACGGAAAAGAAGAATACTTTTTCCAAATCGAATATGCAGATAGCGACCGAATTTATGTTTCCAAAGAAAATGCTCACCTTATACAAAAATATCTAAATTTAGGCATTAAGCATCCGGATTTAACCAAGCTGGGGACAAAACAGTGGAAAAAAGTTATCGAGAAGGTACAAAAAGGAGTTCATCAATATGCTCTAACGATATTGAAGGTCGAAGCAGAGCGAAAATTAATCGGAGGCATTAAATATCCAAAAGACAGCAAGTGGCAGAAAAAGTTTGAGCAGCAATTTCCCTACCAGTTAACCCCAGATCAAAAAAAAGCAGCAAAGACTGTAAAAGACCAGATGCAGTCTTTTCAATGTATGGACCGGTTGTTATGCGGAGGCGTGGGCTACGGAAAAACAGAAGTAGCTATGCGGGCAGCTTTCCGGGCTGCCGCATCCGGCCGGCAGGTTGCTTTTCTGGTGCCCACAACTATCCTTGCTTATCAGCACTATATTAACTTGCAAAGAAGGATGAAGGATTTCCCTTTATGTGTCGAAATGCTTTCCCGTTTTAGGGCTAAATCAGAACAAAGAAATATTGTTAAACGAATTAAAGAAGGCAAAGTTGATATCGTGGTGGGGACCCATCGGCTTTTATCCGATGATATTAATTTTAAAGAGTTAGGTTTGTTGATTATCGACGAAGAGCAAAGATTCGGAGTCAAAGACAAGGTCAAGATAAAATCCCGCCGGGCCGGGATAGATGTTTTGGCATTGACTGCAACCCCAATCCCCCGGACATTGTATATGAGCATGGTTGGGATAAAAGATATTTCTCTGATTCAGACTCCGCCCCGGGAGCGCCTGGCGATAAAAACAAAAGTTTATCCTTTTAGCATAAAGATAATTAAGAAATACATAAAAAGAGAGGTTGCCCGCGCTGGACAATTGTTTTTTATTCATAACCGGATAAAAGATATCGCTGCAATAGCCAGAAAAATAAAAAATGAATTGCCGGATTTAAAGGTTGGCTTAGCTCACGGCAGGCTTCCGGCTTCAGAAATAGAAGAAGTGATGCTTAAGTTTGTTAATGGAGAAATTGACATTCTGTTTTCAACTGCGATAGTTGAGTCCGGCATCGATATTCCTAACGCTAATACGATAATTATAAATAATGCAAATAATTTTGGCCTTGCCGACCTTCACCAATTACGGGGAAGAGTGGGAAGGCGTAAGTTGCAGGCTTATGCTTTGTGCTTGAGGCCGCCCCTGGATAAAATAAAAAGCGAATCAAGGAAAAAGCTTGAATTTATTGAACAATTTTCACATTTAGGCGCGGGGTTTGAACTAGCCAGGCGGGACTTAGAGCTAAGAGGGGCGGGGAATATATTAGGCAAACAGCAACATGGTTTTATTTGGATGGTTGGATTTGATTTTTACTGCAGGCTGCTTAAAAAAGAGGTTGATTATTTAAAAGAAGCTTTTAGAATATAGGTAGTCATGAAAGATAAGATTAGTAAAATATTAATACTTTTGTTTTTGATGCCGCTTGGTTTGACCGTTTGCCTTGCTCAGGCTAATCAAATAGTAGCTAAGGTAAATAATGAAATCATTACTACAGACGACCTCGAGAGGTATTCTAAAATGCTTTTGAGTAAAGACAACAAAGAATTTTTAGGCCTAAACCAGGAAGACTTTAAGAAGAAAGCCCTAAATCGTTTAATCGAAGACCGGCTTATATTACAGCAGGCAAAAAAAGAAGGCATTGAGGTTCCGCAATCTTGGTTAGAGAATAAGATTAAGCAATTGGAGTCAGGCTATCCGAACCGGGAATTATTTTATAATTCTTTAGAAAATCAGGGCCTTAGTTTATCTTATCTAAAAAAAAGCCTGGCTGAGAGGTATTTAATGAAAGAGGCTATCAATCGCAATGTTAGAGTAAAAGTTTCCGTTCTACCGGGGCAGATAGAGCAGTGCTATAAAGAGAATAAGCAAGATTTTCAAACGCCTCCATTAGCTGTTTTTTTTATCGCCAAAGGAAAAGACCGGCAAAGGCTAGAAGATATTGCCGAAACTATTGAAAAAGAGGGAATCGATAAGGCAGAAAAAAAATATGAAAATGAGCTATCAGAAATTAATAGTTATCTTAAACAACTGCAAGAGCCGTTAGCTCAAGCCGTAGCGGAGCTTGAGGATAAAAAACATTCAATAAAAAAAATTGATGATTTATATTATTTAATTTATCGTGATAAAATCAAACCAGCTCATACACTTGAGCTTTCCCGGGTGCAGGATAAGGTCTATAAATACCTTTGGCAAAAAAGCTTTAGCAAAAAGTTCAACCAGTGGGTTGATTCCTTAAAAGAAGACGCGGTAATAAAGGTCTATCTTTCTTTTCCCTAAAATAATTCATTATTTTTATGAACAAAAGCTGGCCTAAAAATATAGTCATTACTTTAGGTGACCCTTCCGGATGCGGCCCCGAGATAACCTTCCGGGCGATTAAGGCCTTGAGCGGAAAAAAAGTTAATTTTTGGGTGGTAGGGGATAAATATATAGCTAAACAAATTCCTGAGTACCAAAAGGTAAAGAAAAGAATATTTTTTTTAGAGGCTGAAACTAAAAATATAGATAAAATCAAAAGAGGGTCTGTTTCGAAATTGGCCGGCCAGGCAAGCCTTGTTTATTTAAAAAAAGCATTAAACACTATAAAAGAAAAAAAATTTAACTGCTTAGTTACAGCTCCTGTTTCGAAAGAAGCCATAAGCTTAAGCAAGCCAGGATTTTCCGGCCACACTGAGTTTTTGCGGGATTATTTCAATGCAAAACGAGTGGTGATGATGATGGCCTCTGCTCAGATAAAGACAGTTTTGCTCACCCGCCACCTTGACCTCAAAAACGTATCTGTTTCAATTAATAAAGAAGCCGTATTAGATACTATCAAGCTGACTTATTCATTTTTGACAAAGCAATTAAATATTGCTAATCCTGTTATTGGTTTAGCATCAGTCAATCCGCATGCTGGCATTGACACCTTTATGAAAAAAGAAGAAAAAATTATCAAAAAAGCAGCCGAACAATCGTCAGGGTTGGCTTGCGGCCCTTACCCGGCAGATTCACTGTTTACTAAAAATAATTTAAAAAAATTTGATTGTATAATAGCATCATATCATGATCAAGGCATGATTCCTTTTAAGCTTCTTTCTTTCCGGTCGGGCGTAAATCTAACCCTGGGGCTGCCGATTGTGAGGACTTCACCCGATCATGGAGTTGCATACGAATTGGTAAGAAATGATCCCCAAGCTCTATTCAGCAGTTCTATGCAGGCAGCGATTTCTCAGGCTATAAAATTATCTCCATGAGGCAAAACAATTCATTTTCTCAAGTTTTTTTAAAGGACAAATATTATATTAGAAAAGCGGTTGCAGCCTTGGACTGTAGGGGTAAAACTGTATTAGAGGTTGGCGCTGGCTATGGCCAAATAAGTAGATTGATTGCCGAAAAATCCAAATTGCTTTATTGTGTAGAGATTGATTTAAAATTAATTGAATCCCTTAGAACCAATTTTATTAAAAATAAAAATATAAAGGTGATTCAAGCTGATATCAGGGATATATCTCTTTTGAATTTTAAAGAGAAGCTGATTATTTTTAGCAATGTCCCTTATCATTTAAGTAGTCAATTAATCAAATATTTGATTAATTACCGGCAGCAAATTTCTAAAAGTTATTTAATTTTGCAAAAAGAATTTGTAGAAAAAATATCTGCTAAACCAGGCAGCAAGCCTTATGGGCTGATTACTTGCCTAGCGCAATATTATGGGAAGATAAAACATCTGTTTGATATTCCTGCGGGCGCTTTTGCGCCCTCGCCTAAAGTAAAATCATCCTTTATCGAGCTAGAATTTTATAAGACAAAGCCGCTGAATGCTGAAAACGATGGTTTTTTATTTAACTTTATCGGGATTAGTTTCAAGCAAAGAAGAAAAAAAATAGCAACTATAATTCGGCAGCAATTTTCAGTTGAAGCCGTGAAACGGTTAATTGGATTGGGATTGGACTTAAACCGGCGCCCGGAACAGCTGTCTTTAGAGGATTTTTGCAGAATTAGCGATTATCTGGGTTGTCAATAATTCTATTTTGTTTAAAAGGCTGCTTTAGTTTACAAGGGATTGATTTCTGGTATAATTATCGAAAATGAGTAAAAAACTGCTTGCTCACCATCGTCCAAAATGGAAAACCCATATCGGGTTTGTTCTTGCCACTGTAGGGTCTGCTATTGGTTTAGGTAATATCTGGCGTTTTTCTTATCTTTGTTACAAAAACGGCGGCGGAGCATTTTTAATCCCCTATATGATAGCTCTTTTTGTTGTCGGGATTCCGTTAATAGTCCTAGAAATCGGCCTTGGACATAAAATGCGCGGCTCTGCGCCGGCCAGTTTTGCCAGTGTGTCAAAAAAATGGGAATGGCTGGGGTGGTGGCAAATAGTATTTGTAATGTTTGGTATTGTTCTTTATTATTCGGTAATTATAGCCTGGTGCCTGAATTATTTTTTCTTTTCTTTTGATCTTAGCTGGGGGCCAAATCCCGATAATTTTTTCACAGAAGTATTTTTAATGAATACAAATTCTCCCTTTAAGATTGGAGATGTCAGGACTATCATCCTTTTTTCTTTAGCGATTGTTTGGTTTCTCAACTGGGTGATCGTTTTTAAAGGGGTTCAAAATGGGCTTGAAAGGGCTAGTAAGGTTTTCATGCCTATTCTCTTTATCCTTACTGCAGTTATTATTATTTGGGGACTAAGGCTGGAAGGAGCAGCGGCAGGGGTGGCAGTGTATCTAAAGCCTGATTTTTCTCAGATAACCAATATTAAAGTTTGGATGGACGCCTTTAGCCAGATATTTTTTACTTTAAGTTTAGGGTTTGGGATAATGATTGCGTATGCTTCTTATCTGCCTAAAAAGACTCAAATCGTCCGTGACGCATTAATTATAAGCGGTATAAATTGTTTGTTTTCACTTTTAGCAGGAGTAGGGGTATTTGCCGTTTTGGGTTATATGGCACAAGCTACCTCTTTGCCTGTGGGTGAGGTTGTTACAGAGTCTATCGGGCTTGCCTTTGTGGCTTTCCCGAAGGCAATCAGCCTTTTGCCGGCATTCTCAAATCTTTTTGGAATTTTATTTTTCGGTAGTTTGGTGATTGCCGGGCTGTCTTCGTCGATTTCAATTATCGAAGCTTTTGCTTCGGGGATAGTTGATAAGTTTCATTACCCCCATAAGGCTGTTGTATCGGTTTTATGTGTAGCTGGGTTCTTAGGAAGTATGATCTTTACGACCCAGGCGGGTATTAATTGGCTGGATATTGCAGATCATTTTTTAACTCAATATGGTTTGATTATAGGTGCAATATTTGAATGTATAGTTATTGGCTGGTTCTTTAAGGTTAATAAGCTAAGAGGCCATATCAATCATTATAGCGGCTGGAAGGTGCCGATTTTCTGGAATTTTTGTATTAAAATTATCTCTCCTTTAATTTTAATTGCGATACTTATTTCTTCTTTAATTGAGGAGTTTTCTCACAACTACGGAGGTTATTCGCCGGTAGCTATAATCTTAATTGGCCGGGACTGGTTGATTTATAGTTTATTTGCAGCTTTAATTATTGCTTTTCAGCCTTGGCGCCTAGACCCGCGCCAAAGAATGCTTATTCATGAAAAAGAACAAGACAAAAAAGTTTCTTAATCTAAAAAGCTACCTTTACGTTTTAACTTTCTTAATTTTAGTTTTACTGGTTTTTTTTTCTTCTCTTAAAATAAATGAAAAGTTAATTCTAAAAAAGATAGAAAAACAGGTCAGCGATTATAAAACTGATTTTTCGGGAGAATGTTCAATAATAATACAGAAGCCGGGCTTTTTAGGCTTTGAGTTTGCATACAAGCCGGATCAAAAGATTCCGGCAGCAAGCTTAATTAAGTTACCGATTCTGGCGGCCGCCTTCGGAGCGATCAAAGAGGGACGGCTTGAAATGGACCAAAAGGTTGTAGTTAGGGATGCTGATATTGCTGGTGGTTCGGGTATTTTTAAAAGAGTTGATTTGCCGCTAAGGGTAACTTTCAAAGAGCTGCTTTCGTTTATGATTATAATTAGCGATAATAGCGCTACCAATAAAGTTATAGATTTATTGGGGAGGGATTATATAAATAAAAAATTTTTGTCTCTTGGTTTAAAAAATACAAGTTTAGAAAGAAAAATGATGGATTTTTCAAGCAGAAGTAAAGGGTTTGAAAATTACACATCGAGCCGGGATATTGTAAAAATTCTGAAAATGATTTATAATAATCAATTAGTGGATAAAAGTTTTTCTTTATTTGCCAGAAATTTATTATCGCGTCAGCAGTACAATGACCGGATTGCTTTTCTTTTGCCTGAAGAAATCGAAGTTGCCCACAAAACCGGACTTGAAAAAGGTGTTGTCCATGATGCCGGGATTGTTTACGGAGAAAAAAATAATTTTATCATTTCCGTCTTAACCAAAAATGTAAGAAATTATAAAAAAGCAAAAGAGTTTATTGCGAAAATCTCCAAGTTGTCTTATAATCTTCTAAATTGAATATTTAAAAAAATGTTTGCATTAAGTAATTTTTTAATAGCACTAGCCAATATACTGAACATAGTTTTTACCATTGCTTGGTGGTTGATTTTGATTCGGGCTCTGATTAGCTGGGTAAACCCCGATCCTTACAACCCTATTGTTCAGTTTCTTTACAAAACAACCGAGCCCATGCTGTATCCGATTCGCAAAATTCTTCCGCAAAGTTTAAGGTTTGGAATAGATATTTCACCGATTATCGCTTTTCTGGCGATAGTGTTTCTTAGATCCTTTCTCATCCAGACACTTTATGAATTAGCGGCTAGCCTGCGTTAGTGAGGGTTCATCATCTTAAATTGGCAGTTTGTTTTTTTGTTTTCCGTGGTACAATAACGGTTTAAAAATTAATAAAATAAAGGGGGAGCAGTTATGGCAGTTTCGAGCATTTTACGCAAAGATTGTTGCATTTTGGAACTTCAGGGTAAAAATAAAAAAGATGTAATCCATGAAATCGGGGAAGGGCTAAAAAGAACTAAAAAAATTAAAGATTACCAACAGTTTATAAAAGATGTGTTAAAAAGAGAAAAACTTGGTTCAACCGGTATCGGCAACAAGATCGCTATTCCCCATGCAAGAACCGACTCTGTTAAAGATATAGTTATTGGTTTTGGTAAAACTAAACCCGGGATAGATTTTAAAGCTTTAGACGGAGAGAAGGTAAACTTAATTTTTTTAATGGGGGCAAACCCAAAACAGCTCAATCTCTACCTTCGAATTTTAGCAGAAATATCTAAGCTTTTAATGAATGAGGGCTTTCGTCAGTCTCTGTTAGAGGCAAAAGATGCTAATAAAATAATTAATACTATCAAACATTTCGAAAGTAATTTAAAATAGAAAAACGAGGGGGATGTATGAAAGTTAAAGAAGCAATGCGAAAAAACGTGATAAAGGTGAGCCCTTCGACCTCTCTAAAGGCGCTTTTTGATATGTTTTCTGATTTCCATTCTTTTCCTTTGCTCCCGGTTGTTGACTCAGATAACATTATTGTTGGCATGGTTAACTCTGAAAATTTACTCGATATACTCCGGCCGGGCCAGACAAAAATGTTTCGCAACCTTCCTTTTGTAGACATAAAAGAGGAAGCGTTTGATCTGGAATATTCTCCTTCGTTAGGCCAGTTGATTATAGTAGATGATATCATGGACCGTGTTTATGATTCGGTTGAAGAGTCGAATTCATTAATCGAGGCGTATCGAATAATGAATGATTTAGAAAAAAATAGACTGGCAGTAGTAGATTCTCAGAAGAAACTAGTAGGAATTTTGGGAATTTTTGACGTAATTAAGGCGATGTTTAAGCAAAAGGGCATTGTCTGATTTTTAACCTTTAACCCGATAAAAAATTATCTATGTTTAATGATCCCATTTTAAGTTTAGCAGTAATTTTTATTGTTGGCTTTTTTCTTTCTAAAATTGTTTCAAAGCTAAAAGTCCCTACAATAACCACTTATGTATTATTGGGTATTCTGCTTTCTCCCAATTTATTAGGAGTGATCTCTCCCAGAATACTGAATGCATCAGATATTTTCTCTAATGTGGTGCTGGGGATAATTGCGTTTAGCTTAGGCAAAAGCCTTTCTTTTGATATTTTTAGGCAAATCGGCAAGCCGGTGATAATGATCTCCCTAACCGCGTCTTTAATTCCGTGGGCTTTGGTGGCGTTTGTCTTATGGATTGTTTTTAATCAGCCCTTTACCGTTGCTTTAGTCTTTGGTGCTATTGCTGCGGCCACTGACCCGGCTACTACTGTTGCCGTTACTCAAGAATACAGAAGCAAGGGGGTTTTTACCGATACCTTATTAGGGATTGTGGCCGTAGATGATTTATGGGCCTTGATTATTTTTGGATTTTCTTTTGCCCTGGCCCAAGCTTCGTCAATTCAGGCGGAAAATTCTTTTCCGATTTTAAAAGAGCTGTTTGCGGCTTTAATAGAAATTGGCGGGTCTTTATTGATAGGGGTATTAGTGGCATTAATATTTAACTTTTTTTTACGCTTTGTCCGTAATGCCCGTGACCGGCTGATTTATACTCTGGGGTTTTTATTTTTAGCAGTTGGTTTAGCGATATTTTTTAAAGTGTCGATACTTTTAGCCTGTATGTTCTTTGGCGCTTTTTTTGTTAATGTCAACCGGGCTAATAGCTATATATTTGAAACTGTAAACGATATAACTCCGCCTTTATACTTGATTTTTTTTGTTTTAGCCGGAGCCCAACTAAAACTTAATGTATTTATCGCAACTATATATTTAATTGGAGCTATTTTTGTTTTGAGGATTTTAGGTAAAATTGTTGGCAGTTTTTTTGGCGCTAAGCTTACAAGGTCGCCTGTAAACATTCAAAAATATATGGGGATGGCTTTGCTGCCTCAGGCCGGGGTAGCCTTAGGATGCGCTTTGGTAGTAAAGCATCACTTAAATAGCAGCTGGGGGGATTTGATTTTAACCGCAACTGTTGGCACCACCGTCTTTTTTGAGCTGCTTGGCCCCTTGACTACCAAGTTTTCTTTGGTAAAGGCAGAAAACATTACAGAAGAAATATGAAAACATCAAAACACGAGCGAAAAGGTGTATTGGCATTTGTTTTAGCCGGCGGAAGAGGCGAAAGGCTTTATCCTTTGACTGCCGAAAGGAGTAAGCCTTCTGTTCCTTTTGGAGGAAAATATCGAATTATTGATTTTACTTTAAGCAATTTGCTCAATTCGGGAATTTTTTCAATATATGTATTGGTTCAGTATAAATCCCAATCATTGATTGAACATGTAAGGACTAGTTGGCTTAAAGCTGGTTTTCTTCCCGAACATTTCGTTACGGTTGTTCCGCCTCAGATGCGCCGCAAGGAAAGGGAGGAATGGTATAAAGGGACAGTTGATTCAATCTATCAGAATATTAATTTAATTTATGATTTTAAGCCAAAGTTTGTTGTTGTTTTTGGCGGAGATCATGTTTTTCGAATGAATATTAAAAAAATGATTGATTTTCATATTGCCAAAAAATCAAATCTCACTATTTCCGCTATTCCTGTAAAAGCCGATGAGGCATCTCAGTTTGGCGTACTTGATACCGATAGTAATTTTAAAGTTAAAGGTTTTGTGGAGAAGCCTAATTTTTCCGGCAAGAATAAAATTTTAGCTTCAATGGGGAATTATATTTTTGATACGGATTTTTTTCTCCAAATTCTTGAAAAGCAGAGCCGCAAAGGAAGAATTGAAGACTTTGGCAAAGATATGATGCCGTATTTAGTAAAGAAAAAAGCAAGAGTATTTGCCTATGATTTTTCTCAGAACCAAATTCCTTCATTAAAGCCTCACGAGTCTCAATATTACTGGAGGGATGTGGGGACGATAAAATCTTATTGGCAAGCTAATATGGAATTATTAGGAGGAAACTCTGTTTTAGATTTAAATAATTCAAGTTGGCCTATTTATGCTTCTCATTTCGATGCCGCTCCGGCAACTATCTTTAATAGTAAATTTGAAAATTCATTAATTTGTGAAGGGAGCAGAATATCCGGAGCTCAAATAAAGAATTCGATTATTGGCAGATCGGTTTTTATCGAAAAAGGCTGCAGGATAGAGGATTCAATAATTATGGATTTTAGTGTAATCGGAAGTTCAACATATATCAAGAAGGCTATAGTCGACCGTTTTAATTTTATCCCCAAATCTACTAAGATTGGTTATTCTCGCAAAGAAGATTCTCATCGCTATACTATCGATCAATCCGGAATTGTTGTTGTCCCCCGGGGCTCTCACCAGCTTTAACCTGTTTATCAACCTTTACAGAGATGTTTTATTTTGATTTTTAATGGCAGAATGGTATAATTTTATACAAAAATAGAAGGAATTATGGAAAATCAAAAAACCAATTTAGCAAAAGAGGTATCGGCGTTAATTGAGCAGAAAAATTACGGCAAAATAAAGAAAATTTTGCCTTCCCACCCCGAAGATATTGCCTATTTAATATCAGAGCTTAATTTTTCACCCCATAAGCTTTTTGTTTTTAGGTTGGTGCCTTATGAAAAGGCGGTTGATGTTTTTAAGCATTTATCTACAGAAGAAGAAGAGCAGATATTAACCGGTTTAAATTCAAAAGAAATAACAGATATTCTTAATCAGATGTCACCCGATGACCGCACCGAGTTATTTGATGAACTCCCGGCCGAATTAGCTAAAAAATTTATAAACTTTTTGTTACCGGAAAAACGGCAAATCGCTATCGAGTTGCTTAATTACCCGCATGATTCAGTTGGCAGGTTAATCACTCCCGATTTTGTTCAGCTGTTTGAAGGGATGTCGGTTGAAGACGCTTTGGCCCACATCAGAAGAGTCGGTTTACGCAAAGAGACTGTTTACCATTGTTATGTTTTAGATAGCACTAAAAGGTTAATCGGCATTGTTTCGTTAAAAAAAATAGTTTTAGCTAAGCCCAATACAAAAATTAGCCAGATTATGTCTAAAGATGTGATTTCTGTTTCCGCCTCTACCGACAAGGAAGAGGCTGCCGATGTGTTCAAACGGTATGATTTAATAGTTTTACCTGTTCTTGATAATAACAACAAGCTTTTGGGTATTGTAACTTTTGATGATTTAGTAGATGTTTTAGAAGAAGAAACTACCGAAGATTTTGAAAAGGCTGCTGCTGTATTACCGGTAGATAAGCCTTATCTGAATGCTAACTTTTTTGAGTTAATTTGGAAGAGAAGTTTTTGGCTTATCGTTTTGGTTGTCTTGGAGTCTACTTCGAGTTTAGTCATAAAAAGTTATGGCCCGTTGATTCAAAAATGGATAGCTTTAACTTTTTTCCTCCCGGTTCTTATCGCAACCGGAGGAAACGCTGGTATTCAATCTGCGATGATAGTTATCAGAGGGCTAACCGTCAAAAACATTAGCGTTAAGGATTTTTTTAAGGTTGTTTTCAGAGAATCGCTTCTGGGCCTTTCTATTGGCCTGATCCTGGCCTTAGTTGGAATTATTCGCGTTATACTCCAGGAGGGGGGCCAGTGGGCTTTAAGCGTATCAGTAGGGGTTTCTATGGGGGTCACAGTTTTGTTTTCTGCGATGATTGGCGCGGCTTTACCGATGATTTTCCGAAGGTTTAAGGTGGACCCGGCTCTTATGAGCGGCCCAATGATTACTACAATTGTTGATGTCTGTGGAGTTTTTATTTATTTTCAAATTGCTGCTTTAATCTTAGGGCTATAGTGGAAAAATGAGTAATTCTAATAATATAAAAAATCAACCAATTGGTATTTTTGATTCCGGAATTGGAGGCTTGACTGTTTTAGCTGAAATTGAAAGATTAATGCCGGGTGAAAATGTTGTTTATTTTGGCGATACGGCCAGAGTGCCTTATGGCAACAAAACAAGTGCGACTGTCAGGAAATTTAGTGTTGAAAATGTATTGTTTTTATTAGAAGAAAGGGTTAAGATGGTTGTGGTCGCCTGCAATACTTCATCAGCCCTGGCTCTTGATTACCTTAATAACATTTTTCGTATACCGATTATCGGTGTTATTGAATCTGGAGTAGACAAAGCGTTGGCAGTGACTTCTGGTAAAATAGGGATAATTGGCACAAAAGCAACTATTGAGAGCCGGGCTTACCAGCGAAATATTGTCAAAAAAAATAAAAAAATTGAAATTTTTTCAAGGAGCTGCCCCTTATTTGTGCCTTTGGTGGAAGAGGGGCTGACAAGCGGAGAAATTACTAAAAAAATAATTCAAATGTATTTAGAAAACTTTAAGAAGAAAAAAATAGATACGATAATTTTGGGTTGCACTCATTATCCGTTATTAAAAAAAGAAATTGCTAAATATCTACCAAAAGTTAATATAATTGATTCAGCTCAAGAGGTAGCAAGCCATGCCAAAGGGGTCCTGGAACATTTTAGATTAGCCAACGATAAAAAAGCCAAAGGGAATAAAAAGTTTTGTATAAGCGATGAGCCAAAAAACTTTACTAACTTTGCTAAATCATTTTTAAAAAGAACCATATCGAAACCAAGGGTCATAAATGTATAAAGTAAAAATAATAAAAAGTTTTAGTTCCGCTCATTATTTAGCTCAATATAAGGGTAGCTGTGAATCTTTACACGGCCATAACTGGAAGGTAGAGGTAGTGGTTTTATCGGAAAAAGTTGATAATCTGGGGATGGTTATTGATTTTCGGAAATTAAAAGAAATAACTAACTCAGCTATTAAAAAATTAGACCATAAGTGTTTAAACGATTTAGAATATTTTAAAGCCAATACTCCTAGTTCCGAAAATATTGCTCGATATATCTATAACGAGGTAAGCAAAAAAATGCCTGAGAATTGCCAACTGGATAAGGTTAGAGTTTGGGAAACTGATAATTCTTGCGCTAGCTATTCCCAATAGATGAAAAATTAATCAGATTATGGACAAGAAAGCTGTTATTCTTCTTTCCGGAGGCTTAGATTCGGCAACGGTTTTATTTTTAGCCAAAAAACGTGGGTTTTCGCTGAAAGCTTTAATCTTTGATTACGGACAAAGGCACAAAAAAGAAGTTAAATTTGCCGAAAAACTTGCAAAAATCACTAAAACCGAATATACAATTGTAAAAGTTAAAATACCTTGGTCCAGGTCGAGTTTAACTGGCAGTGTTAAAAGTTTTCCGAAAAGATTGTCAAAGAGCGTGCCTTCTACCTATGTTTCCGGAAGGAATATGATTTTTTTAAGTTACGCAGTCTCTTATGCCGAAAGCATAGGTGCAAACGCAATATTTATCGGAGCCCATACTCAGGATTATTCTGATTATCCGGATTGCCGAAAAGATTTTCTGGAAAGTTTTAACCGGGCGGCTAATCTGGGCATAGCGGATAAAAGAATTAAGTTTCATTACCCGCTAATAGATAAGAACAAAAAAGAGATAATTCAGCTGGGCCTGGAGGCAGGAGTGCCTTTTGAGCTTACCTGGTCCTGCTATAGCGGCAAGGAATTGCCCTGTGGAAGGTGTGATAGCTGCCGGTTCCGGCTTAATGCCTTTAAGGAATTAGGTTTAAAAGACCCCTTGTTAAAGAAATTGTAATGAAGAAAAAACTTTTTTTTGTTAGTGTATTTTTTTTCTTTAACATATTTATTGGAGCTTATCCATCGGAAAAAGCAGAGGTAGTCGAAAAAGCTATAGATAAATTCAAAAATGTAGGGTCTTTCTATTTTACTAAAAAAACAATCACCGGTTCTTTCTCAGTCGCCGAAACAAGAGGCGCCCTTGATTATCTGAATCAAAAAATGTGGGCAGATACCCAAGTTGATAACCAGCTAATAAAGAAAGTTTACAGTAAGGGCTCAAAAGTTTATATCTATGATGGCATTACCGGAGAGTGGTTTAAGCTGAATAAAAAAGATTATCATTTTGATCAAGGGTTTAATAAGAAGAAATTTTTTTTATTTTTCCGGGAAGCGGCGCAAAAGAATGGGTTTGCTGTGTCGGTTTTAGAAAAAGAAAACAAGGGAGAAGATGCTTTTTTTGTTATAGAAAGCCGCATCGAAAATAAAGGAGAAGCTAAAAAATATATATTGGATAATTTAGATATTATTTTTGGCAAGAATGTTAATAATAATTTTAAAGGCGATCTGGATTTATTAGATGACTACTTAACCCTTTATACGGCTGATTTTGTAAATACCATTTTGGTTTCAAAAAAGGATTTTCTTCCTAAAAAAAGGGTAACAATCTATTATCAGCCGGTGGGCTCTGGTGATTCTCTACGGATAGAAGAGAGTATTAGTTATTTTGATTTTAATAAAGCAGTTAAGCCGGAACTGCCCGAAGCTGCCAAGGCAGCTCCAACTATGCCGGTATCTCTACAATGAAGATAGCAAAAATAGATGAAATATTTAAATCTTACCAGGGCGAAGGGCCATGGCAGGGGAAAGAACAGCTTTTTTTACGTTTTTTTGGTTGTAATTTAAGCTGCAAATTTTGCGACACAGAACAAAAATCTTATCGATTGATGTCAGTGGCGCAGGTTAGGGAAGAGATAGATAGCTTGGGAGAATTCCACTCAATATCTTTAACCGGCGGGGAGCCGTTGTTGCAGGTGGATTTTATAGAGGATTTTTTAAGCAAGGTAAAAAAAACCGGAAAAATTATTTATCTTGAAACAAATGGTATTTTATACCGGAATTTAGCTAAAATTGTCGATTTTGTTGATATGGTTTCAATTGATTTCAAGCTTCCGTCGTCAACTGGCCGGGGCCCTTTATGGGGGATGCATGAAAAATTTATTAAAGCTGTGAAAAATGTTGATGCGTATCTAAAAGTTGTTGTGGGCAAAAACACCACCATTGATGATTTAGATAAAACATTAACGA
>JAIPHA010000003.1 GCA_021735445.1 Candidatus Omnitrophota bacterium
CCGCGGTGGCGGTAAGAACTTCTTGCCGAAGGCAAGATGCCTTGCGAATGGATGAATTAAGTTCTTCCCGCAAGGCTATGGATTAAAGTAAAATAATTGCTGGGATATAGAGTAAACGAATTAAAGTAAAATTTACGCCGCGGTGGCGGAATTGGCAGACGCGCTGGACTTAGAATCCAGTCTTGAGAAAGGTGGGAGTTCGACTCTCCCCCGCGGCAGTTAGTGTTCTTTATATAGTTAGAAGTTTCGAATTTAAGCAGATGTTATGCGGTAGTGGTTGTCGGATGCAAAATAGCCTTCGGCGCTTTGACTCCGTCAAAGATTGCATACGACTCTCCCCCGCGGCAGTTAGTGTTCTTTATATAGTTAGAAGTTCCGAATTTAAGCAGATGTTATGCGGTAGTGGTTGTCGGATGCAAAATAGCCTTCGGCGCTTTGACTCCGTCAAAGATTGCATACGACTCTCCCTCGCGGCAGAAACACAGAGAACACAGAATGCATATGATGGTGCGTTTTACAGAAGACACAGATAAGGTGTTGGCGTAGATGGTACAGATTGCACGAGATAATTTAGATAGTCTTAATAAACTGACAGAGAAAATAATTGGGTTAGCAATAGAGGTCCATAAAAAAATAGGGCCTGGTTTTACAGAAAAGATATACCAAAATGCTTTATCTTTAGAATTTGACCAGAAAGACATTCAATACGAAAAAGAAAAACTAATCCAGGTTGAATATAAAGGACAGATTTTAGGTAAACAAAGATTAGATTTTTTAATTGAAGATTTATTAATTATAGAAATGAAAGTTACAGAAAAGATTGGAAATATTCATTTAGCGCAGATATTATCGTATTTAAAAGCTACCGGTAAAAAAATTGGGCTAATATTAAATTTTGCAAATACTCGTTTAGAAATAAAACGAGTGATAAATTAATTTTTCTTTCTCTGTGTTCTCTGTAAAGCATGTTATTGACTGGATTTTGTGCAATTTGTGGCTTGCGGGTGTAGCTCAGCTGGTAGAGCGTCACGTTGCCAACGTGAAGGTCGGGGGTTCGAAACCCCTCGCCCGCTTTTTCTGTTTTTTGATTATAAGAGGTTTTGAGATAGCCGGAGGCAATTCGGGAGAGTTTTTCGGCAACAATTATTGTCCCTTCGGGACGCTTCGCCTGCGGCGAAGATTGTTTGCGAAACCCCTCGCCCGCTTTTCCATTATAAAATGGTTAATTGGTGAGTAGTTAATTAACCAATTAACTAATTAACTAATTGAATATGAATGTAGTTAACTACCTTGATAAAGACAGTATCCTTTTTAGCTCTAAGCAAAGAGATAAAAAAAATATCATCTCTTTTATGCTGGATAATTTGGTGTCTTGCGGCAAAATAAACAAAAAAAATAAAAAAAATATCTTAGCTACTATAATTCAAAGGGAAGAGATGGGTTCAACCGCGATAGGCGGCAATATTGCTCTTCCTCATGCCCGGATTAATTCGGTCAAAAGCATTCTTCTTTCTTTATCTATCACCAAGGAAGGGGTTGATTTTGATTCGCTTGACGAAAAACCGGTTAATATCATAGTTTTACTCCTTTCAAATAAAATGCAGGCAGGCGCTCATCTTAAGGCTTTGGCCTTTTTAGCCAGGATGCTAAGAGATAATTTTTTTGTCCAGAGCTTGAAGAAAGCAAAAGACAAAGAAGAAGTCTTGAGCTTATTGAACAAGCAGCAACAGGCTGTTAGTTAATTTTTCCAATGAAAAAATTCATAAAATTCATAAAATGGTTTTATCCGGGTTTACGGGTGAAAAGATGGGTGAGCTTACTTTTAATTAGTTTGTTTTTTCTTGTTTTTTCCGCGGTCCGCCTTTCTTTCGATACTATTTTACTGTTAAAAATTTTTGATGTCTGCCTTCTCTTTATCTCTTTTATAGGAGTAATCGTAGGGTTTTCTTCATTGATGCATAGCTTTTTTCAAGTGGTTTACCCTCAAAACCAACGCGGGATGATTGATCTTATCTATGAAAAAAGGTTTTTATCGAAAGGGCCCAGGATTGTCGCGATTGGAGGCGGGACCGGGCTTTCGACCCTGCTTGAGGGGCTAAAAAAATACACCGCAAATATTACCGCTATTGTTACCGTAGCTGACGAAGGAGGTTCTTCCGGCCGCCTGCGTGAAGAGTTTGGAATATTGCCTCCGGGCGATATCAGAAATTGCCTTGTTTCTTTAGCTGAAACCCCTCAACTTATGCGTGATTTATTCCAATACCGTTTTAAAGAGGGAGAAGGGATGAAAGGCCACAGTTTTGGCAATATCTTTATTACCGCCATGACTCAGGTTAGCGGAAATTTTAAAGATGCAATCAAAGAGTCCAGTATTGTTTTAGCGATAAGAGGAAAAGTTTTGCCTTCTTCGCTTTTAAGCTTACGAATTAAAGCTGATTATTTGGATGGGACCACTATTAAAGGCGAAGACAGGATTCCTAAAAATAAAAGCAATATCAAAAAGTTATATTTAATGCCGGAAGACGCAAAATCTAATCCGGAAGCAATAGCGGCGGTTAACCAAGCCGATATAATAATTTTTGGGCCAGGCAGTTTATTTACAAGCGTAATTCCCAATCTACTGCTTAAAGATTTAGGCGATGCGATTTCCCGGCGGCAGGTGATGAAACTTTATATTTGTAATGTAATGACCCAAAAAGGAGAAACTGACGACTATACCGCATCTGACCACTTACGGCAAATTATATCTCATACCAATAAAAATATTATTAACTGTTGTTTAGTAAATTCGGGGAGGTTAACTTCGGATTTATTATCTAAATACGCCAAGCAGAAATCATTTCCCGTTTTGTTTGACCGTAAGCGGTTAAGAGAAATGGGGATATCCGTTTATGAGGCAGATGTAATAAACAGGACTGATTATCTAAGGCATAATCCTTATAAGACAGCCCGTGAAATAATCCGTATTTATAATAAAAGAAGGAAAAAATGGCTAGGCTTGAGAAACAAGTTTTAATAAAACGAAAACATGGATTGCATGCAAGGCCGGCTACCTTATTTGTACAATTAGCTAACAAGTTTGATTCTTCGGTAAAAGTAAAAGCTGGCAAGGAAACCATTGACGCAAAATCGATAATAGCTATCTTAAGTTTAGGATTAAATAAGGATGCAAAGATTACTATTATAGCCGAAGGCGAAGACGCAAAAGAAGCCTTAGGGGAGTTGGCAAATTTTATCGAAGAAGAAGAATAGCCGCCTAAGGCTATTTGATCCGGGTATTAATTAATTATACCTGATATTATACCAGGGGGTTTTATGGTTAAGTATAAAGGAATTGTTGCTTCTGGAGGCGTGGGAATAGGCGAAACTTATCTGATAAGAGAAGATGAGCTTTTTGTTCCTAAGAAAAAAATAGATTATAGCAAAATATCACGGGAAATTTATAGATTTGAAGAAGCTTTAATCAAAACCCGGCGTCAAATATCAAGCATACAGGAGAAGATATCTAAAGAAATAGGTTTTGACCATGGCAGGATCTTTGAAGCTCATTTTTTAGTTTTAGAAGATAGGATGTTAATTGAAGATGTAATAAAACAGATAAAAAATAACCGGGTAAATGTAGAATACGCTTTTTCCCAAAGCATAAAAAAATATATAGATACTCTGCTTAAGCTTAACGATGAATACCTGAGGGAAAGAGTCGTGGACATAAAAGATATTGCCCGCCGGGTGATAAAGGTGATGCTTAAGGAGAAAAGCGCGAGTTTGATAAATTTGAAAAACAAAAGAGTTATTGTCGCTCATGACTTAACTCCTTCCCAAACAGCTGATATTCCTAAAGAAAAAGTTGTAGCCTTTATTACCGATGTAGGCGGAAGAACTTCTCATACTGCGATAATCGCAAGAAGTTTGGGTATTCCGGCTGTGGTAGGGCTTAAAAATATTTCAAAGAAGATAAATGAAAATGATAAGGTAATAGTTGACGGATTTTCCGGCACGGTAATAGTTAAACCCAGCAAAAAAATAGTCGGTGATTATAAGAAAAAGATAGCGAAATACTCTAAAGAGATAAAAGCAGCTAAAAAACCTAAAATTGGCAAGGCAGTTACCAAAGACGGTAAGCAAATAGATGTTTCGGCAAATATAGAATTACCGGAGGAGTTGAATTTAGTTAAAAAATATGGGGCTGACGGGATCGGGCTTTACCGGACAGAGTACATTTTTTTAGGCAAAAGAAAGCTGCCCACAGAAGAAGAGCAATACAAAGCTTATTCCAATGTTGCAAAAAAAAGCAAGCCTGAATCAGTGATAATCAGAACTATCGATATCGGCGGGGATAAATTCTTATCGCGTCCTGATGTGCCTCAAGAGATGAGCCCTTTTTTAGGCTGGAGAGCAATAAGGTTTTGTTTAGCCCGGCCGGCAATATTTAAGGCTCAAATTAGGGCAATCCTCAGGGCTTCCGCCGAAGGAAACGTTAAAATGATGTTTCCGATGATTTCCGGCGTCGAAGAACTGCTTAAGGCAAAAAAAATGGTTTCTCTTTGTAAGAAAGAGCTCTCCGGAGAAAAGAAAAAATTTGATAAGAATATTAAGATCGGAGCGATGATTGAAGTTCCTTCAGCGGCTTTAACCGCCGATGTCTTGGCAAAAGAATGCGATTTTTTTAGTATTGGCACCAATGATTTAATTCAATACTCCCTGGCTGTTGACCGGGCAAATGAAAAAGTTGCTTATTTATACGAACCAGGCCATCCAGGGGTTTTGCGGTTAATCAAAAATATTATTAACGGCGCCTATGGAGCCAAGATTTGGGTGGGGATGTGCGGAGAGATGTCTGCGGAGCCTAGCCTGGCTTTTTTACTTTTAGGATTGGGGCTTGACGAGTTCAGCATGCCGCCTCCGCAGGTATTAAAGATCAAAGAGTTGATTCAAAGAGTAACTTTTAAAGATGCTCAGGCTGCCGCGGAGAAGGCTCTGAATCTTTCTACGGCTAAAGAAATAGAAAAATACTTAAAAGGACGGTTGAGAAAATTATTAGATAAAGATTTTTTTAACTTCCTGAATATATAGCTGGGAGGCGGTATGGAAATTGATCCTATCAGAGAAAAAATAGACAAGATTGATGAAAAAATATTAAATAACCTCAACCAAAGGGCTAAGCAGGTTTTGAAAATATCAAATATTAAGAAAAAGAAAAAAATAAGAAGGTATTCTCCGGAACGGGAAAGTAAGATCCTGAAAAAATTAAGCAGAATCAATAAAGGGCCTCTCGGGGCCGAAGATATAAGAAATATATTTACTGAGATTCTTTCTGTTTCGAGGTCGCAAAAAGGCCAGCTCGATATAGCTTATCTTGGCCCGGAAGGGACCTTTACCCATTTAGCGGCCAGAAAAAAGTTTGGCAAAAAATGCCGGTATTTACCCGCAGAAGGGATATCAGACGTATTTTATGAAATAGAAAAAGGAAAAGCTGATTTTGGGGTAGTGCCTGTAGAAAATTCTACCGAGGGAGTGGTCAACCATACTCTCGATATGTTTTTTACCTCTAATTTAAGCATTTGCGCAGAAATTACTTTAAATATTTCTCATTTTCTCCTGGGCAGGCTTAACTCTAAGATAAAAAGAGTTTATTCTAATCCACAGGTTTTTTCACAATGCAGAAGATGGCTTGCCGCCAACTTGCCTGAGGCGGAGTTAATTTCCGCTAGTTCAACCGCGGCCGCGGCAAAAAAAGCTAAAAGTGACCGTTGGGGGGCTTGTATCGGAGGTAAGATTTTGGCTGATTTATACGGGCTAGATTTAATAGCCAGCTCAATTGAAGATTTATCTTCTAACTATACAAGGTTTTTGATTATAGCTTCTTGTGATAGCGCTGTTTCGGGGTCTGATAAAACTTCTTTATTGTTTTCTGTAAAAGATGAGGTAGGGGCTTTATATGATGTTTTGTCTTTTTTTCGGCAGCATAATATAAATCTTACCAAAATTGAATCCCGTCCTTCTAAGAAAAAACCGTGGGAATATTATTTTTTTGTAGATTTAGAAGGCCATCGGGAATCAACCCGGCTTAAAAAATCCTTAGAAGATTTAAACAAAAAGTGTGTTTTTGTTAAAGTATTGGGTTCGTACCCTCGTGAAAAATAAAATAGATTTATGCAATACCGGAAAGAACTAGATAAAATCAACAGTTACAAACCAGGCAAGCCCATTGAAGAATTAAGGCGGCAGAAAAAGTTAACTAAAATTTATAAATTAGCTTCTAATGAAATACCTTTTCAGCCGGCCTTTATCAAAAATGTGGTTAATAAGGAGTTAAAGAATATAAATCGTTATCCGGAAAGCACTTGTTTTTATTTAAGGGATAAGCTGGCTAAAAATTTTAAAATAAATCCGGATTCAATAGTATTTGGAAATGGTTCGGATGAAATTATTACTTTGGCTTTGAAGGCTTTTATCGATAAAAAAGATGAAGTGATAATAGCTTATCCTTCTTTTTTGGTTTATCAAATTCAGGCAGAAATTTTCGGAGCTAAGGTAATAAAGGTACCTTTGGAAAATTATTCGTATTGTTTAGGAAAAATAGCAAAAAAAATAACAAAAAAAACCAAAATTATTTTTATTGCTAATCCGGATAACCCTACCGGAACTTATATTAACCAAGAGAAGATGGATGATTTCTTAAAAAAGGTTCCTAAAGATGTGCTTTTATTTTTTGATGAGGCTTATTTTGAGTTTGCGCCCGAAGATTTTCCAAAATCGATTGAGATTCTCACTCGGAGAAAAAATATGATAATAGCCAGAACTTTTTCTAAGGCTTACGGCTTGGCTGGTTTAAGGATTGGTTACGGGATAACCAGCAAAAAAATAGCTCAATTACTTAATAAAGTCAGAGAACCTTTTAATGTAAATCGTATCGCTCAAGTTTCAGCTCAAGCTGCATTGGAAAATAAAGATTTTGTGAAAAAAGTGGTTAGTTTTATCAATAAAGAAAAATCTTATCTTTATAAAAATTTAGATAGGCTGGGTGTTTTTTACCCAAAGAGCGCTACTAATTTTATTTTAGTAGATTTTAAAAAAGACACTAAGAAGCTTTATGAATATATGCTCGACCAAGGCATAATTATAAGGGAATTAAGCGGATGGGGTTTAGGCAATTTTTTTAGGGTTACTGTAGGGACAAGGACTCAAAATAGAAAGTTTATTAAATCTTTTGAGAATTACATAAGGAGGATCAGGAAATGATTATTGTTTTAAAAAAAGGCACAGAACAAAAAGACATCGATAATTTATTAAAAAAGGTAAAAAGTTTAGGGCTTAAGCCAATGGTTTCCCAAGGGCAAGAAAGGACAATTATCGGAGTAATCGGCCCGGAAGATGTGATTCGCTTTCAGCCACTTGAGGCTTATCCCGGTGTAGATAAAGTAATGCCGGTGTTGGCGCCTTATAAGCTGGTTTCCAGAGAATTTAAGCAACAAGATAGTGTAGTTAAAGTAAAGGACTCGCTTGAGTTTGGTTCAGAAAAAATAAATATTGTTGCCGGGCCCTGTTCAATTGAAACAAAGGCGCAGCTTCAAGAAATAGCCGGTAAGATTAAGGATTCGGGGGCTTCTTTGATTCGCGGAGGAGCTTTTAAGCCAAGGACTTCTCCTTATAGTTTTCAGGGTTTAGGCGAAGAAGGGTTAAAAATTTTACAGGATGTTTCCAACCAGTTTGGCATAGCAGCTGTTACCGAAGTTATGGATACAAGAGATGTCGAGCTTGTTGCCCGTTATGCGGATGTGCTCCAAATAGGCGCCCGGAATATGCAGAATTTTAATTTGCTAAAAGAAGTAGGCCAGACTAAAAAGCCGATTATTTTAAAAAGAGGGTTAAGCGCTACCGTAAAAGAACTTTTGATGAGCGCAGAGTATATCTTATCCGAAGGTAATTTTAACGTAATTCTCTGCGAAAGGGGAATTAGGACTTTTAGCGAATTTACCCGTAATACTTTGGATATAAGCGCTGTGCCGGTTATTAAAATGTGTTCTCATTTGCCGGTCATCGTTGACCCTTCTCATGCTGCCGGTAAGTGGGGTTTAGTTAACCCCTTAAGCAAGGCAGCCGTGGCAGCCGGAGCCGACGGGCTTTTGGTTGAGGTGCATCCTAATCCTAAAGAAGCTTTAAGTGATGGCCCTCAGCAGTTATTGCCGGAAAATTTTGCAATTTTGATGAAGGAATTAAAGCAGGTAGCTGAATCGGTGGGAAGAGAATTATAAGTAATAAGTAATAAGTCATAGGTCATATGACTTATGGACTTATGACATAATGTTATGGAACTTAAAAAAATTAAAAAAGTAGGTATCATCGGAGTTGGGTTTATGGGGGGTTCTCTGGCCCTAGCCCTTAAGAAAAGTTTTAGTAACTTTGAGATTATAGGGCATGCCAGAAGCGATAAGGCATTTAGGCGCCTTAAGAAAGTTAAAGTTTTAGATAGGATAGAAAGATCCGGTAAAAAGATAGCCAAAGAGGCAGATATCTTGATTTTAGCTACTCCAGTTGGAGTCATTATTGATTTTTTAAAAAGAGCAGGCTCCTGTTTAAAAAAAGGATCAATTGTTTTTGATTTAGGAAGCACTAAAGAGGAGATAGAAAAAGTGGCTAAGAAGAAACTTCCTAAAGGAGTTTCTTTTGTGGGTTGTCATCCTTTTTGTGGTTCGGAAAAGGAAGGAGTAGAGGAAGCCAGGGAAGACCTTTATCGAGGTTCATTGTGTTTTATTACCTCAGCCAATAGAAGTTCCTATCTGGTTGAAAGAATTTGGAAAAAAGTTGGATCTAAAGTCGTCCGGACTACTCCGGCCGGCCACGACAGAATTGTTGGTTTTGTGTCCCACCTGCCTCACCTTATTTGTTTTTCTTTAACTAATGCGATACCAGCTAAATATCTAGAATTTAGTTCTTCAGGTTTTCGTGATTTAACCAGAATTGCATCTTCTTCTTCTGATTTGTGGGCAGATATTTTTTTAACTAATGCAGCTAAAATGCTAAAAGATATAGATAAATACAACGAGAGTTTAAATGAATTCAGGGATTTAATCGTCAAAAGAGATAGGCAAAAATTAAAAAGGCTGATAAAAAAAGCCAATAAAAGACGGGGTAAGTTATCATGATTGTAGCGATAGACGGGCCGGCCGGTTCCGGTAAAACTACGGTGGCTGAACAACTGGCCAAACGGTTAAGTTTTTCTTTTTTAGATACCGGAGCGACTTACCGGGTTTTAACCTATGCTGTGTTAGAGAAAGGCGTTAATCCAGAGGATGAAGAGGGGTTAACCAATCTGGCTAAGAGCCTGGATTTAAAAATAGATAATAATAAAGTATATTTAAAAGACGCAGATATCAGCAAAGAGATTCGTAAACCGCGGATAGATAAAAATATTTCTAAGATAGTAGGGTTTAAAAGGGTGAGAGAAATTATGAATGGGCTACAGAGAAAAGAAGCTGCCGGGAAAAATTATGTTGTTGAAGGCAGAGACATAACTACAGTAGTTTTCCCGGATGCTGAATTCAAATTTTATCTTGACGCTAATCAAAAAATAAGAATTGAGAGAAGAGTCCAGCAGCTTTTAAAAGAAGGTGAAGTTGTTAACCAGCAAGAAGTTGCCGATGACTTGGTAAAAAGGGATAAGGCAGATAAGAACCGCGAAGTAGGGTCGCTTAGATTGACCGAAGGCACTCGCTATATCGACACAACTCATCTTTTAATCCCGGAAGTAATCGAGAAATTATTTGCTATTATCAAAGAAAAATAAAAATGGAACAAAAAAGAAAAACCAGGAATTTTTGCATTATAGCCCATATAGACCATGGTAAATCTACCTTAGCGGATAGATTTTTAGAAATTGCCGGAACCGTTAAAGGAAAAATTTCTCAGCAGATGCTAGACAGTATGGAATTAGAAAGAGAAAGAGGGATTACGATTAAGGCAAAAGCAGTGCGCTTGGTCTATTCTTCCGGCGGAGATAGTTATATTTTAAATTTAATCGATACTCCCGGCCATGTTGATTTCAGTTATGAAGTCGCAAAATCTTTAAAAGGCTGTGAGGGAGCAATTCTTTTAGTTGATGCCGCTCAGGGAGTTGAAGCGCAAACCGTAGCTAACTTTCATTTAGCTTTAGAAGGCAATTTAAAAATTATTCCTGTTCTTAACAAAATAGACTTACCCGGCGCGGATTTAGAAAAAGGGTACCGGCAGTTGTTTGATATTTTTGGTTTTAAAAAGGAAGAAGTCTCGGCGGTTTCTGCTAAAGACGGGTCTGGGGTAGGAGAGTTGCTGGATAGGTTAATCAAAGAAATTCCCCCGCCTTCCGGAGATCCGGAAAAACCAACCAGAGCAGTACTTTTTGATTCTGCTTATGATTTATACCGGGGCGTTGTACTTTTTTTAAGAATTTTTGACGGGAAAATTAAACAAGGCGACAGAATTTTATTGATGCACCAAAAGAAAGAATACCGGGTCGAGGAGATAGGTATTTTTTCACCTCAACCTGTAAAAAAGGAGAGTCTTGCTTGCGGCCAGGTTGGTTATATTTGCTGCAACATAAAAAATCCTAACGAGGTTGATGTGGGAGATACCGTTACCTTAAGTGCAAATCCCGCTTCTTCTCCTTTCGAAAGTTATCAGAAAATGTCGCCGATGGTTTTTGCGGGGATATTCCCTTCTTCCTCGCAGGACTATATAAGTTTGCGTGAAGCTATCGAAAAGCTAAATCTTTCCGACTCCTCTTTTAGCTATGAGCCGGATAGTTTAGGCGGCCTGGGCCATGGGTTCCGCTGCGGCTTTTTAGGCCTTCTCCATATGGATATTGTCCAGGAAAGGCTGGAGAGAGAATATGATCTTGATCTTATAGTTACATCGCCTAATGTTAAATATAAAATAAGACAAAAAGGGTCTAGGAAAACCAAAGAGATTGAAAGCGCTCATCAATTTCCCGATTTGCAAGAAATTGACCACGTTTATGAACCATTTGTCACCGCTACGATTATGGTGCCGGTTGATTTTATTGATTCGGTGTGTGATTTAGCTAAGTCAAGGCGAGGGAATTTTAAAAAAATGGATTATCTGGGCAAAGACCGCCTTAACATAATGTTTGACATACCTTTATCTGAAATAGTTATTGATTTTTATGATAAAATAAAGTCTGTGACTCGCGGATACGGTTCTTTTGATTATGAGTTTACAGGGTATAAGGAAACAGATATCGTTCAGCTGGATATTCTTTTTAATCAAAAAAAAGTAGATGCTTTTTCTCTTTTAGTTCATAGAACCAAAGCAGAGAGTAAAGGGCGGGCTGTGGCAGAGAAGTTAAAAGAGCTAATCCCCCGCCAGATGTATGAGGTTAAAGTGCAAGCTGCTATAGGCTCAAAAATAATAGCTTCTGCTAAGGTCCGGGCTATGAAAAAGAATGTTACGGCAAAATGTTACGGTGGCGATGTGAGCAGAAAAAGAAAACTTTGGGAAAAACAAAAAAAAGGCAAAAAGAAGATGAAACAGCTGGGAAATGTTTCTGTACCCCGGGGGGCTTTTTTGGAAGTCCTGAAGATGTAAATTTTGCTAAAAACGAAAAAGAATAATGTTGTGTTAACAGGAGAAAAATGAAGAAAAAAAGTTCAACAAGAGAATGGATTGAATCAATAGTAGTTGCCGCGCTTTTAGTCGTAGTTTTAAAAACATTTTTTTTCCAAATGTATAAGATTCCTACTACTTCAATGGTTCCTACTCTTAAGCCTAAAGATAAGATATTTGTAAGCAAGTTAAGCTATGGGCCGAAGATGCCTTTTAATTTAGGCCGGCTGCCTGGATTCGCTGATCCGGAGAGAGGAGATGTGATAGTTTTTATACCGCCTCAAGAGGTAAAACAACCTTGGTATAGAAGAAAACCATATATAAAAAGAGTTGTTGGCTTACCCGGGGAGACTATCGAAATAAATAAAGGAAATATTCAGATTAACGGCGAGGAAGTTATTATGCCGGAAGTTGCGGCTTTTTTTTATTATAACCAAGGCGAATACGCAAGAACAGGCAAAAAAGTAGTTGTTCCGGAGAAAAAATATTTTTGTTTGGGAGATAATAGCATTAGTTCCAAGGATAGCCGTTACTGGGGTTTTGTCGATAAAGAGCAAATTATCGGAGAAGCAATTTTTATCTGGTGGCCGCCAAAAAGGATCGGGATGATAGAATGATTAAAAGTCCAACGTCTGAAGTCCAAAGTCTGAAGTCAATAAAGAATATTGGGTTATTGTTAGTGATCGGTTTGTTTTTAGCCGGTTGCGTCACAACTCAGGAATATGTCTATGAAGATGATGTTTTCAGAAAGAAGAGCGAGGTTTTAGACGAAAATCAAATTAAAGAAAAAAAGAAAGAGTGGATAGGCTCCTATTTAAAAGAAGATAGTTTGCCTAAACAGTGCCCAGTGTGCCGGAGAAGATATCAAATTTCTTTAGAAAAATGCCCTTATGATGGTACTGAGTTAGAGGAAATAGCAGAGGATAAACTCTGAATCCCAAATATTAAACTTTAAATAAACTCAAAGCTAGGGGGTAACTAATATGAGTTTTGCCGATAAAATTAGCTCGATAAGAATAATTCTTATTCCTGTTTTTGTGTCTTTGCTTATTTATTCTGAAACTCACCCGGCTATGAGATATTTTGCTGTGGCAGTTTTTGTTTTAGCAGTTTTAAGTGATTTTTTTGACGGGATGGTAGCCAGGATAAAGAAAGAAAAATCTGAATTAGGCCAGATTATCGATCCGTTAGCAGACAAACTCCTTCTTCTAACTGCCTTTATAACATTGTTGCTTTTAAAAGAATATCCTATGTATTTATGGCTGGTTTTAATTGTGGTAAGCAGGGATTTGATTATATCGTTTGGTTTCGCAATTTTAAAAATGCTCAAAATAGAAATAGAAATTTCTCCTTCATTTTGGGGAAAATTCACAACCTTTTCTCAAATGATAACTATTTTTTGGATTTTATTAAAAGTACCTTATCACTTTTATATCTCGCTGGTGGCCGCAGCTTTTACATTAATATCCGGTTTAGATTATTTTTTACGGGGGGTAAGAGCATTAAATGCTAAAATCAATCCTTCTTCTCGCTAGTTTTTTCCTGGGGTCTATCCCCTTTGGATATATTGCCGCCCGAAAGATTAAACATATCGATATTCGCAGTTATGGCTCCGGTAATATCGGAGCGACTAATGTTTTTAGGGTGGTTGGCAAAAAATGGGGCATATTTGTATTTTTCTTTGATTTTTTAAAAGGGTTTATAGTTCCTTTTTTAGTTTATTTTTTCGGTCATTTCGAATCTTATTTTTTAATTATTTTAGGAGCCGCAGCAATCGCAGGCCATAATTGGCCGCCTTTTTTAAAATTTAAAGGAGGCAAGGGGGTGGCTACCAGCCTTGGGGTGCTGGCTGCTTTGTGTTTTTCGTTTGTTTCTTTAAAAATAATATTATTGATTAGTTTAATAACTTGGTTAATTATATTTTTATTAACCAGAATAGTTTCTTTAGCTTCTATTTTAGCCTCTTTTTCTTTTGTAATTTTTTCTTTTATTTTATCTCAAGCAACGGAGTTGAAAGTATTAGGCGTTTTGCTTTTTTTATTTATTGTAATCAGGCATAAAAAAAATATAAAAATGATTTTGAAAGGCAAGGAGAATAAATTTTAATTTCACAGATTGTTCTTTAGGGCAGACGCAGGGAAGTTTGACACTTTAGTTTTGTAAAGGTATAATTCTAAATACAAACTGTATGGCGGAAGCTAAAAACGTCAAATATTAAATTCTCGATAGATTAAAGTTAAGACACTTCGCTAAATAAAATCATTTTCAATGGAGGTATGTATGGCTCAAAAACAAAAGAAAATAAACAATCAGGATGGTAAAAAAAAGGCGTTGAATTTGGCCCTTTCACAAATTGAAAAACAATTTGGCAAGGGCGCAATTATGAGAATGGGTGAGGGCCGCAGCCTGGATGTGTCGGTAATACCTACCGGAATCTATTCCTTAGACGAAGCCTTGGGAGCCGGAGGCTTGCCGCGCGGCAGAGCGATGGAGATTTACGGCCCGGAAGGTTCGGGTAAAACCACTCTCACTTTAAGCATTATCGCTGAAGCTCAAAAGAATGATGGGGTAGCTGCTTTTATTGATGCTGAGCATAGTTTTGACCCTAAATACGCAAAATTAATCGGAGTTAAATTGGATGATCTTTTAATCTCTCAGCCCGATACCGGAGAACAGGCTTTAGATATAGTAGAGGCTTTGGTGCGTTCAAATGCAGTGGATATGATAGTGGTGGATTCGGTAGCAGCGCTTGTTCCTAAGGCTGAAATCGAAGGCCAGATGGGAGATTCCCAGATTGCCCTTCAAGCCAGGCTAATGAGCCAGGCTATGCGCAAGTTAACCGCGGTGGTAAGCAAATCAAAGACTTGTGTTGTTTTCATTAACCAGATTAGGGAAAAAGTTGGTGTTATGTTTGGCTCTCCTGAGGTAACTCCGGGTGGCAGGGCGTTAAAGTTTTATTCATCGGTGAGAATTGATCTTAGGAAAAGAGCAACTTTGACTACGAGCGAAGGCGTTGTGGGAATGAGAGTCCGGGCAAAAATTGTTAAAAATAAAGTAGCGCCTCCTTTCCGTGAAGCTATGTTTGAAATCATGTATGACGAAGGCGTTTCTAAAACCGGCGCTTTAATCGATGCCGCGATGGAAAAAGGGATATTAAAGCAATCCGGAAGCTGGTTTTCCTGGAAGGATGAAAATGTAGCCCAAGGTAAGGAAAATTTACGCAAAGTCCTCAAAGAAAATAATCAACTAAAAGAAAAACTGGAAAAAGAGCTAACCAAAGAAATGGCAAGCGAAGAGACAGAGGGCAAGGAGGGGTAATATGAAAAAAATAATCATCACTTTAATTTTAACGGGTTGCTTTATCCAAACCGGTTACTCTGCCAGAGCGGTAGGGCTGGAGGAGGCAACCGTAAAGGTCGCTGAAGATGTCGGTAAATCGGTTGTGTCGATAAGTTCTGTGATTAAGGAAAAAGTTGGCACTCAGTTTTATTTTGGGTCTCCTTTTGAAGGAGAGACTGATGACCCTTTCCAAAAGTTTTTCGAAGATTTTTTCGAAAGATCTCCCGAACGGGAATATGAAAGAATGGGGCTGGGCAGCGGTGTAATTATTAAAAAAGACGGTTATATCCTTACTAATGCGCATGTGGTTTCTAAAGCTGAAGATGTAGTAGTTAAATTGTCAGATGGCAGGGAGTTTGACGCCGAGGTAGCCGGAGTCGACCCTAAAAGCGATTTAGCTGTGATAAAGATAGATGCCGATGACCTTCCTGTTTCTGATTTAGGAGATTCATCTGATTTAAAAATAGGAAATTGGGTAGTTGCAATTGGAAACCCTTTTGGTTTTGCGATTGAAAACCCTGAACCAACCGTTACTGTCGGAGTAGTTAGCGCACTGCAGAGATATCTACCGGCTTTGGGAGACCGGAGGATTGGCTATGATGGTTTAATCCAGACCGATGCCGCAATTAATCCCGGCAATAGCGGAGGGCCGCTTGTTAATTTAAAAGGGGAAGTGGTAGGGATAAACGTAGCTATTCTTACCCGTACCGGAGGTTATCAAGGCCTTGGTTTTGCGATTCCGATAAATAAAGCTAAAAAAATAATCGACAAGCTTATAAAAGGCCAGGAAGTATTATACGGATGGTTAGGGGTAAGCATTCAGGATTTAAACCAGGATTTGCGCAACTATTTTGGCATAAAGAAAAAAGAAGGGGTGATAATTGTTAAAGTTTACCAAGATTCTCCGGCTAAAAAAGCCGGCTTAAAAGAAGGAGATTTGATTTTAACTTATAATCAAAAATCAGTAAAAACCACCCGGGATTTAGTAAGAATGGTCACCGATAGCGAGGTCGGCCAAAAGGCGAATTTAGTAATTTTGCGGAATGGAAAGGAAAAAAATATCGATATAGAAGTTGGTAAAAGGCCCGAAGATGTTAGAAGGCTTAAGCAGTTAACCAACCAAGATAAAGCTAATTTTCGGGGAATGTCAGTTAAAAACCTGGATTCTTATCTTAAGCAAAAGCTAGGGGTTAAGCAGAATTCAGGAGTTGTTGTTATTGAGTTAGAAGATGATTCTCCTGCCGAGGCTAGTGGTTTGCAGCGTGGGGATTTAATCGAAGAGATCGAAAACAAAGATATAAAGAATATCCAGAACTTTAAAGAAGTTACGGATTCAGTCAAGGGCAGTTGTTTAATTAAGACCAACAGAGGCTATATAGTCCTTAAAGAATAGTAAATTGAAAAGTTTCAGCAAGGCTTTAAGTTATGCCTACCTGCTCCTTCGCTATCGGCCAAGGAGTGAATATGAAATTCGCCTGCGCCTAAGAAAAAAAGAGTTTTCTAAAGCAATTATCAGAAAAGTAGTCAGAAGCCTAAAAGATTATAATTATATAGATGATCAAGAGTTTGTAAAAAATTATGTTGAGAGTTCTGTTGCTAAAGGCTGGGGGCCGGTAAAGGTTGAATTTAACCTGAAAAAATTTAAGGTTGCAGCTAGATTACGGAAGAAAGCTTTAGAGGAAATAGAAAGCCAAAGCGATAAGCTAATAGAAAAACTTTTTAAAGAAAAAATTTATTCTCTAAAGAAAAGTAAACCGGATCTAGATCAAAAAAAGCTAAAAGAAAAGGCAATAAGGTTTTTAGCAAATAAAGGGTTTTATTATAAAGATATATTTGTTTATTTAAACAGAATCGACCGGCAAGCAGATGAAAACAGATAAATTACGCCAAGAATATATAGATTTTTTTAAAGAAAAAAACCATAAATTTTTTCCTTCGGATAGTTTGGTACCCGGCGATGCGTCGGTTCTTTTTACTTCAGCCGGCATGAACCGCTTTAAGCCTTATTTCTTAGGCGAAGTTAAAGGAGTAGGTTCTGCGGTATCTTGTCAACGATGTTTGCGGACCGGCGATATCGAAAGAGTCGGCAAGACTCCTTATCATCATACTTTTTTTGAGATGCTAGGTAATTTTTCCTTTGGGGATTACTTTAAGAAAGAAGCGATTGAGATGGCCTGGGAGTTTTTGGTTGAAAAGTTAAGGATTAATAAGGAAAATCTTTGGGTTTCTGTATATAAAAATGACCAGGAATCTTTTGATATCTGGAAAGATAAGATAGGAATTCCGGTTGATAAAATCGTAAAGTTTGGCCAAAGCGAAAATTTTTGGCCGGCTAATGTTATCGACGCCGGCCCCTGCGGACCCTGCGGCCCCTGCGCCGAGATTTTTTTTGACCGGGGTAAAAACAAAGGGTGCCAGAAAGATTCTTGCAATCCCTCTTGTGGTTGCGCTAGATTTGTCGAAATTTGGAATCTTGTTTTCACTCAGTTTGACCGGCAGCCGGATGGAAGCCTTAAGGCATTGCCACAGAAAAATATCGATACCGGCATGGGATTGGAAAGAATGGCTTCAGTTTTGCAAAATAAAGATTCTAATTTTGAAATCGATATACTGGCTCCGGCTTGCGCTAAGGTAAAAGAAATTTTAGGATTGTCAGCTGATTTTAATAAAGATTATTTAGTTAATTCTATAGTTGACCATGCCAGAGCTGTTATCTTTTCGGTAGCAGACGGAGTTTATCCTTCTAATGAAGAGCGCGGTTATGTGGTCCGTAAGTTGTTAAGAAAAGCTTTGTGGGCTGCTAATCTTATAGGCTATAAAAGGGCGTTTATTTATCAATTAATACCTTTGTTTGTTGAGTTGATGCAGGGGGCTTATCCTTTTATTGCGGAAAAAGCGCAGATAGTAGAAAAAGTGGTAAAGGCAGAAGAGGAGAAATTCATATTAACCCTTGATGAAGGTAAAAGTAAACTTAAGGAATACCTGGATCAGCTAAAAAAAGAAAAGAAAAAAATATTATCGGCTGATAAACTTTTTTTTCTTTATGATACCTACGGATTCCCTTTTGAATTGAGTGAAGCTGCTGCTGGGGAATTTGGGGCGGAGATAGATAAAAAAGGGGCAATTAAGCTTTTAGCCAAACAAAAAGAACGTTCCCGGGCCGGAAGCAAATTTTCTCCGGAGATATTTAAAAAAGGTTGCCCTTTGTTGGCTGAAAAAGAGGCTACTCAATTTACCGGATACGAAAACTGTGAAATTTCTGCTAAGATAACTGATATTTTTCCCTTAAAAGGCACAAAAGTCAATTGGGAAGATAAACGAGAATGCCTTGAAAAAGGGCAAAAGGGGGTAGTGATTTTAGATAAAACTCCTTTTTATACTGAATCCGGCGGCCAGCTTTCCGACCGGGGAATTATTAAAACAAATCAAGGTAAATTTTATGTTAAAAATGCTTATAGGATAGGGGCCGAATCCGTTGCGCTTCATCAAGGCGAGGTTATAGAGGGCGTAATTAAAGAAGAGAAAGCAAGGGCAAGGGTAGACAACAAAAGGAGAAAAGCGTTATCCCGGGCCCATACCGCAACCCATCTCCTCCAGGCATCTTTACGGGAAGTTTTGGGAGAACACGTAAGCCAGCAGGGTTCGTTGGTTGATGAAGACCGTCTTCGTTTTGATTTTACCCACTTTAAAGGGTTGGATTTTTTTCAAATAGAAAAGATTGAAAATTTAGTAAATTTTTATATTTTAAAAGCAGATAAGGTTTGTAAAGAGAATTTATCTTTTCAAACAGCTAAGGAAAAAGGCGCTTTGGCGTTTTTTAAAGAAAAATATGACAATGAAGTAAGAATGGTATCTATATCAGATTATAGCAAGGAATTATGCGGCGGCACACACCTTGATAATAGTTCAGAGATAGCGGGTTTTATGATAGTTTCCGAAGGCTCGGTAAGCAGCGGAATAAGAAGGATTGAGGCGGTAGTCGGCAGCAAATTTTACCAGGCCTTTAAAGATCAAAAGAATAAACTGATTGAGCTAGCTAAAATGCTTAAATCTAGTACCGCTAAGATTAAACCGGCCTTAGAAAAAGAATTAAAAAGTTATAAAGATTGCAAGAGCAGAGTAGTAAAATTAGAAAAAGAGAAAGTATCGGGCATTGCCAAAAAGTTAATTGACAAGCACCTAGAGCAGGCTGCCGGAAAAAATTTATTAATTTATGATTTTACAGAAATTAATAGTCTCGATTTAAATTATTCGAATTTTTTTGATTTAGCTGATTTGCTTAAGGATAAATTAGATTCTTTTTTTGCTTTTTTTATTGGCAAACAAAACAATAAATTGAGATTTTTATCTTTTTGTTCAAAAAAATTAAATGACCAGGGAATAAGTTGTAAAGATTTTATAGACAGCGTTAAGGATGATCTGTCCTTAAAAGGCGGGGGGACTGATAAGCTGGTTCAGGGAGTAGTTGCCAAAAAAGAGGCAGGCTTAACGCTTAAAATTAAAAGTTATTTTGTGAGGTTTTTAAACAATGAGAGTAATTAGAAATATCGATAGCCTGCGAAAAATAATTAAGAAAAGAAGAGTCCGTAGAGATAGTGTTGATCTTAAAGTTTCTAAGATTATAGATAAAGTAAAGGACTGCGGGGATAAGGCGCTAATTGACTACACCAAAAAGTTCGATAAAGTAAAAATATCCGCTAAAAATATTCAAGTTAGCGAATCGGAGATAAGCGCGGCTTTTGGAGACTTAAATTCATCGCTTATCTCGAGTTTTAAGGTGGCTATTGAAAATATTACTAAATTCTATAAGAGCCAAATTCCTAAAACCAAAAGAGTAAAGGACCCAAATGGCAAAAAGCTTATTAGCCGCTATATTCCTTTAGCCAGGGTCGGAGTTTATATCCCGGCCGGGACCGCTCCTTTGGTTTCTTCGGTCTATATGTCTGTAATCCCAGCTTTGGTAGCTGGTGTTGGTGAAGTTGTTTTAGTCTCTCCTCCTGATCAGGAAGGAAGAGTTAACCCTTTTATTTTAGCTATTGCTTCTCTTTTAAAAATAAAAAAAATATATCGAGCCGGTGGGGCTCAAGCTATTGCAGCTATGGCTTACGGCACAGAAACCATTCAAAGAGTCGATAAAATTATCGGGCCGGGGAATGAATATGTGACTGAGGCAAAAAGACAGGTTTTTGGCCAGGTAGATATCGATATGTTGGCCGGCCCCTCTGAGGTTGTGGTGGTTGCCTCCAGCAATTCAAATGTAGATTATATAATTGCTGATTTAGAAGCCCAGATAGAGCACCATAAGGGCTTAGGTATTGTGGTTACGAATTCAAAACGAATTATCAGGGCTTTGCGCCGGAGTAAAGTCAAAGGGTATGCCTTGCGGGTGAGGAATTTAGATAAGGCGGCCCAGATTGTAAATGAAATTGCTCCCGAGCATCTAGCCATTCTGACTAAAAAGCCACATGCTTTGGTTTCAAAAATTAAAAATGCCGGAGCCATATTTTTAGGAGATTATAGTCCGGTTGCATTAGGTGATTATACCGCTGGCCCTTCACATGTTTTGCCGACCGGAGGAAGCAGCCGGTTTTTTTCTACACTCTCAGTTAAAGATTTTTTAAAAGAAAATCACATTATTCGCTATACAAAAAAGGCTGTGTTAGAGGAGTATGAAATCTTAGAAAAAATTGCCGGTTTAGAAGGTATGAAGAAACATATTGAGAGCGTGCGCAAGCGGATAGAAAACGAGCTAAACAAAGGAGCATAATGTTTAATAAAAAAAGGCAAACGCAATTACAAAGAAAAACCAATGAAGTGGATATCCGGGGCCGATTTAGTTTAGAGGGAGCAGGAAATGCTAAAATAGACACCGGTTTTGAGCCATTAAACCATTTACTTGCTTTGTTTGCTTTTCATGGTTTTTTTGATCTAGAGCTTAAAGCTGAGGGTGACCTTCAGCATCATATAATTGAGGATATTGGGATCGCCTTAGGCAAAGGCTTAAAAGAATCGTTAGGAGATAAACAAGGGATAAATAGGTATGGCAGTTTTTCTGTTACTATGGATAAAGTGGTAGTCGAAGCCAATCTTGATATTAGCGGCAGGCCTTCTTTATTGAAAAAAGTATCTTTTGGGGATAAAGAGATGGTCGATGCTTTGTTGGCCAATAGCAGATTTGATGATACAAAATTTGGTTTTAGCCATGCAGAAGAGTTTCTGGAAGCCTTTATCCAGCATTCGGGGCTAAGCCTGGTTTATATAATTAAATCCGGTGAAGGGGATCTGCATCATATACTTGAAGCTTTATTTAAGGCTTTAGGTAAATCTTTAGATCAAGCTACTCAAGTTGATTCACGCCGCCGTGGTATCCCCTCAACTAAAGGAATTATTGATTAAAAAGTCCAAAGTCCTATGTTGGATGTATAATTCAGTAGATGTGTTTACAAATACTCAAGAAACAAAATTTTTTCGCACTGGTATGATTTTTTCTCTAAGTTTTAGCTGGAAACACAGAAAAATGCCTAAAAATCTCCTCCCAGCGCTTCGCGGCTCGTCGATGCTTCGATAATACTCAGCATCGACCCTGAGCGAAGTCGAATGGGTCGATTTTTTTAACGGCATTTTACTGTTAAAATCATAGAGCGCTCAAAAATTTGTTTTTTATAACTTCGTTTCTTTTGTTTGTCAACATTAGCTGTGAATAGTACATGTTGGAAAAATAATTAAGAAAGTTTTTATAAAATATAAAAAGATGACTTTAGACTAAGTATTATGATAGTAATTATTGACTATGGGATGGGTAATTTAGAAAGCGTAAAAAATGCTGTTTTATTTTTGGGGAAGGAAGCAGTTGTTACCGCTTCACCCGAAAGGCTACAATCTGCCAAAAAAATAATTTTTCCCGGGGTGGGTCATTTTGCCCAAGCCGTCAAGCAGTTAGAATCAAGAAGGTTGATTGATCCTCTAAAGGAAAAGATAAAAGAGGGAGTGCCTTTTTTGGGGATTTGTTTAGGGATGCATCTGTTGTTTGAAAAAAGCAGTGAAGCGCAAGGTGTTTCGGGCCTGGGGGTTATAAAAGGAAAAGTATCAAGATTTGACGATAACGGCTTGATTGTACCGCATATGGGTTGGAATCAAATTAAAAAAGTCCAAAGTCCAAAGTCCAAAGTCCAAAGTCAAGATGAAATGGTAGATTTGTTTGAAGGGATAGAAGATGGCAGTTATTTTTATTTTGCTCACTCTTATTTTTGCCAACCCCGCGAGAAAGTTGCCTTAGCGACTACCGATTACGGCCAAGAGTTTGTTTCTGCCCTGGGGAAGAAAAATATTTGGGGGATTCAGTTCCATCCGGAGAAAAGCCAAAAAAAAGGCTTAAAAGTGTTAGAAAATTTTTTAAAGGCTTAGGACTAGAAAAAATGATAATAATTCCCGCTATTGATTTATATCAAAAAAAAGTAGTAAGATTGACTAAAGGAAATAAATCTGACTGTAAGGTTTACGGCCGGGATCCGGTTTCTTTTGCAAAAAAATGGCAGCAAAAAGGGGCCGGTTGGATTCATTTGGTAGACTTGTCTGCTGCTTTTTCTGAAGGAGATAACAAAGATATTATAGCAAATATTATTTCTGAGCTAAGCATCCCGGTTGAGGTCGGCGGCGGGATAAGGAGCCTGGATAGAGTAAGAGAACTTCTTGCGATTGGAGTAGAAAGGCTGATTATCGGGACCAAGGCGGTTGATCCCGGTTTTTTAAAAAAAGCCCTAAAAATCGGCGGTTCTAAAATTGCAGTTGCTGTAGATGAATCAGAAGGAAGGTTGGCGATAAAAGGCTGGCAAAAAAACACTGATTTACCAATAATGCAATATTTAAAATATTTAAAAGACCAGGGAGTGAGTTGGGTTATCTATACCGATATCTCCAGAGACGGTACTCTGGAAGGTTTTAATTTAAGTAGAATAAAAGAACTTTCAGAGGCCAGCCAATTTAATTTGATTTTTTCCGGAGGGGTTTCGTCTCTCGAAGATATAAAAAAGCTAAAAAAAATTGCTCCGCAAGCAGCCGGCGTAATCGTGGGAAAAGCTTTATATGAGCAAAATTTTAGTTTGGAGCAGGCAATTGCCTGCCAATAGGTAAAATCTAAGTTTAGCTTGACAAGACTCTAAAATATGGTATAAAAAGTGCCTATGCGTAAGACTAAGTTTTATAAAAAAGATGATAAAGATTGGGTTTTAATTAATGCTCAAGGAAAAATTTTGGGCCGTCTGGCTACCCGTATCGCTAAAATATTACAAGGCAAGCACAAAGCAGATTATACTCCTAATTCTATTTGCGGGGATAAAGTAGTTGTTATTAACGCTAAGAAGATAAAGGTAACCGGCAAAAAAGAGAAAGATAAAAAATATGATAAATATTCAGGTTATCCCGGCGGCAGGAAGGAAATCAGCCTAGAGGAACTATCGGAAAAGAATCCCAGCAAAGTTTTATTTTATGCAGTGGGGGGGATGTTGCCTAAGAATTTATTAAGAAAAAATATGCTCAGATCTCTAAAGATTTATCCTGACTCTAACCATGAACAAACAGCTCAACAACCAAAAGAGATTTATCCTGTAAAATAATTTTTAAAAATAAGGTTAAGATGGAAAAAAAAGAACAAAAAAAATATAGCGCTACCGGCAGGCGGAAGGAGTCGGTAGCAAGAGTTAAATTAATACCGGAAGCGACCGGTGCTATGAAAGTAAACGGTAAAGAAATAGATAGCTATTTTACTACTGTTGATAGCCGGAATCAGGCAAAAAGGCCTTTAATAGCAACAGAGCTGGATAAAAAAGTAGACGTAGAAGCAAAGGTAACCGGCGGAGGCTTAAGCGGCCAGGCTGGTTCGATATCTTTAGGGATAGCCCGTTGTTTAATTGATTGGAGGCCTGAGTTGAAGGCTGTTTTAAAAGAACAAAGTTTTCTTACCCGCGACCCACGCGCAAAAGAACGCAAGAAATATGGCCGTAAAGGCGCCCGCAAAAGATTTCAGTGGACAAAACGATAATCTTTCCTCTCAAAACGCAAAGTACTTGACAACTTTTACCTTGTGAGTTAGAGTATTTGACTCTATGACTAATACGATTGAAGAAATTATTGAAGATATTAAAAAAGGCAAACCGGTGATTGTGGTTGATGATGAATCCCGCGAGAACGAAGGGGATATTGTCATTGCAGCTCAATTTGCGACTCCTGAGATTATTAATTTTATGATCAAGGAGGCAAGAGGCTTGGTGTGTGTGCCTTTGACGAAACAACGGATAGCCGAACTTCAGCTGAATCCGATGGCGGATAAAGGTTCGTCGGATAAGTTCGAAACTGCCTGGCGGATTTCAGTGGATGCAAAGGCGGGAGTTACAACCGGAATTTCCGCTTATGACCGGGCCAGGACAATTAAGGTATTAATCGATCCAAAAAGCAATCCTGATTCTTTTAACAAACCCGGACATCTTTTTCCGCTTGAAGCTCAGGATGGAGGGGTTTTAGTTAGAGCAGGGCATACCGAAGCTGCAGTTGACCTTGCAAGGTCAGCCGGCCTTAATCCGGCCGGAGTTATTTGTGAGATAATCAAAGCAGATGGATCGATGGCAAGGTTCCCTGATTTAGTTGAGTTTTCCAGGAAGTACGAATTAAAGATTTGTACTATTGCTTCCCTGATTGAATATCGAAGGAGGAAGGAAAAACTGGTTAGTTTGCTGGAAAAAGTAAACCTCCCTACTTCCTATGGAGATTTTTCTTTATTTCTCTATCAGTCCAGGATAGATAAAAGCCAACATCTTGCTTTGACAAAAGGGTTAAAAAAAGATAAACCTACTCTGGTGCGGGTTCATTCGGAATGCTTGACCGGAGATGTGCTTTCTTCATTACGCTGCGATTGCGGAAATCAACTTAATACATCATTAAAGATGATTGGTGAGTCCGGGGGTGTACTTTTATATATGCGCCAAGAAGGCAGGGGAATTGGTTTAGCTAATAAGATCAGGGCTTATAAACTACAAGAGGAAGGCAAAGATACGGTTGAAGCTAATACTGATTTAGGATTTGAGCCTGATTTGCGGGATTATGGAATTGGGGCTCAAATTCTTGAGGATTTAGGAGTTAAAAAGATACGGCTTTTGACGAATAATCCGCGAAAAATCGTAGGCCTTGAAGGCTATGGTTTAGAGATAGCCGAAAGAGTGCCGATGAAAATAAAATCTTGCAAAGATAACAGCCATTATTTAAATACAAAAAAAGATAAATTAGACCATATCTTGTGATATAATTTTGTTTGTTAAGGTACTTTGCTAAATAAAATCATTTTCAATGGAGGGGGCTATGAAACAACTCAAAGGAAAATTTGACGGTAGAGGTAAAAAAATAGCAATAGTGGTTTCTCGTTTTAATGAAGTAATCAGCAAGCGGCTGCTGGAAGGCTGTATGGATACTTTAAAAAAATGCGGCACAGATGATAAAAATATTTCTCTCTACTGGTCTCCGGGGTCTTTTGAAATTCCCCAAATTTTATCAAAATTACAGGTCAACAAATTTGATGCAGTAATAACCTTAGGCGCGGTTATAAGGGGCGATACTCCTCATTTTGAATATATATCATCCGAGGTAACAAAAGGTATAGCTAAAATAGCCCAAGACAAAAAAATTCCTATAGCCTTTGGAATAATTACAGCTGATACTATCGAACAGGCAACGGAAAGATCCGGGACCAAACAAGGGAATAAAGGTTCTGATGCAGCTTTTTCAGCTCTTGAAATGGCAAATTTATACAGCCAACTATAAAAAGTCCTAGGTCCAACGTCCAATGTCCAAAGTCAAAAAATAATCTTTATTATTTATTTTTAAAAATAATGACTTAGGACTTCGGACATAAGACTATGGACTAGTTAATTAACTTTCGTTCTAAATATGAGATCTCGATCCAAAGCACGTGATATTGCTCTCTGCCTCCTTTACCAGATAGAGTTATCTAAAATCACTCCCCAGGATGCCCTCCTAAGCAGCTTAGCTGCAACTATAGAAGATGAGTCAATAGTTATTTTTTTTTCCCGATTAATTAAAGGAGTAGACTCTAATAAAGGGAAAATCGATTCTATAATCAAAAAATATGCAAAAAATTGGGAGATTAGCCGAATGGCAGTTATCGATAGAAATATTTTGAGGTTAGCAGTTTTTGAGCTATTTTTTTTAGACGATATCCCTCCCAAAGTTTCAATCAATGAAGGAATTGAATTAGCCAAGCGTTATGGTGATTTGGATTCAGCCCGTTTTGTAAATGGTATTTTAGATAAGATCTATAAAACCGAAAAATCAATAAAAAAATAAGAGTTAATAAGTGGGTAAAAAATCAAAAAAAAGATGTGATTTGCATTTGCACTCCTTTTATTCGGACGGGTCTCTTTCTCCTCAAGAATTAGTCAAGGAAGCCTTAAGAAAAGAAGTATTTTGTATATCTATAACTGATCACGACAGCATTAAAGCTATTAAAGAGCTTAAAGGCAAAGGCTATCCGGATTGCTTAAAGCTGATAGAAGGGGTTGAGTTGACAGCGTCTTATCAGGATAATGAGCTCCATATTTTAGGCTATTTAATAGATAGTGAAAATGATTATTTAAATAAAGGGCTGGCAGAGGCTTATCAGGTTAGGCAGACTAGGTTTAGGGAGATGTCAGAAAGATTAGCTTTGCAAGGGGTAAGAATTGATAAAGAAAGCTTATTTGAAGATATAAAAAATATTACGCCAACCCGGCTGCATCTGGCCGAATACCTCCTTAAAACAAGGCAGGTTAATTCTATCTATGAGGCTTTTAAAAGGTATCTTAATCCTAAGAAGCCCGGCTATGTTTGCAGAAGCCGGTTTGGCCTAAAAGAGGCCATAGATTTTATTCATCGTTGCCGGGGCTTAGCTTTTTTAGCCCATCCTCATAAGTTAGCAAATCAAGATTGGATACCTAGATGCGTATCCTTTGGCATAGATGGTTTTGAAGTTTCTTATCCTACGATGAGCAGTCAGGAGCAGTCTTTTTATAAAAAATACGCTTTGGAAAACAAACTTTTATTAAGCGGAGGATCTGACTTTCATCAATTCTTTAATAAATCCCGTGAAATCGGATCTGTGGATGTCCCTTATCAGTGGGTTTTAGAAATGGAGAAAAAAAGGAGAAAAATAATCGAATCAAAAGAAGCTGTGAAGATAAAATGAAAGAACGTGATATCTCTTTTATGCAAAAGGCTATAAGGCTAGCCAGGAAAGGGGCAGGGAGCGTTTCTCCCAATCCTTTAGTCGGGGCGGTAGTTGTTAAAAATAATAAAATAATCTCAGAGGGTTTTCACAGGAAAGCCGGTTTGGCCCACGGGGAAGCTGAGGCTTTAGATAAGGCGGGTCTTTATGCCCAGAAAGCGACTTTGTACGTCAATCTTGAGCCATGTTGCTATTTTGGCAGAACGCCGCCTTGTGTGGATAAGATAATTAAAGCTGGCATAAAGAGAGTAGTTATTGGGACAAAAGACCCTAATCCTAAAGTTGACGGACGGTCTATTAGAAAATTAAGAGACCACAAAATAGAGGTAACTAACGGTGTTTGCCGAGAAGAGGCAAAAAAAATAAATGAAGTTTTTTTTAAAAATATGAAAGAAAGGCTCCCTTTTGTTGTTGCTAAAACAGCACAAACTCTGGATGGAAAAATCGCAACCAGCTTAGGCCAGTCAAAATGGATAACTACAGATAAATCTAGAAAATTTTCTCGTAAACTCCGCGATAGGTATGATGCGGTTTTAATAGGGGCAAAAACCCTGCGGGAGGATAACCCGAAACTTAACGGTTTGAAAAAGAAACCTTATAAAGTTATAATTTCATCTAGCTTGGATCTGCCTAAAAATTCATATATTTTAAAAAATTTTGCCGATAAAACCATTATTTTTACTTTATCAAAATTAAAGACAAAAGGTGATTTGCCCGGCCCGGTAAAAATTTTTACTTTAAAGAAAATTAAAAAAGGCATTTCTTTAAAGCAAGTTTTAAAAAAATTATATTCTTATGGAATTATGTCTGTGTTTGTCGAGGGAGGCTCTTATACTCTGGGTAGATTTTTTGAGGAAAAAATGGTTGATAAAGTTTATTTTTTTATCGCCCCTAAGATTTGCGGCGGAAAAAATTCTATAACTTCGGTGGGGGCAACCGGAGTTAAAAAAATCGAAAAGTGCCTTAGAATTCAAAAATTAAAAATAAAGAAGATAGGCGAAGACATCCTTATTCGGGGGTATTTACGGTAATGGATGAATTTGACCAATTAGTTAAGGTTGTAAAAATATTACGTTCTCCGGATGGTTGCCCCTGGGACCGGGCTCAAACAATAGCTGACATGAAAAAATATTTACTTGAAGAAACCTATGAACTTATTGATGCTTTATCGGATAAAGATTACAAAGCAGCAGAAGAAGAGCTGGGGGATGTAATATTGATAATTATTGTGATGGCCGAAATGCTGGATAAAGAAGGAAAGGCAAATCTTAAAAAAATACTACAATTGGTAAAAGATAAGATGGTTCTCCGCCATCCCCATGTATTTTCAGAAAATAAATTAGGCACTAAAGAAGAAGTTTTAAAAGTTTGGGTGGACAAGAAGGCTAATGATAAAAATCGAAAATCGGTAAAAGACAGATTGCCCAAAATGGCTCCTGCTTTATTGTTATCTTATCTATTTTTAAAAGAATATAAAGTTTTAGGAAAAAAGGTTAATGATTTAAAGGATTTTGAAGATATTGCCTTGACAATATCCGCTAAGTTAGATAAGCTTAAAAAAGAAACAAAAGGCAAACAAAAGGGGCTGTTAATTTCAGAGATATTATTTTATGTTACAAAATTATCATTTATTTCCGGCCTAGACCCCGAAGAGCTTCTTCGGCAAAAAATATTCAGGGAGGCGGAAAAAGTTTCTTATGGCAAGGATAAATAAACCGGGTAATTATGCTATAATTTATTGTTATGGATAATCAAAGAAGGTTAATTAGATTAGATTCTTCTGATTTTTTGCAAATTCAGCCGGTAAATGAGGTAGGTGAAATTTATGAGGCGGAAGCTCAGGATTTTACCTTTATGGGTATTTGTTTTTGTTCTTCAATTGAATGGAAAAAAGGGCAAGTACTTGCGCTAAACTATTTTATTCCCGAAGACAACGAACCGGTGAAGATGAAAATGGTAGTAATTTGGTCTGAGTTTATCAGTTCAAGCCAGGGTTATTTTTGCGGCGGCCAAATTACAGATATCGAAGAAAAAAGCCAAGCCCAATTCGCTCATTACTACTACAAGAAACTTAAAGAAAAATTTTCGCAATAGATTGATATCTAAGTTTGATTTCCTCCTGATTTTTTAAGGTCTTTCTGCCTTTAACTAACTTTTTTAATAAAGCAGGTAATTGTTACAGCTGATGCCCGCAGTAGAGTTATGACAGAAAATAAAGATTCTTTGCGATTTAGGCCTCCTCAAATAGCTATTGTCGAGGCTTCTGCCGGATCAGGAAAAACTTATGCTTTAGCTAAACGTTTTCTCCAACTTTTAATCAATCGTTCTGACCCTCCTGCCAGCGATTTAAGCACAATTTTAGCGATTACTTTTACCAATAAAGCTGCTTGTGAGATGAAAGAAAGGATATTGGAAATCCTTAAAAACCTCGCTCTTGATTCTTTTGCGGCCCCAGATCAAAAAAAAGATATTATCGACAGTTTGGGAGTTGAATATGATTTTGCCCGCCGCAAAGCTCATCTATTAATCGAAGAAGTTATCCGTCATTACAGCTTTTTTGGAGTTAAAACTATAGATAGTTTTATTAATTCTTTGTTGTTGGGATGTTCGTTGCATATCAGCCGTTCAGCATCTTTTCGAATAAAGAGAAACTATAGAGAAGCTCTCCTTTATTCTCTTGATACTTTAATAGATAAATCATTAACCGATCCAGGCTTAGGCAAAGACCTAAATACCTTTTTACGCCATTATTTATTTGTAGAAAATAGAGGCAGCTGGTTTCCTAAGGACCAAATTCTGGAATTGATGACAGCTCTTTTTGAGTTAGTGAACCGGTACGGTAAAGGCTTCTCTAAGTATGAAATTGATATAGATTCTTTATTTAAGGGAAAAAGCGATATATATAAAGATATTAAGGAATTAGCAGAAATTTTGCCTTCTAATATTAATAAACGCAGCAGAAAATCTATTTTAAGTTTTCTTCAGAAAGAGGAGCATCAATTTGAAATAAGTAATTTACCCAATAGTTTAGCTAAGCCGGAGCCTCCTTTAAATAAAGGGGAAACGGCCAGCGATGATTTCCTAAAACAATGGGGCCGGATTTACCGGAAAATCAAAAAAATGGTGGAATTGGAAGCGGAAGTTTCCTATAATCCTTATATTGGGTTGTTTAATAAGGTAAAAGATATTTTTGAATCTTTTTCGGAAAAAGAAGATGTTTTATTTTTAAATCAACTCAACCATCAAGCCCGTTTTCTTTTTTCCCGGCAAGGCATAACGGTTGCTGAGCTTTATTATCGCTTGGCTACCCAATTCCGGCATTATTTGATTGATGAATTTCAGGATACCAGTTGTCTTCAATGGAATAATTTGGAAAAAATGGTTGAAGAAGGCTTGTCTACCGGCGGCACTCTCTTTTATGTAGGAGATAAAAAACAAGCAATTTATCGATTTCGCGGCGGGCAAAGTCAGCTTTTCGGGGAAATCAAAAATAAATTCCAACATTATAATCCTGTTACTTTGTCTTTACAGAAGAATTGGCGGAGCCATAAACAAATAGTTGAATTTAATAATTTTATTTTTTCTTCTCAAAATATCCTCAGGTTTTTAAAAAAATCAAAAATATCAGAAAAGCTGGAAGAAGATAAATATCTAGAGCCAATTGTTGATAATTTTTCCGATTCAGGGCAAAGCCACAAAGAAGGTAATGACTGTGGTTATGTTTACGCCGAAAAGTTAAATGAAGCCAACCAAACTGAACGGGATAAAGTAGTTAGAAAGAAGATAGTAAATTTGATTAATGAGTTAAAGAAGCGTTTTTCTTTAGCCGACATAGCTTTGTTGACTCGGGATAATCGCGAGCTGGAGCTTTTGACGGGTTGGCTGTTGGAAGAAGGGTTTTCTGTTGAATCCGAAAAAACTCTGAATGTGTTAAAACATCCACAAATTAAAGAAATAATTAGTTTTTTGCAATTTCTTCATTCTCCGGTAGATGATTTAAGTTTTGCTTCATTTATCTTGGGAGATATTTTTAACAAAAAAACTGAACTGGGCAAGGATGAAATAAAAAAATTTCTTTTTAGGCTAAATAGGAATAAAAAAAAGGCAAAAATTAATCTTTACCGAAAATTTGCGGATCAATTTCCCGAAATTTGGACGAGAGAAATCGCTCCCTTTTTTAAAACTGTGGGGTTCATTTCGCCTTATCAGCTGCTTATCGCCGTTTATAGGCAGTTTGAACTTTCGAAAAATTTTCCTCAAGTTCAAGCTTTTTTTAAAAAATTCCTCCAACTTTGTAAGGATAGCCAAGAAGAAGAGTCCGGGCTTTGGGGGTTTTTATCTTACCTTAAAGAGCCTGATCCTGAAAAGCCCTATGTTAAGATAGTCGCAAAAAACTCCTTGAAGATTTTAACTATCCATAAATCAAAAGGTTTAGAATTCCCGGTAGTAATAATACCGTTTTTAAAAATGAGCATTTCTGCAGAGACAGGTACAACCGGGACGAAATCTTATCTGGAAGAAAGGGGGCAAGGCAGCGATTTAAAATTACATCTTTTAAGGATCACCAAGGAGTACCGGCGTTATTCGAGGCGCTTAAGCAGGATTTATCAAAGCAGTTATCAGCAAAGCTGCATTGATGAGCTTAATAATATCTATGTAGCCTTAACCAGGCCAAAAAATGAGTTGTATATTTTTATTCCTCGAAAAAGCGGAAACTCCATTAATCAGGCTTCATTTTTGCTGGATCAAGAAACAATAGAGAAAGGTAAAAAGATTAAATATCCCTCGCCGCAGTTTTGGCCAAAGATAGAAAAAATAGAAGCTTCGCTTTATAAAGATTGGGCTAAGTGTTTAAGCGAAGATTTTAGCGGCCAAGTTTTGGGCCAGCAAAGAGCCGAGGCCAAAGAAGGCATAATTCTTCATCGGGCTTTGTCGGTTATAGGAGATTGTTCCAAAGGTAATCTCGAAGCCTATATTGACGCTGCGCTAACTCAAATAAAGAATATTTTTTTTATTAAAAATATCAGTATTTACCGGGATAAGCTAAAAAAGATTGTAACTAGTAAAAATTTAAAAGAGATATTCTTTCAGCCACAAGCCGTCTGTTATTGCGAAAAAGAATTAGTTGATAAAATGGGTTTCACCAAAAGGATAGACCGGCTTTTGGTTTTTGAAAATAAAGCAGTTATTATTGATTATAAAAAAAACCGCGGCTTTGAAGAAAAACATTATAACCAACTGAAAGATTATGCTAAAGCTGTAGCTGATATCTATCCCGGCAAGATAGTAAAAGGGGTTGTTGTTTATTTAGAAGAGCTAGAAAAAGAATATTTATTTTAAAATCATGAAAGATTCTAAAGTATTTAATTATAGTTTTGGTTGTGACCTTATCGAAGAAATTGCAGATGTTTTATATAAGGATTTTTATAAAAATAATAGATCGTTAGAAAGGGTAGCTTGTGTATTTGGGGGTAAACGCCCGGGTTTATTTTTAAAAGACAGGCTTTGGCGGAAAATAAAGAAGAGTTTTATCCCGCCGGTCATTTTTTCTATGGATCAGTTTATGCATTATATAGTATCTAAGCAAAGCCCTGTCACCAAGATGCCTGATTTAGAACTTTATCATTTTATCTATCAGGTTTCCAGGAAAAAACTAAAATTTTTAAATAGCAAACAGTTAAATTTTTCTAAATTTCTAAGCTGGGCAAAAGAAATAGCCGCTTTTATAGAACAACTTGATTTAGAAGGGATAAAAGACGTTTCTTTGCTGGATGTTCAAAAAAGCGCGGCAATTGGATATGAAATACCCGAAAGCATGAATTATCTTTTAAAAAATATCGTATCAGTCAGGAAGGATTACCATAAATATTTACGAAAAAATAAGCTATATTCGCGGGGGATGATCTATTTAGAGGCTGCAAACCGGGCTAATAAAGAAAAACTTAAAGAGTTTGATCAAATATTTTTTTGTGATCTTTTTTATCTTCATAAGACCGAAAAAGAAGTTGTAAATAAATTTTATAAAACCGGAAAAACTAGCTGTGTTTTTCAAGGTTCCAACAAAAGGTGGCCTATCTTGGATAAAAATTTTAAATTATTGGCAGAACCGGTAAAATTTTCTAAAAAAACCCAAAGCCATTGTAGGTTAAAATTCTATCAAGGATTTGATTCACAATCCCAGGTTGGCTTGGCCAAAAAGATATTAAAAAGCATAAAAAATAAGGATGAAACTTTAATTTTGCTTCCTAATCCGGAAACTTTAATTCCTTTACTTTCGGAAGCAAGTTGTCAGCTTGATGAATTTAACGTATCGTTGGGTTATCCTTTGGCCAAAACCTCTTTGGCGGCTCTTTTTAGCTATCTGTTTGATGTTCATCATCAACCGAAGGCAGGCAGCTATTATGCTAAAGATTATTTAAAAGTATTAAGGCATCCTTTAATCAAAAATATATCGATAAAAGAAGCCTCTTTAACAACTCGAATACTGGTGCATAAAATAGAGGAGGCATTAACCGGAACGATTAAATCTTCGATTGGAGGAAGTCTTTTTATATCGCTTAGCTCTATAGAAAACGATCAGGATATCTACAATGAATATAAAAAAACTCTTAATTCGCTTGGTTATGGCTTAAATAAATCTGATTATTATAAAACAATTAAGCAAATTCATAATTTATTTTTTCGAAATTGGGAAAAGGTCGATAGTTTCGGTAAATTTTCAAAACAACTTAAAACAACCCTGGATTGCTTATCTACCCATCAGCTGCTTGCAAAATTTCCTCTTGAATTGAAAAGTTTGGATGCTTTATATAAAATCGAAGAAAATTTTAGTTCTTTATCCTTTGCGGTAGAGGCTTTCGGCGCCGAACAGATTTGGAATATTTTTAAACAAAGCGTTGAAGCAACACAAATATCTTTTATTGGTTCTCCTTTACGGGGGGCTCAAATTTTGGGTTTATTCGAAACAAGAGCCTTGCAATTTAAAAATGTTATCGTTTTAGACGCTAATGAGGGAATCTTGCCCAAGCTGAAAATAACCGAGCCTTTGGTTCCAGCGGAGGTAAAGATGAGCTTGGGGTTGCCTGCTTTGGGCAAGGAAGAGGAGATTCAACGTTATCATTTTATGCGTCTTGTTGAATCTGCAGAAAATGTATTTTTGATTTGGGCCAAAAACCAGGCTTTAGAAAAGAGCAGGTTTATCGAAAAGATAATTTGGAACCGGCAGAAAAAAGAAAATAAAATTGATCTGGACTCAATACCCCAGGCTTCTTTTTTATTGTCTTTCCCCAAGCCTGCTAAGCCGGTTAAAAAGAATTCTCAAATTATAAAATTTCTAAAAAACTCGACTTATTCGGCTTCCCGGATTAATACTTATCTAAATTGCCCTTTGCAGTTTTATTATAAATATGTATTGGGGCTGGCCGAAAAAGAAAATTTATTAGAAGGGGTAAAAGATTCACAGATTGGGAACTTTATCCATCAATTCCTTTTCGAAGCTTATAGTAAATTTTTAGGGAAAAAGCCGGTTTTTGACCAAAAGTTTAATAAATACTTTCAAGAAAATTTTAACCGGAAATACGAAAAAGAATTAAAACCCCGGATGCAATCCGATTCTTTTTTGCTTAAAGAAATTATTAAAGCCCGGATCGATAAATTTTTTCAGGAAGAAAGAGAAAGAGCTGTAGATATTGTCAGAATTGAGGCTTTAGAACAAGAGTGTTTTGACCAGCTGGAACTGGGAAAATTGACTTTAGATTTCAGGTATACTGTTGACAGGATAGATTTGTTTAAAGGAAATCGCCTTTGCGTGATAGATTATAAAACCGGCGGCAGTGATGTAATTCCGGCTAAGCTAAATAATTTAGAAAAAATGGATTATTGCCGGAAAGAGATAAAAAATAAAATTAAATCATTTCAATTGCCTCTCTATTATTATTTTACCCAAAAGAATTTTAAAGAAAAAGAAGTGAATGCCTATATTTATAATTTACGGACCGCAGAAAGAAAGCCTTTTATCTCTTACCGGGATTATCAGAAAAAAGATAAAGTTCTTGACTATTGCCTAAATGCCCTTAAATTTATATTTAATCAGATGTTTGATCCCAATATAGATTTTGAAGCGGATAAAGATTCAAGAAGGTGTAATTATTGCCCTTTTTATAGCTTATGTAGTTAATTAAAATTATGTCAAAAGCAAAAATTATCGCTACTTTAGGGCCTGCCAGCCGGGACAAGGCCACTATATCTGAAATGGCCTGCCAGGGGATGGATGTTGTGCGCCTTAACTTTTCTCATGGGTCAAGAGAATCCCACCTTCGGAAAATTAAAGCTATCTCTGCGCTCAATAAAAAAAGGGAAAAAAAGATAAAAATAATGCAGGATTTAGAAGGGTACCGGATAAGGGTGGGAAAACTAAAGAATGAAAAGGTATTTTTAAAAAATAACTCGATAGTTTATCTTAGCCAGGAAGATCTAATAGGAAACCAGAGGATCATACCTTTTGATTACAGAGGGTCTTTAGAAGGGATTAAAAAAGAAAATGCTGTTTATATAGATGATGGGAAAATTATAGTCAAAATACAAGCTGTCGGCAGAAAAAGGATTAAAGGTAAAGTCATAAGGGGCGGGGAAGTTGGGGAAAAAAAAGGAATTAATATAGTTGGCGCAGAATTGGAATTTGACCCTCTAACTGAAAAAGATAAGAAAGATTTAGGTTTTACCCGGAATTACCCAATTGATTATATTGCTCAATCTTTTGTAAGAAGCAAGGAAGATTTATTAATTTTAAAACAATTATTAAAAAGTCAAAAAAGAACTCCTAAGGTATTTGCTAAGGTCGAAAGCCTTCAGGGCTTAGCTAATATTGATGAGCTCATAGATGAGGCCGATGGGATAATTGTAGCCAGGGGGGATTTAGGTATTTGCCTTCCTATCTATAAGGTGCCTTATTTTCAGAAAAAGATATTAGAAAAAACCAAAAAAGTTCAGCGGCTTTCTGTAGTTGCAACTCAGATGTTAGAAAGTATGACTAAAAATATGATTCCTACCCGGGCTGAGGTGTCTGATGTTGCCAATGCGATTTTAGACGGAGCAGATTTTTTATTATTTTCAGGTGAAACAGCTATAGGTAAATATCCGGTTGAGGTCGTCAAAATAGCTAAAAGTATTATCGATTATACCAGCCGGGGCCAACCAAAAGATTTATTCAAATGAGTCCGGTTATTTCATCTCTTCAAAAAGGCAGGGGAAAAGTAAAATTAAGAGGAAAAGTCAGGACTGTTTATAAGCAAATGGGTAAAGCCATCTATAATTATAAGATGCTTGCTCCCGAAGATAGGGTTTTGGTCGCTGTATCCGGCGGGGCAGACAGTTTAGCTTTGCTTAAGCTTTTTTTGATGCGGCAAAGAAGAGTCCCCTTTAATTTTGAAATTATTGCTTGTTTTGTTGACACAAATTTTGTAAAAGTAGACAAAGATCTGCTTATACAATATTTTAAGGATAACGGAATTAATTATCTAATTAAAGAATTGGAGATTGAAGAGGAAAACCGGAATTGTTTTTGGTGTTCTTGGTCAAGGCGAAAAATATTATTTGAAACAGCTAAGCGCTTTAGCTGCAATAAAATTGCCTTAGGCCATAATTTAGATGATATAACGGAAACAATTTTGATGAATATGTTTTTCTTTTCCCAAATTAGCTCTGCGCCTCCGGCTCTGGATATGTTTTCCGGCCGAGTTAAATTGATTAGGCCTTTGGCTTATTTAAAAAAGAAAGATATTTTGGAGTTTGCCCGGCAACTTTTGCTGCCCTTTGCAAGCCATAACTGTATCTATGGGGAAGGGACCCGCCGGGAAAAGGTAAAAAATTTAATTAATGATTTAGAAGGTATTTGCCCTCAAGTAAAAAAGAATATTTTTCGTTCTTTGGGTAAAATAAGAAAAGATTATTTAGTTTAAAATTATGGAAATATTAATTACAGCCGGGCCTACCTGGGCGCAAATCGATAAGGTGAGAATTTTAACCAACCGATTTACGGGTAAAACCGGTCTTTACCTAGCCAATAAGCTAACGGCAGCAGGCCATAAGGTTACTTTGATCGTAAACCCTTATTCACTCGGTAAGGTTGCAGGTATAAAAAGTTATTATTTTCATTATTTTGATCAGTTTAAAGATAAAATAACGGATTTGTTAAAAAATAATAAATTTGATGCGGTAGTGCATATGGCAGCAGTAAGCGATTATTTACCTAAGTTTAAAGGCGAAGGAAAAATTCCTTCCGGGAAAAAAGATTTTGATATTTCTTTGGTTCCGGCTCCAAAAATAATTAAAATTATTCGTAAACTGGCTAAAGAATCTATATTAATTCAATTTAAACTGGAAGTAGAAGAAAAAGGTATTATTGATAAGGCCTACGAAAGCCTTAAAAAAAACGATTCAGATTATGTAGTAGCCAATGCTTTAGAATCTTTGGAAGAAGGCTATCAAGCACAATTGATCGATAAGCAAAAAAATATAATTAGAATCAACTCAAAAGACGATTTAGCCAAAGAAATTAATAACCTCTTAGCTCTATAACCTACCAACTGTCCACACCCGGTGTGGACAGTTGGTATCAGGGGTGGGTAGGAGTAATTATGGCGCAAAGAAAAGTACCTTTAGAGATCGGGCGAGTTTATCATCTGTTTTCAAAAAGCATCGCTGGGTTTACGATATTTCGGAATAATTCGGAATATCAAAGGATGAGAGATTTACTCATTTATTATAATTTTATAAATTTACCTTGGAAATTTTCTCGTTTTTGCGAGAGGAAAGACAAAGAAATTGCCTATGACAGATATTTTACCAAAACGGAGAAGTTGGTAGATATAATTGGTTACTGTATAATGCCTACCCATATCCATTTAATCCTAAGGAATTTAGATTATAAGGCAATATCAACCTTTATGAGAAAAATCCTTAATAGTTACGCTAAATATTTTAATATTAAAACTAAAAGAAGAGGGCCTTTATGGCAATCTCGTTTTAAGAACGTTCTTGTTGAAACCGATCAACAACTTATTCATTTAACCAGGTATCTGCATTTAAATCCCGTAACAGCCCGTTTGGTGGATCAACCAGAAAATTGGGGTTTTTCATCTTACAAAGAATTTTTAGATGATATAGAGAAAAATAAAAGAATTTGCAGTTATTCAGGCATTCTAAATATAAACCCTAAAGAATATAAGGATTTCGTAAATTCCCAGATAAATTATCAGAAAGAGCTGGCTGAATTGAAAAAAATGTGGATAGAATAAGACCTTACTGTCTGCACCCGGTGTGGACAGTGGTAGGGGTTTACAGAGGGGGCCGGAGGTATTAGAATAGGATTGCTATGAAGAAGAAAGGGAATATTTTGATTGGGATTTGTGGGGGGATAGCTGCTTACAAAATATGTCAGTTGGTGAGGCTTTTGGTAAAGAATGGCTATTTAGTTAAGGTAATGATGACTCCTGCGGCAACTGAATTCATCCGGCCGTTGGTATTTAAAGAATTAACAGGCCAGCCGGTTTACCAAAAGATGTTTTCTTTAGGCAATCAGGATGCCCAGCATATAAGTTTATCAGAGTGGGCAGACCTGGCGATTATCGCTCCTTTGTCAGCCAATACGCTTTCAAAAGTGGCTTGCGGAATTTGTGACAATTTATTAACCTCAGTTGTTTGCGCGCTAACTTCTTCGAAGCCAGTTTTACTTGCGCCCGCGATGAATGAAGGTATGTGGAAAAATCCTCTAATTCAAGAAAATTTATTTCGTTTAAAAAAAATAAAAAATTATACAGTTCTTTCTCCCGAGAGAGGAGAACTTGCTTGTAAAACTATAGGAATTGGCAGGATGGCTGAACCAGGCAAAATTTATAAAAAGGCCGAAGCCATTCTTAAAAAACCTAAAAGCTGATTAAATCTGTTTTAATTGATAGCTTAATATGAATATACTTTTTTTTGCTGTTGTAATTTTTATCCTCTTGGTAATCCTTGTGATTTTGCTGGTTTTCTTAAAGAAGAATCCCAGAGAAGATTTTATTGGAAAAATTGATTCTTTAAAAGAGGAGTTTTCAAAAAGCTTAAATCAAGCCCAAACAAATCAACTGAATTCTTTTAATTCTATTTTTTCTCAGTTATCCGGGCTGTATGAAAAATTAGGCGGCCTGGATAAAGAGAGTAAAGAAATTCATAGCCTTACCAAGGCTTTCCAAAATATTTTAATACCTACCAAGAAACGGGGAACTCTGGGGGAAAACCTGGTTGAAAATTTATTACGGGAAGTGTTACCGGATGAAACTATATTAAGCCAGCATACGTTTCGAGACGGGAAAAGGGTTGATTTTGTAATTAAACTGCCGGATGCTTTAGTCCCTATTGATGCGAAGTTCTCTTTGGATACTTTTAGAAGCTACATAGAGGCAGACCAGGGAGAAAAGAAACAAAGACGCAAGGTGTGTATAGATAGTATCAAAAAAAGAATCCTGGAAACTTCTCAATATATTTATCCTGACGAAGGAACGGTTGATTTTTCTTTAATGTATGTTCCTTCCGAGGCGGTATATTATTTCATAATCACAGATACTAATTTATTGGAGTTTGCCCGGCGGAAGAAAGTGTTTATCGCCGGCCCAAACACCTTATATACTTATCTTAAAACTTTATGTATTGGCTTTCGGGCTTTAAAGATAGAAAAGAGCGCTAAGCAAATTTATGATATTTTAGGCAGGCTGGAGAAAGATGTGGAATCTTTTATAAAAGAATACAATGTTTTAGGAACCCATTTGCGTTCAGCGACTTCAAAATATCAGGAGCTTAACCGAAAAATCGAAAATGTGGCCTTACAACTAAATAATATTGAAAATAAAAGAAGTGAAGCTTAAGATAAGAGTTATCCCGAATGCCAAAAAAATTAAAGTAAAACTATCCGGGGACTCAGCCAGAATTTACCTTACTGCTCAGGCTAAAGACGGAGCAGCCAATAAGCAATTAAAAAAGGTTTTAGCTGATTACTTAAATACCAAAAAGAGCAATGTTCATATAGCCAGAGGCCAGAAATCCCGGGATAAGGTCGTTGAGATAAATAAATAGATATTTTGTTCCAAAATGATAAATGTTCAATAAAGGTATTAAGCTAAACGAAACTAGGTTTTGTTTTTTTATTGAAAACCTCTTCTCTCCTAATATAATTTCCGGTTTCAGCAAATCTTCCCTGCCCGGGGAGCTCCCCGGTGATTTTAATAAATTAATATCATATATAGGTAAGAAAAACAGTTTTAGTTACATGGACCAGAAGCATTCAGCCGGGTTGGCTTTAGCCCAAAAACCGGGCCTTTATGACGCCGATGGTTTGTTTACCAAGGATAAGAATCATTTTTTGGTGGTAAAAACGGCTGATTGCCTCCCTTTACTTTTAGCAAATGGAGATGGTTTAGCCGGGGTTATTCATATGGGATGGCGTTCAGCAAAGAAAGGGATATTAAAGAACATCTCTTTTGATTTAACTGATTTCAAGGTAGTAGCCGGATTAGGTTTAAGAAGCTGCTGTTATCAGGTTGGGGCTGAGTTTAGAGAGTTTAGTGAACTATCTTCTTATTTAAGAACGACCCCAAAGGGAGTTTTTTTTGAGCCGGTTCGATTTGCCCGGGATAAGTTAATTGCTCAAGGTTTAAAAAAAGATAATTTTTTTGACCTCAGTTTGTGCAGCTATTGTTCAGGAGGTGATTTTTTTTCTTACCGAAGAGATAAAACCAGTAAACGTAATTTGTCTTTTATTGGATTGAGGTAAAGAATTTATAAAATTATTAATTATCGATAACCCAAGATATTGGGGGGTTGTCCAAAACTATACAATATATAGTAAAGTTATTAAAAATTATACTAAATTATACTTGACAAGGTTTAATATAACGTTTTTAATATAAACATAGGAAAAAAGGTAAAAAATGAAAAAGAAAAGACTACCAAGATTAATGACGGTCGAAGAGCTAGCTGATTATCTGGGCTTGCAGAAGCAGACTATCTATAATTGGCTGCATCAAAAAAAGATTTCCGGAATCAAAATTGGAAAAGTATGGAGATTCGACAGAAAATATATCGATAAATGGCTTAAGGAGATGCAAAAATAGAAAATGGCTAAAAAAGAACAAGTAGGATTGTATTTGGGCGTAAATTCTGTAGCAGCTTCTTTGGTAGAAGCAAAAAAGCTGGTGTCTTCTTCTTATGCCGAGGTGTCTTCTGACCAGGATTCAGTTGAAAAACTCCAAGAAAATGTGAGAATTCAGGCTTCTTTGAATAAAATAATGCGGGAAGCGCATATCGAAAGTAAAAAAATCCATTTGTCTGCTGCCGATAAAAATTTTATTTTCCGTTACCTGGAATTACCTTTAATGAGAAAAAAGGATATAGAATCAGCTTTATTTTTTGAAATAGAAAAATATATTCCTTTTAAGACCAAAGAGCTGATTTGGGATTATCAATATGTCCAGTCCAGAAGAGACAAAAAAACAAAAGTTTCTTTTGTGGGGATGAGAGAAAGTAATTACAAACAAATCGGAGAGATACTTTCACAATTAGATTTATCTTTGCAATCCCTGGAGCCTGCGTCTATTTCTTTGGCTCGTTTGGTTAAATCTAATAAAAATTTTTCTAAAGATAAAGACTTTGTTATTTTAGATGTAAGCTATCATGAAGGTTACCTTACTTTTTTCCAGGATGATTTACCCGTTTTTAACCGCCACTTTGATGTTTCGAAAACAGAAGGTAAGTTTGATAAAGATAAGTTTGTTGAAGCGGTTAATTATTCATTCCAATATTTTCGAAGAGAATACAAAAAGGCCGATATCGGGAAAATTATAGCTGTTGGTAATGTTTTAGATGAAGAAGTAATAGGTTCTTTAGAGGAAACTCTTCGCTTAGAAGTAAAAAAAGTGTCTTCTTTAGATTTAATTCCTTTCCAAAAAGAACTTTCCGTTGAAGAGGTCAAATCCTCCGGCGTTGCCTTAAGAAAAACTTTAGCTTATAAATTTGATCCCATTTTAGAAGAAAGGGAGGAAACAGCTGCAACCGAAACAGTCAAGGTTGTAGATGTTACAGCTGGTTGGCGTTATGGATTATTAGTTGGATTGTTGATTGCCGGCCTCTTAGGTTCTTATTTTTTATGGTCCCGGTTGAATCAGCGGGTGTGGGCTAAGAAAGAACGCATAATTACCGAAGAAAAGAGCATAGAGGTAACCGATAGCCTGGTAGGCCTCAGCAAGCAGGCAGTAGAAGAAAAGGTAGCCGAGAAAAAAGAACAAATCGAACATCTAAAAGGCAATGAATCTTCTGATTTAGAAATTTGGCCTTTTTTAGATTTTTTAAGACAAAAAGAAAATATCCCTCAACAGCTTTGGCTGGAAAGATTAAACATTGAGCAGGCAGGAAACGAATACCGGGGTGAAATGTCAGGGTATGTTTATTTTCAGGATAGTGTAAAAGAAAGCACTGCGGTAGATGAATTTGTAAGGAACCTAAAAAATGATAGAAGCATTGGCAATATCTTTTCCAGAATTCAGTTAAATTCTGTAAGAAAAGAAAAATTAAATAATTATTCTGTAACAAATTTTAAAATTGATTTTAAAAAATAAAAGGAATTGATATGAGTGACCTTACCCAAATGGATGTAAAAGACCTTCTTTATTATAAAAATACTCTGGCAACAATAGCTATAGTGGTTATTTTTGGATTGGTTGCTAAGAATATCGTCGCTGATTATAACCAAAAGATGGCGTCTTTAGATGAAGAAAAGAAGAAAAACCAAGAATATAAATGGGCGGTGGAGGAGTATAATAGCTTAAAATCCCGTTATGATAGTTTAGCTGAAAAATATTTCCAGAAAGATAGCATGGCTTTAAAGAATTACGTTGAAAGGGCCGCAGTTAATCAAGGTATTCAAATTAGTTCTTTGCGGCCAACCCGGGAAGAAGAAGGTTTTTATTGGGTGGATAAAATAGCTATAGAGATTGACGCTTCTTACTATAACTTTGTCCAATTCGTAAAAGATTTAGAAAGTAAGAAAATAGAAGTGGAAAAAGCACAGATGACTCAAAAGGGCGATCAAGTAAGTGTGCAATTATTTATAAAAACGATTAGTTTATGATGAAAACACGATTGAGCCTATTTTTATTTTTTATTTTTTCGGTTACTGCCGGTTATGCTCAAACCGATTACAAGAACCCTTTTGAATCGGGGCTGCCTCAGGAAGCAGTTGAGGCCGAGACTACTGAATCGACCCAAGAGGTAGGAGGCAGCGTAGGGAGCTTGCCGGAAGGGATTACTATAGAAGGGGTTTTATGGGGCAGTGAAATGCCGCAGGCGATAATCAATGGAGGGGTATACAAGCAGGGTGATAAATTAAAAGATAATAAAAGTGTTTCTATTTTTAATATCAAGGATAATACAGTATTCTTTTCATATCAAGGTAAGATTTTTAAAAAAAAGCCTACAAAACAATAGAATAAGGGAGGCGGTAAGATGAAAAAAATAGTATTGATAATATTAGTTGCTCTGGTTTTTATTCCGGGTAAAGTTTTCGCCAAAGAAAGTAGTTATGACAGTTATTTTTTCGATAGCGAGAAAAGCACTGGCTTAATTTCAGACGATATTTTTGGAGATTATCTTCTATTTAGCAAGGAGCAAACAGTTTCTTTGGATTTAGAAGGGGCAAAGTTAGTGAATGTGTTAAAAATGCTTTCTCAGCAGACAGGGCTTAATTTTATCTCGACCGATGCAGTGCGTGGCAGAGAAATGACCCTTTATATTCAAAATGTGCCCTTGAAAAAGGCAATGGATATAATTTTTCAATCTAACAATTTAAGTTATGATTTTTACCCTGAAGCCGAGATGTTTGTGATAAAAGAAATGGGCAAGCCCAGCCTTGAGCTTAAAACCAAGGTATACCATCTAAAATACGCCCGGGTTTTAAGTTCGAACATGCAAAAAGAAATTGACCAAATTCTAAAAGAGATAAAAGAAGGCGGCGCCGCCGGCGGAGGCAGCAGCGGAGGCAGCGGAGCAGCAAGAACCGGGATAAAAAAAGTAATCGAGCAAGCATTGAGCGAGTCAGGAAGAGTTGTCGTAAACCAGGCTACCAACTCGATAGTTGTAATCGATGTTCCGTCACAGTTTCCTGTTATCGATGATCTTGTTGCCAGGCTGGACACCCCTCCCCAGAAGATTATGATTGAAGTTGAAATTCTCGATGTAAGCAAGGATGTAATCGATAAAATAGGGATTAAACATGATGGAAGCGTACGAAGCGGGATTTCCGGTTTATTTACGCCTTTTCCTAATGTTTTTAACCCGAATAAGGGGCCGGTTCCCTGGCGGACTTCAACCATTGACCTTAGCGATATTAATATAGTTGCTCAGCTTTATAAGCAAGATATGACTGCTAAAATTCTTGCCCGGCCGAGGATTATAACCCTTAACAACGAAACCGCCGAGATTGATGTTGTAACCGATGAAGTAATTGGTACTAAAATAGAGTATGACGATGACGGGAATATCCAATCAAGCGAAGCTAAAAGAATTTCCGATGTAGGAGGTTATAAAGGTTCCGGTGTAACTTTAAGAGTCACCCCTCAGGTTAGCCCTTTGACTAATGAGATTACCTTAATAGTATACCCTTCGGTAGTAGATACTACCGCTTCAACTTTTACAGACGAACAGGGCAATACCTATAGAAATATCGAAGACAGAAGCACCCGTTCGGTAGTCAGGCTTGATGAAGGAGAAACTTTGCTTTTAGGCGGCCTGATAAAAAATGATGAAAAAGCAACCGTAACTAAAGTCCCTTTTTTAGGGGATATTCCTTTATTGGGAGCTTTATTCCGTCATAAAGACACTACCGGAAGCGGGGATAGAGAGTTACTTGTGTTTTTGACCCCAAGAATTATTAAAGGAAAAAGCTTTAGAGGCAAGACCGATAAAAGGGCCTTTCTTAGCCGGGAACAGTCAAATCCGGAAAAAGAATTTGCTGTCGACAATACTTTAAACAGATACATGCTGAAAAGAAGAGATTGATATATGGCCAGATATAAGAGATTAGGAGATGTGCTAATATCCGAAGGCATGATTACCGATGCCCAACTTGGCGAAGCTTTAAAAAAGCAGGAAGGCGGCGGCGGGAAGCTGGGTGAGTTATTGGTAAAACTGGAATATGTCGATGAAAAGCAAATCGCTGTTGCATTAAGCAAGCAGTTAGGCATTGCCTATATTTCCAAAACTTCCGGCAAACTTAAACCGGTTTCCGACCAGAACTTAGAAGAGTTAATCCCGCATGATTTTGCTATAAAGAATGTAGTTTTGCCTTTATCCCGCAGCCTGAACTCGATAACTGTAGTTATGGCTGACCCCCTGGATTTGATTTTAATCGATAATATTAAGAAAATGACCGGTTGTGAGGTTAATATTGTTGTTTCAATTAGGCAGGATATCTTAGAAGCAATCGAAAAATTTTATGGAAAGGAAAAAATGCTTCGTTCTGCCATTGAAGCCAGCAAGGATGATGAAAGCGAAGGCCTTGGCATAAAAGAGATATCATCAGAAGAAACCGATTTAAGTTTAGATAAAATGGTGGCGCAAGCCGAGGAAGCGCCGGTTGTTAAATTAGTAGATTTAATTATTAGGCAAGCTATCGAAGAAGATGCTTCCGATATTCATATTGAACCGCATCATAATGATCTTAAATTACGTTATCGGATAGATGGTGTGCTTTATGATATGCCGTCACCCTCGGTGGCTTTATATTTGCCGATAGTTTCAAGAATTAAAATACTTTCCCGGATGGATATAGCTGAGAAACGCCTGCCCCAAGATGGCGGTTTTATGGTAAAAATTAATAAAAGATTAATTGATTTAAGGGTTTCGATGCTTCCTACTATCTATGGGGAAAAGGCAGTTTTAAGAATTTTAGATAAAAGCAGAGTCCCTCTTGATTTAGCTAAATTAGGGTTTTTCCCTGAAGAATTAGAGTTAATTCGCAAAGGGATAAAATCTTCCTATGGCCTGGTCCTTCTTACCGGCCCTACTGGTTCCGGTAAGTCAACAACTCTTTATGCGTCATTAGCCGAAATAAAATCCGCTAAAACCAATATTATTACCGCTGAAGATCCGGTCGAGTATAGGATTGAAGGCATTAACCAGGTTCAGGTGAAGCCAGATATTGGGCTTACTTTCGCTAATGCTTTAAAGAGCTTTTTGCGCCAGGATCCGGATATAATTTTGGTGGGAGAAACCAGGGATTTAGAAACTGCCGAGATGACTATTCGAGCCGCTTTAACCGGCCATTTAGTTTTTTCTACTTTGCATACAAATGACGCTCCTTCAACTATCAACCGTTTGGTAGATATCGGTTTACCAGCCTATTTGGTAACGGCATCATTAAAATTGATTATTGCACAAAGGTTGGCTAGAAAATTATGCCCTCATTGCAAGGAACCTTACGAAATCGATAAGGTTGATTTACCGGAAGGAGTTGAATTAGATTCCCAAGTTATTTATCGGCCGAAGGGGTGTGATAAATGTAATTCTATCGGCTATAAAGGAAGGACGATAATTTCGGAAGTTATATTGCTTGATGAAGAGACTAAACGTTTAATTCACCAAGGGGCTACTCCTCCTCAGATTATGGAATCGGCTAAAAAGAAAGGATCTTATACTTTGCTGGAAAGCGGGTTAAAAAGGGTTACCGAGGGGATAACCTCTCTGGAAGAAGTAATTTCCATAGCAGCAGCCACTTAAAACAAATTATTTTATGCCAAGGTTCAATTATAAAGTTAAAAATAAATCCGGTGATACTTTAAAAGACTCTCAAGAAGCGATCTCTAAGGCGGAGATGATTTCACGCTTGAGGCGGGAAGGGTATTTTATAATATCTATATCGGAAGAAAAAAGCAAAAAGAAAAAAAGATCCTCTCTTTTTAAAAAAAAGCAAAAAAAGCGCCAATCGGTGAAACTTGCCGACTTAACTTTTTTAGCCCGGAATTTGGCCACTACCTTATCTAGCGGGATTACTCTATTAAGAGGCCTTGAGCTTGTGTCGTATCAATCACAAAGCGGAAAACTTGAATCTATTTTAAAGGAGTGTTCTGCCCATATTCGGGATGGATTGAGTTTGGCCGAGGCGATTGCCAAATATCCTAAAATCTTTTCTCAGTTTTGGCTGGGTATTGTCAAAGTGGGGGAATCATCCGGTAACCTTCCTTTTGTTTTGAACCAGCTGGCAGATTATCTTGAAATGAGGATGGAGTTTGAGAGAAAGATTCAAAGCGCTTTGGTTTATCCGGTCATTTTAAGCGTCGCCGCTGTGGCTGCGGTATTTGTTTTTTTAAAATTTATTTTCCCAAAATTTGGCGAACTTTTTGAATCTTTTGATATAGAGCTGCCTGCTCTTACTCAATGGATTTTTTCTTTGAGTAAATTTGTCGAACATAATTGGTTTATTATTTTTGCTGCTTTGGCCGGAGCATATTTTGTATTTAGAAATTTACGGCACAGGCCGGAAGTAAAAAAGATTATCGACCGGATAATTTTTAAAATTCCTATTTTTGGAAACATTATTTTTTTAATATATATTGAAAGGTTTACTTCAATAGTTCATATTATGCTTGAAAGCGGTTTAACTCTGGTTTATACTTTAGATATTACCGCCGACAGCATCGGCAATACTGTTTTTCAAAAGAAACTCCGTTTGGCGGCGGAAAAAGTAAGGGAAGGCGGATCTCTTTCTGAACAGCTTTCTCAAGAGGGGATTTTCCCCCTTCTTGTTTCGGAGATGTCGAAAATAGGCGAAGAAACCGGGACTATGCCGGATGTTTTTAAAAAAGTAAGCGATTATTACCTTAAAGAGCTTAGCTCGAAGGTTGAAAGTTTGGTGGCGGCTTTTGAGCCTATAATGATTGTCGTAATGGGAATTACGATTGGAATTTTAGTTATAGCTTTATTTTTACCCTTATTTAAGTTGTCTAGTTTAGGCGTATAGCCTTATCTATTGACATTAGAGATTAAATATGCTATATAAAAATTGGGTAAGGTTTATAGAGATGGGTTTATTGGTGCAAGCTGGGCCATTGGAAAAAGTATTAATAGTAGGTACAGTCAGGTATAGTCCAGCGGATGCCTGATAGTTATTTGAAAGGAGGTTTAGATGAGAAAAGGGTTTACCTTAATTGAGCTTATAGTCGTAGTTATTGTAATTGCGATTCTGGCTAGCTTTGCCGTGCCTCAGTATATAACGTCAATTGAGCGGGCTAAAAAAGCAAAGGCTGAAAATGCGTTAGGTATTATTGCTCAGGCAGAAAAGATGTATCGAGCCGAAAATGATACTTATGTAAATTTTGCGTCCGGGGCTGCTGACGCGACATTAGGGAGTTATGTGGAGCTTGATGAAGTAGATAATGATACTGATTGGAATTATCAAGTAACAGGCGCAACAACTACCGCTTTTACTGCGACCGCGACAAGAAGCGGCGGAAGCAATAACGGAGAAACTGTTACCGTGGATCAATCCGGAAATTGGGGCGGCGATTTTACTCCTTGATTTTTTACTTAGATAAGCGAAAAAAATAATTTAGCAGCATTGGAAACAATGCTGCTTTTAATATTGTGATAAAAACTAAAAAAGCAGTATCTTTAATGGAAATTTTAGCTGCGGCATTAATTTTATCTTTTGTCGTAGGAGGCGTTGTTTCAGCTTTTCTAAGCGTAAGAAGATATATCCGGCATGCTAAAGAGAGGGCTACAGCGACAGATCTTGCCCGCAGCCATTCAAGGACCCTGCTTAACGAGGTGAGAGCCGATAGCTGGGATTCAGGCGGCCTGGCTCACGGTACAAGCCAAAGCTTGCCAACTGGCAGCGAAGATTGGACTGACATCGATAACGTTGATTACGAAGACGCAAATACTCAATACCAGGTAAATAATCAGCCTGGCCAAGACTATCGCCGGGCAGATATAACAATTGAATATCCTGATTAACTATGTTTGTTAAAAAAACCTTAACTTTAATAGAGCTTCTTATTTCAATGGTTTTATTCGGGATAGTTATTCTGGGGGTTTTCGGGCTTTATAATACAACGTCTAAATTTTTTACTTCATCAAAAACAAAATCAATGGTATTAAATGATTTAACTTATGTCCTAGACCACCTCGATAAAAATGTTTATTTGTCAACCGGTTGGCTGGGTGATCCCGCGATAAGTGTTGTTAGCCCAAGCGCGGGTTTTTTCCGTATTTATTTAAATCAAGACACCAGTGACACTCCGATTGATTTTTCCGACGATACGACAGTCAGGTATAATTTTAATAGTTCTACCAATAGGATTAGGTTTAGAGATTTATCGGGTAGCTGGAATATATTAACCGAGAGGCTGGTAAATACTGCCGGGTTGCTGATAACCTATGATTCAGCTGAAGGTGTTTTATCTGTAGATAACCTTTGTTTGCGCCGGGACCCTTCTAAGCCCTACGACGCTAAAACTAATCCAGAGATTTGTATTACCGGCCAGAAATTCAGTACTTCAATGCAATCCCTACAATAAACATAACTAATGAAAAAAGAACTACTTGATTTATTAAAGCAAAAGGCTTACCGGAAAAAAGAAGTAAGGCTTTCTTCGGGAAAGGTTAGCGATTTCTATATCGATGTAAGGAAAGTTTCTTTGAGTTCAAGAGGGATATATCTGATTTCACAACTATTTTTTCAACATATAGTTAAAAAAGAAGCTGTAGCTTTTGGCGGCCCTACTTTAGGGGCAGATCCAATAGTGGGGGGCGTGTGTTTTTTGGCGCAAAGCAGTAATAAAGATTTACCGGGTTTTTTAATTCGAAAGAGCCCTAAAAAACATGGAGAACAAAGATTAATCGAAGGGCCAAATCTTAAAAATGGTTCAAAGGTAATCCTTTGTGATGATGTTGCCACCAGCGGAGGCTCTCTGCTCCAGGCTAAAAAAGCCTTAGATAGCGAAGGTGTTGGGGTAGAAGAGGTAATGGTAGTCGTTGACCGGGATGAAGGCGCCCGGGAAGCCTTAGCGAAAGCTGGCTGCAACCTTTTTTCTTTATTTACTAAGAATGATTTCCTAATTAAATGAGAAAGGTATTTTTTCTATTTTCTAACTTCTACTTTCTAATTTCTATTTTCTCAATCTCCGGCTGCATGACTACCGAATATAATCTTGGGACTCATAGCCAAGATATCTATTTTTTTTCAAGCGAAAAAGAGGCCGCAATGGGGAGAAATATTTCGCGGCAGGTTGCAAAAGAGTTTGAGATATCGGCTAATCCTTACGATTTAGAGAGAGTGGAAAAAATCGCCGGCAATATAATCGAGGTTTCCGACAGAGGAGAGCTTAATTATTACTTTTACGTAATCGATAAAAAAGAGAAAAAAGAAGAAATAATTAACGCTTTTAGTTTGCCGGGTGGTTATATTTATATTTTTAAGGATTTATTGGATATCTTAGATGAGGATGAACTTGCTTTTGTCTTATGCCACGAGATGGCCCATATCGTAAGCCGGCATCATATAAAGAGGCTTCAGGCGGCAATGGGGTATAACCTGGCCCTTGTTGCTTCGGCCGCGGCGCCTTCAGACGATAATTTTACCGGCGGGCTTTCCTTTGCTTTAGCCCAGATTATATCTGCCTATTCCCGTCAAGATGAATTTAATGCCGATAGCCTGGCAGTTAAATATTGTAAAAAGGCCGGTTATAATCCAAAAGCCGGCTTAAGAGTATTGGAGAAGCTTTATGAAAAAAGTAAAGAAAAAATAAGGCCTCTTTCCTATTTTAAAACCCATCCTTATCCAGCTCAACGGATTGGAAATATAAAAAGACAACTTTACCTTCCTTTAGATGCGGAAGATTACATCAATCAATAAAAAATAAAAGCTAGATTTTAGTCCCTAAGAAAAACAAAAGGGTTACGGCATTATGGAGCGCGTGGAAGGCAAAAGCTGTGCCTATTTTTTGAGTTGTTTCGTAAACATAACAGAGAGTAAAGCTTATTGCAAAAAGTCCGATTGTTCCTGAAGGGGAGCGGTGGAGGAAGGAAAAGAACAAAGATACAGCGGCAGCAGAGATAAAAAAAGAATATTTTTTCCGCAGCAATTTATAAAAGATGCCCCGGAAAATTAATTCTTCCGCAAAAGGAGCGATAAGGATTACCTGAAGCGCAAAAAGAAAAAGGGCTATTTTTGTGTTAATTAACGGCATTAGTTTTATTAGAGGAGAAGGGGGAGGCGTTATCCCCAAAGATTTAAGGAGAAATAAATTAATAAAAATGGATGCAACTAAAATCGGAGCAAGGGCAGTATAGGTTTCCAGAAGGAAACCTAATTCTTTTTTTTCTAAGCGGAAGTCAAAAAAATCAGGTTTTATATAATAGAATATAATAAAAACCGTTCCAATTTGGAATAGATAGTTTGCTCCCAGTATTATATATATCGGATTTAATCCGCTAAGTGATAGAAAAGGGCCGGGCAAAAGGTAAGTCAACAGCGTTAAAAGGCTGATTGAAAAGATTAACTCCGCAATTTTATCCTGGCTTAAAGGCAATTTCTTTTTGGGATAGTTTAGATTAGTAATGGGATAACCATTTATCTTGCGGATAAAAAAGAGCCCTAGGTTGATCAAGCCGGCAAAAAAAATGAAAGCATACAGAAGGCTGGCAAAAATGAGGATAGGGTTTTTGAAACCGAAAGCAGCGGGGATTTTTTGAGCAGAAATTGAGCTGATCTTTTTAAAGGAAGGAGAAGGTGCGCTGGGAAAATTATTCAGTAATATTAGCGAAAGGATACAAAGGACAGTTAAAATAATATATCTATTTCGTTTTCGCATTTTTATTGCGCTGCTGTTATTTAACGAGGTAAAAATTAATTTTAAAATATTGGCGGAGAGGGAGGGATTCGAACCCTCGGTGGGGTTGCCCCCACAACGGTTTTCGAGACCGTCCCAATAAACCGGGCTCTGGCACCTCTCCGTATGCCCTCGAGAGGATTCGAACCTCCATTTCCTTTTAGGAAACTAGCTCCTGAAGCTAGCGTGTCTGCCAGTTCCACCACGAGGGCGCAAATAAAGTCCATAGTCAACGGTCTATTGTCCATAGTCAAAGAATATTAATTTACAAGATTTCAGGCATTGGACTTAGGACTTATTTCTTTATAGCCAAGTTTATTGTTTTTGTCAATAAAATATCCTATGTTATAATTTTAACTATGATTATTATCTCAATGTCGGTTATAAAATTGTCGTTGATTGCTTGTTTTGGATTTATCCTTTATAAGCAGAGAATTATTGACAAAAGAGTGTTGAAATTTTTAACTTCATTTGTAATTAATTTTTCAATACCCTGTTTATTTTTCTCCCAACTGGTTAAGGACTATAAAACAGTTTTGTCGTATCCGGTTTGGGTTTTTTTGGCAGCGAGTTTGGCTATATTTTTGATAGGGTTGGTTTTAGGTATTTTAATTAGCCTAGGACGAAAAAAGAATTTACGAAGAGAGTTTTTCAGCGTAGTTAGTTTTCAAAATGCCGGTTATTTACCGATGAATATCGCGCTTTTTCTTTTTAGCAAGGCTCTAAGAGACGAATTCCTGATTTACGTTTTTCTTTTTCTTCTTGGTTTTAACATCCTAATGTGGTCAATTGGGACTTTCTTTATCTTTAAAAGAAAAGATGAGCCTTTTAGCTTTAAAACTCTATTGAATCCACCGGTTACGGCAACCCTTGCGGCTTTATTTTTTATATACACAAATTTAGCCCGGTTTGTGCCGGCAGTATTGCTTAACCCGATGGAAATGGTTGGAGAAACTAGTTTTGTTTTATCGATGCTTGTCCTGGGGTGCTGGCTGGCAAAAGTTGAGCTGCAGGATATTTATAAAAGATGGTTTATCCTTTTAGAAGCCAGCTTTCTAAAATTAGTAATTCTGCCTTTGTTAGTATTTCTGATTGTGCTAAGGTTTGAACTTTTTTCTCTTTTTGGTTTATTTATAATATTAGAGGCTGCTATGCCTTCGGCTGCGTCACTTCCGATTATTGTGGATATAAGAGGCGCAGATAGCAAATTTGTATCTCAGTGCGTATTTATTACTCACCTTTTTAGCGTAGTAACGGTTCCTTTGTGGTTGGGACTATACTTAAAATTTACGCCTTATTCTTTATAACTAGTTTAAAATATCATAAAAAAGATGCAAATAGCCGGCCAAAATAAAAAAGCAAAAAGAGATTATAATATTCTCCAGACCTTTGAGGCAGGAATTGTGCTTTACGGCGATGAGGTAAAATCTCTTCGTTCAAAAAGCTGTTCCCTCCAGGATAGTTTTGCCAGAGTCGAAGGCGAAGAAGCGTATTTATATAATATGCATATCCCGGAGTTCGGCCAAAGCTCTTACTTTAAAAGCGAACCGAAAAGAAGGAGAAAACTTCTTTTACATAAAAAAGAAATTAAAAAACTTATGGGCCGCACTACTCAACAGGGATTAACTATTGTGCCTTTAAAGGTTTATCTTAACAAAAGAGGGTTGGTTAAGGTAGAAATCGCCCTGGCTAAGGGCAGGCATACCTACGACAAAAGAAGGAAACTAAAAGAAAAAGCAGAAAAAAGGGAAGCTCAAAGAGAGATGAAAGACTTTAACCGATAGAAAGCAAAGGTTGAGATAAAGCAGGATAAAAAACTTATAGAAAGGGGGCAAGGATGTCTGAAATTTTAGATACAGCGATAGCGGCGGCTCAAGAAGCGGGGGACTTTTTATTGGATAATTTTGGGAAAGTTGATAAGGTGGAATCTAAAGGCGATAGAAATTTAGTTACTAATTTAGATAAGAAAGCAGAAACCATGATTCGGGCAAAAATCGAGAGTAAATTTTCAAATCATGGCATACTTGGCGAAGAAGACGGTAAAAAAAACGGAGAGAGTGATTATCTTTGGATCATAGACCCTCTAGACGGAACTCATAACTATATTAGAAAGATAAATATTTTTGGAGTTTCGATTGGCATTGTTTATAAAGATAAATTTGTAGGCGGAGTTGTTTATATGCCAAAAGACGGTGAAATGTATTGGGCAGAATCCGGGGCGGGAGCTTATAAAAATGGAGAAAAGATTTCTGTATCCTCTCATGGCAGGTTAAAAGATTTATCAATTGCTTTTGATTCCAGTATCCGTTATTCTCCCGAAATCATGCTAAAGGTGCTAGGTGATTTATCCAAAGAAGTTTTTAATGTAAGGATGTTTGGTTCATCAGTGAGGACTTTAACTTATTTAGCCGAAGGGGTTCTTGATTGTGCGGTGGAATTTCACGATCGTCCCTGGGATTTTTCAGGAAGTGTTGCCATAATCGAAGAGGCGGGAGGCAAAATTGCTGATTTACGGAAAAACCCGCTTACTTATAAAACTATTGGTTATGTTGCCGCCAACAAGGAAGCCTATGATCAGGTATCAGAAATAGTAACAGGTTATTTAAATATTAATAGGCTTGACAAAAAATAATTTTTTGCTAATATAATTTTATCATGTGGTTTGTAATTTTATTTGTATTTATAGGAATATCGGCTCGGCTTATTCCCCATATTCCTAATTTTGCCCCGATTGCGGCAGTTGCGCTTTTTTCGGGAGTTTATTTTAGGAAAAAGCATGGGTGGCTATTGCCGTTAGGTATTTATATGGTTTCGAATTTAATAGTTGGCCTGCATCAGACTATATTTTTTACCTGGGGTTCCATTATACTCATTTATTTTTTAGGCAAGATTTTACAAACCAAAAAAACAGTTGCTAATGTAGCTGTCTTTGGTTTGGCGTCTTCATTTATATTTTTTCTAATTACTAATTTCGGTGTTTGGCTGATTGGTTGGTATCCTAAAAATTTAGCCGGGTTCATCAGCTGTTACATAAACGCCCTTCCTTTTTTCAGAATGTCACTTGTTTCAAACATGGCATATATGGCAGTTTTTTTTGGTGCTTATGAATATTGCATGAGAAAGACCAAACTCGCCTGCAAAGTTCTTTAGAGATGTTCCAATTTTTTCTTTATTAATCAGCAATGGAAGTTAAGCTATTATCTTATACCCTTAATCCGAAAAAGGTAATTTATTCAGCGGCCCGCCAGTGTTATTCAAAAATATCTGCTTATAAAATTTATACTAATCAAGAGAAACTGGATTTAGAAAAATTAAAAAAATTTATTAGCCATTTGGTAAAAAGAGGGCATCTTTCCCCTCTTGAGCATGTTAACTTTACTTATTCGGCAACAGGTATTTCCCGGGTATGCACTCATCAACTAGTAAGGCACAGAATTGCTTCCTATTCTCAGCAAAGCCAGCGGTATGTTAGCATGGATGATTTTCAGTATGTAGTTCCTAAGGCGGTTAAAGAGAATAAAGAAGCAGAAGAAAATTTTATAGAGGCAGTTAACTATTTAAAAGGTAAGTGCCGGCAGATTCGGGAAATTTTGAAAAAAAATCCGCAATTAGACAAAGAAAAAATAAATCAAGACTTACGTTTTCTTCTTCCCCAAGCCTGCCAGACTAAAATCGTAATAACCATGAATACTCGCCAGCTTCTCCATTTTTTTTCAGAGCGTTTATGTTTGCGAGCCCAGTGGGAAATAAGAGAATTATCAGCCAGGATGCTTCCTTTGGCTAAAGAAGTTTTGCCGGAAGTCTTTGATCTAGCCGGCCCCAAATGCAAAAAATTAGGTTTTTGCCCTGAATCAGCCGATGATTGCCCCCTTAATCCCCAGAAGAAGTGATTTGTATGGCTGTATTATAAAATATCTTTACACTCAATAAAATACCGATATAATAAAATTCTAATTTAAGTTGAAGATGCTTCAATGAGACTTATCCGCCACAGGCGGATGAAGTATCTCATTTTAAGTATTTAGGCACTTCGCCGGGGAAATCGGCTCAGTGCCGATTGTCATTAAGGGAAAACGCCTGGATAAATGCATGATAATCGGGAGGTGGCGCAGTTTGGTTTAGCGCACTTGCTTTGGGAGCAAGGGGTCGTGGGTTCGAATCCCACTCTCCCGATTACCACAGAGAACACAAAATGCAGGGGGCAGCCGTTTTACAGAAGACACAGATAAGGTGTTGGCGTAGATGGTACAGATTGCAAGAGATAATTTAGATAGCCTTAATAAACTTACAGAGAAAATAATTGGGTTAGCAATAGAGGTAGATAAAAAAATAGGGCTAATATTAAATTTTGCAAATACTCGTTTAGAAATAAAACGAGTGATAAATTAATTTTTCTTTCTCTGTGTTCTCTGTAAAGCATGTTATTGTTCGGATTCAGTGTAATCTGTGAGTTAGCGCCCGTAGCTCAATCGGATAGAGCATCGGCCTTCTAAGCCGAGGGTTGCAGGTTCGATTCCTGCCGGGCGCGTGTTCATTTTAGTTTGATAAGCGTTTTGCCAAGTGAGGCTTGATTTTGTTCGGTAATAGTTATCGGAACAAATAAAATCAGTTAAGGTAAGCAGGAAGCTTCGGCTGCGCCGAAGATTTGTTTCGATTCCTGCCGGGCGCGTGTTCATTTTAGTTTGATAGCCGATAAACTATCAGAAGGAGGAGAAAAAGTGAAAAATTTTTTTATAGCTATTTTAGTGGTCTTGTTTATAGTTGCGGTTTTATATATCGGCCTTTTCGCTCTCATAAATACAAAGGGAAAAGATATAGCAATCAACAGAATAGAAGATTCTTTAGGAGTAAGGCCAAAGATTGGCTCGGTTAGTTTACGTTTTCCTTTTATTTTAGAAATTGTTGATTTCCGCCTTGAGAATTTATCTTTTTCAGATGCCGAAATCTATTTTGGGGGTTTTAACCTATTTAAGCCTTCTTTGAAGTTGGAGAGGGTTTATTTAGAGAGATTAAATGTTGAAGTAACTAAAAAAGATGGAAAAATCAGAGCGGGAGGGATCCCTTTAAAGGAAGCTACTGGCAAGGGCCAATCAGAAGAGAATCAAGAAAGTAAAAACGGATCAGATGAAAAAACCAGAGAAGGAGTTAATAAAAAAGAAAACAAAAATATTTCTATAGAGGTAAAAAATTTCTACCTTAACGATAGTACAATCAAATACAGTGATCAGAGCCGCCCTGAGCCGGTTGATTTGGCATTATTAGACGTAAACCTGACGGCTAAAAATATTTCTTATCCAAAACTTTCAAAGCTATCCTTTTATTTTTCCTCTTCCTTAAAAACAGATATAGTTTTAAAAGATTTAATTGCGGCAAAGGGATGGATAAATTATCTTGATAAAAGCATGGATGTTGATTTGACAGTTGATTCATTTAAATACAGTGCTGTTTCTGATTTTTGCCCTTCTCCTTGGCGTGCTGAAAATTTGGGTATTGAAGAAGCGTTTCTATCTTTAGAATCGAAACTTAAAGCCGAAGAGAATAATCTTATAGTTGACAGTACTTTGATTTTAGATGAGATTGAATTTATGGAAATAAAAGAAGAAAATAAAAAAGTATTGTCACGGCAAAGGTTTGCCAAAACCGTTGTCGCTTTGCTCAAAGATGAACAAGATGTAGCTAAAATACGGATAAAATTAACGACAAAAATGGATAAGCCGGAATTAAAGATCAGTTCGATTCAAAAGAGTTTGCGAAAATCTTTACCGATTGGAGCCGGAGTAATCACCGGGCAGTTAATGCATAAAACCGGAGATGCTGTTAAGGGAGGATTCGGCAAGGCAAAAGATATACCGAAAAATACGTTGGAGGCAACAGTAGATACAATCAAAGATACGCTGGGTAGAATAAAAGACATCATCGTCGGTCCGAAACCAGACGATAAGCAATCAGAATAAAGAGGCAAATCCAGAGGAAATAAAATGCGAATAGTTTTTTTAGGTTTTCAAAAATGGGGCTGGGCAGCCTTAAAAGGTTTAATAGAGTCAAGGCATCAAGTGAGCCTGGTTGTAACCCATCCTCAAAATAAATCTATTTATAAAGGTTCTTTTATCGATAAATCAGTAAGAGAGCTGGCTGAATCAAATAATATAGCGACCTCAGAATGCCGAAGGCTGGATCAAAAGGAAATAATTGATGAGATAAAAGATGCTAAGCCAGACGTTATTGTTTCTTCTGATTGGGAAACCTGGATTGCCCCCGAGGTTACGGGATTAGCGAAGAAGGCGGCAATTAATATTCATGATGCGTTATTGCCAAAATACGCTGGTTTTTCTCCGGTAAATTGGGCAATAATCAATGGAGAAAAAGAGGTAGGAATTACAGTTCATTATATTGAAAAGATACTTGATCAGGGGAAAATCATATTGCAGGAAGCAGTGCTGGTCCAGGAGAGTGATACGGTCGTTGAAGTCCTTGAGAAAATATTTGAAAAAATACCGGATGTAACCTTAAAATCTTTAGATTTGATAGAAAATGATAAAGTAGAAGCTAAAAAGCAAGATCTTAACCAAGCTTCTTTTTATCACAAGATTACAGGAAAGGATTGCGAAATTAACTGGCAGAGCCCCTATCAGGCTGTCTACAATTTTATTCGCGCTTTATTTGACCCATTTTCTAATGCTTATACCTATTTTCAAGGTAAAAAAATAAAGATAAAAAAAGCTTCAATTCCTAAAAAAATATATTGTGGCATTCCCGGGCGTTTGGCTTGCCGGCAAGAAAGCGGGGTAGTTGCTTTATGTGGCAATACCGGCGCTAATCAGCCCCAAGGCATAGTAATAGAAGAGGTTGAAGATGAGCAAGGTAAGCTAATACCGGCTAACCGTTATTTCTTAAAGATGGGGGGATATTTGGGAAGAGCCGCCGGAATCGAAAATATAAAAAGTAAAAATTTCTGAAATAATAGTTGACTTTGATTAATCAATATAGTAGATTTTGTTTAGCTTAGATAATAATATTTCTCTTAAGCTTGTTAAGGATCCGGAATTATATCATGCCTCTTGAGGGAGAGGAAAGTTGCCCTCAACATTAACCTTCTAAGTTAAGGAGGTAGAGATGGCAGGAAAACGCAAGCCGAAGAAAGAAAAAGATAAAAAATAGGAAGTCTGATTTTCCAAAAAGGGCAGCTTTTTTTAAAGTTGCCCTTTTTATTTTTTATCAAAAGACAGATTCCTTCCTTTACAGTTTTATTAAATATATGTATAATATTTTCACTTTAGCCTATAGTTATTAGCTATAATTTAATTGGTAAGGAATATTCTCAATAAATTCATTTTCGGTGGGTGTAGCTCAGGGGCAGAGCTCTTGATTGTGGTTCAAGTGGCCGGGGGTTCAAATCCCCTCACCCACCCCAGTTTGGATACAAGGAGCGTTCAGCCAATAGGTTGAACGCTTTTTTGTAATGTGGGTTTAGTTTTTTTCCATCGAGGGTGCAGTTCGAAAGTACGATATTTAACATTTTAGCTCTTTCGAACTTATTTTGGCGTAAATAGAGGGGGAGGATCTTATTGGCAAATTCAAGAATCTTTAATCCTTCTTCTGTATAATCAAAATCTTTATTTTGATAATTTATAAGTTTTTCATTGATATTCTTTAATTCTTCCTGCCAATCCGAGCTTAAACTATCATAAGTTTCTTCGGGTATTTTTCCGTCTATCTTATCAACATAAATTTTCTCAAGGCGTTTTTTAAGTAAATTCTTTCTTTTTTCAAGATTTTCTGATTGAGCTTTCCGGTATTCACATTGATCTTTATTTTCATTTTTAAAAACTTTCCGGCAATGATTTAATAATTCTTCATCTATACTTATTTTTTTTATTGCCTGAAACAACATATCTGCGATCTTTTCTTCTCTTACATAAGTTAACTTACAGCCTCTATAACCTGTACAGCGATAATAAATAAATTTTTCTTTATGTATTTCTGCAGTAATAGAGGAACCACATTTAGCGCACTTTAGAAGGCCGGCATAGGCAAACCTCCTTTTTCGTAGTCTATGGGGCTTATTGAAGCGCTGAAATGATTTTTGGACCATATTAAAAAGCTTCTTAGATATCAGAGGAATATGCTTTCCTTGGCAAAGTTTTCCACTCCAATAGAAAGAACCAGTATAAAAAATATTTTTTAGCATTTTATCAATAAAAGAAGTATGGATTTTTTTACCGGTCCTTGAACGAAGGCCTTCTTCATTAGCTATATCTCTCATCCTTTTAAGCGAATATTGTCCTGTAGAATATAATTCAAATAATCTCTTTATAAGGGGAGCTCGAGTTTGATCAATTTCAATTGTTTTTAAAACCCGATCATTTTCTTTTTTAGTTACATTTTTATAACCTAGTGGAGCAAGGCCGGGGAATATTCCTTCCTGGGCTTTTTGATTCATCCCTTTCTTGCTTTCTTCAGAAAGGTTATCAATATAATGTTTAGCTATTAAAGCTTTAAAGCCAAACATAAGTTTATCGCTTGATCTGGAATGTTTATCTAAAACAAAATTCTCTTTTACTAAGATGATTTTTATATCGGATTCATTAATTAATGAATCTAATGTAGCTATATCTTTGAAATTGCGAGATAGCCGATCAGTTTTTTCACAAAGAACAATTTTAATTTGACGATTTTTCTTTAAGAACTTGACCATATCAACAAAATTTTTCCGTCCGGATTGTTTTGCTGATTCTATATCAACAAATTCTTTAACTACAGAATATTTATTTTTTAATGCATGATCATAAAGATATTTTTTCTGGGCAGGAATAGAATAACCTTCTTGTTCTTGCTCTTTGCTTGAAACTCGGGCATATAGGATTGCTTTTTCCATCTTAATTTGCATTATATTAATTTAATTATTTATATCAAGTTTAATTTATTTTTAAAAGCAAGGCCAAATATCATTTTTAATTTCTTCACACCTTAAACATTTTTTGCTATTGCAACCTTTTTTGTCTAAATATGCTAGTCTAATTTCTCCTTTTTGACTTAATTTATACCTACCAAAGCAATCTTTTTTAACTAGATTTTGTTTTTCTAAAAAAAGTAAATAAGATATTGCTCCTGATTTACTATGGTTAAAGTCTTTTATAATGTCTTTATAGTCTATAACTTCTTTTTCGTTTATAAAAGCTAAAACCAAATGTTTAATTTTTTTATTTTGTTTTTGCATTTTCATACCTCCTTTTAAGCTAGTTTAATTTTCTATATTAAATCGATTTATTTTTAATTAAGATTTATATTTTTGTAATCATTTTTATTTAAGCGAAAGTCTTTTAATTCTTTTTCTAATTCAAATTCAATTATCCAACTATCGTTCCCACATTTTTCACATTTGAGTTTACTTTTTAAAGGTTTATTGCCATACAAGCTTCCAAATGGTTGTATCAAACGACTTTTCTTAAGAACTCTGTTATATACTTCTTCTTTTCCGTTTACTTTAGGTGGTTTAAAAAAATACTTAAGAATATACTTAAGGCCTTTTTTAGGGGTATGAGCTTTTCTTATATCTACTATGGGGCTGTCTCCAGTTAATTCTAACCAATCCCTTGATATTTTTTGTTGGGGAAGATATCCTTCCTTTTTTGAGCTAGCTTCAATTAGAGCATGAATATGAATATTCCAACCTCGTCCTTTATTCGTTATTTCAATTACATACAGTCCGCCTTTGATTCTTCTTTTATAATATTTTTTTCTTAAGAACTTGTTAAAACATTTTCTAATAAACTTTATATCTTTTTTATCTAAATAAGATTTATTTTTAATAGTTAAAGTTAACAATTTCGGATTAACCATAGGTTTAACTAATTCCAACCAACCTTTTAAAAGTTTAAAATAAGTTCTTCTGCGACATTCCGGACAAGTTCGATCGCTGCATTTAAGTTTTACCATTACCGGTTCTCCACATTGTCCACAATAGAGAGTTATAGTCCGATGTGAACTTATTCCAGTATTATCAAGTGAAGAACTATTATCATTATTAATTAATTTAAATTCATCTGTAATCATAATATAGCCTCACTGAAGGGATTCTTTTGGGCCAATGCACCCGGAAAGCCCTGGCGGGCTCCCCGGGTCCCTGCATTGACCGGCCACCCCAATTGGGTCTGGCCCCTTCGGGAGAGAAGATCCCTTTTAGAAACTCTGTCCGAAGGATTTTTAATTTTTACTGTTTTCATATTCTTCTAGGATGTCTTTTGTTAATTCTGCTTTTAAGCCTTTGCTTAATTCCAGAAGATCAAAGTATTTAGTTTGTCCATTTTTTCGGTAAACTATTTGAGGAAAACCAACCCAGGGGCCGGAGCCTTCTCCTTCAATAACCCGGAAGCTTTTAATACTTATCTCTCCCTGTTCTGTAATCCAGGAAACACTAGCAAAAGCCTTAAGTGCTCCTGAATTTTCTAATCTTTTTAAACTTATTGTTTTGTTTTTCATTTTTTCTCCTTTTTTAAAATTAGTTATTATTTTTAATCCTAAAAATTAACGGGGGATGGAGGTGACCTTATACAATACATTTAATCTCCTTTTTTGCTTTGCCATTCGATTAACAACTTGATAAACTCCAGACAGTCCCGATTTATTTCTTCCGCCTCAGCTTCTGAAATACGATAGCCAAGCCGGCGTGAGAAAATTTCGATTGTTTTTTGAATAAGTTTTTGATTCATTTTTTACCAAAGAATTATTTATCCCTCGGTAAAAAATATATCATCTGAATAGGATATTGAAGAGGTGATAGTAAGGGGAGGGGGGTTATTTTTCTTAAATTAGATCTTTGTAGCCGCTATTTATTAAATCAAGACACTTGTTATAACCAATCATAACTTTTCTTTTAGTATTCTCCGGAAATATTTCTTTAGGATATACTTTCTTTGCTATTTTTCTCCAACCTATACCGGATTCTCTTAGATCGTAGATAGCGAGGTAATTAAGGTATTCTTCAAGTCTTGCCCTTGTATTTTTTTTCTTTGGTTGGCTTCTTTTGGCACTATCTATAAAAAATTCAACTGTGGCTAAAATCATCGGTTTTGGATATTTTAAATTTATAGAAACATTCAGGATATTTTGATTTGTCTTTTTTTTGTTCATTAGATGAGGAAGAATTATAAAAGCCGGTAAAATTGCATTATCTCCTAAAGAAGTTTTTTGCGCACTTTGTAAAAATCCCATAAGTAGAAAGAAAAAATACTCGAACTTATCAATAAAAATGGTTTCCCCCAAATTGGTTACCCATTTTTCAGGATCGTCAATAACAAGTTCATCTATGTTTTCAATTCCAAAAGAGGGGCTAAATAAAACAGGCATTTCCCATTTTTTTAGTAATTCTAAATAACGGGTGAGAGCTTTCTCCCATTGTCGGTGATCTCCGAAAATTTTTTCCCATTGCTGCATTTGTTCGAATGGAGGTGTTTTATTCTTGTAAGAGCTATTAACTATTTTTTTTATCTTTTTTCTATCTATTTTTACGTTACCAAAAAATTCATCTATAGGTTTAAAGTCTTTTATAAAATCAGTGTTTCTCCTTAAAAATTCCCATTTATACAGAAAAACTAGTAATTCACGTTTCCCGGCTTCAATCTTTTCTTTTTTACGCATATTTATTATTATAGCAATATTTCATATTATTTAAACTAGCTTATAAGTATACAAAATTTATTATTTTTTAGGGTTTGAGCTTTAGATGTAAAGGTGGTAAAATTAACAAAAAGCATGTTTTTTGATTACATTCAGTTATGGGAGTAGGGTTTTTATTGCTTTGTTTAAAATTTGAGCATCTGGATTTTATTTTTTATAAGTAATAATATATTATTATGGCAAAAAAAAGAATAGCGCTTGTAACTCCATCAGTTTTAAAATGGGCTAGAAAATATAGAAATTTTTCTGAAGAAGAAGTTGCCAAGAGATTAAAGCGCTCAAAAAAAGAAATTATAGCCTGGGAGGGGGGTAAAGATAGCCCTTCTCTTGCTCAAGCTCGCAGAATTTCTGAAATATATAAAGTTCCATTAGCTGTATTTTACTTACAATCTCCTCCTAAGAAATTTTCGATATTAAAAGATTATAGAAAAGTACCAACTGATTATCCAAGGAAAGACACTCCTCAATTATCTTTCCTAATTAGTGAACTCGAAAACAAGCAGGCGTGGCTTAAAGAATATTTCTCTTTTGAACAAAAAAAGAAGCTAAATTTTATAGGGAGCGCTAAGCAGGAGGATCCGATCCGATCCGTAGTAAAAAGTATGCGTAAGAATTTATCAATTTCTGTATCTAACCAAATAAAGATATCAAAAAAAAGTGATTTTCTAAGATTTCTGATCAGAAAAATAGAAGAAGCTGGGATATCAGTATCTAGGCAAGGAAGAGTGGGGAGGACAAGAATAGAATGCATTGAAATCAGAGGTCTTGCTATATGCGATCAATTAGCTCCTTTTATTTTTATTAATTCAAATGATGCAAAATCAGGTCAGATTTTTACTCTAATTCATGAATTAGCACACCTTTGGATTAATAAATCTGGTATATCAAATATTTCATATATCGATAGAAAAAATTTTAATTCAATTGAAATTTACTGCAATAAAGTTGCTGCTGAATTCTTAATGGATTCTGATTATTTTTGGGATATGTACAATCATGAAAAGAATAAATTGCCCCTTTTAAAACTCATCGAAAAAATAAGTGATAAATTTAAAGTTAGCCCCGAAGCAGTATCTTTAAAACTAAAAAACAAAGGAAAAATAAGTTCAGGGCAGTATGAAAAATTACGTAAACGATATAAACAGATTTGGGAAGAGTATAACAAAAATAAGAAAAAAAACAGCGGATTTCCTTCGCCTAATAGAACAATTGCAATGAAGAATAGTTATTTATTTACGCAGATCGTCATCACAGCTTATCATCAGGGGACTGTTTCTGGAAGAGATGCGTCTGCTCTGCTTAGTGCGAAAGTAAATAATTTTGAGAAAATGTTTATATATTCCTTTTCTTAAGAAAATGAAAAAATATTGCTTAGATACAAATGTTTTTATTGAGCCTTGGAATAAATATTATTCGATGGATTTAGCTCCAAACTATTGGGACATGATAGATGGTTTGGCAAAGAAAGGAGTTATATTTTGTACAGAATTTGTTAAAAAAGAAATCCTAAAAACGGATGATCATTTAAGCGATTGGGTAAAAAAAAGACCCTACCTTTTCAAGCCAATTAACGAAGAAGTGCAGAAACACCTTAGAGTTATATTGCGTAAACATGAACGTTTGGTTGATTCTTCTAAAAGTCGGTCCATGGCTGATCCATGGGTCATAGCGCATGCAATAGCTGAACAAGCAACTGTCGTAACGAAAGAGGATCCTGCTCCGTCATTAACAAAAAAAATAAAAATGCCTGATGTTTGTAAGGCCTTGAATGTTGAATGCATTAATGATTTCGAGTTTTTAGCCAAAATGGGGGTACAATTTAAAGCAACTTTTAAAGGGTAACTAAATGAAAAATATTCTTAACGTGATGTCCGAAAAAATGGTTCATAAAACTATATTTATTAGTAAATATTAGAGGGGGCGTAAATGGGAAAAGGGAAAAAGAAGAAAGATTCCAAAGAAAAAAAGCGATTGTTTGAATCTGGTAATTCAAAAGAAAAGCCAATTAATCCAGAAGCAAAAAATCCATTTGTTGAAAAATCTGAAAACAAAACAGAATAAATGGCTAATCTCAACTCTATCCAACTTTTCTATATTTTAATATGTTTATTGCCGGGATACATTTTTGAGCATGTTACTAGAGAAAAGGTTCCATACCAGAAAAGCAAGGGGCTAGAGTATTTCTTAAATTTGTTGTGGTATAGTGCGGTGATTAACATTCTAATTTTAATCTTATTTTCATTAGCATTAAACATAAAACCACTTTTTAATTTTTTAGAAGAATTTGTCATTCTTTTTTCATATAAAAAAGATGTACTTTTATTGATAAAGTTACTTTGCGTTTACTCTATAACAGCAATAGTTATGGCATATCTGCTAGCTATTTGCTTTGTTAGATATATTAGCAAAAAAGCGAAAAACAAACTACCTGTTTTTACACGAGTTATCAACGAAGTTCCTCCAGACAAAATTATTTTTTTAAAAGTGACTTTAAAAAATTCAAAAAGTTATACTGGTCAATTATTTTATTATCCGAATGAACATAGTATTTTGGCTTCTGGTAAATTTTATATCTATTTAGCAGAGGTTTATGAACTTTTTGTTAATGATAATTGGAAAAAACTAAAATCAGATGGTTTGCTTATTAACAGTTCAGAAATCACAGCCATTGAAGTTAAGGCATAAAAAAGTGCTAAACGTGGATCCAAAAATAATTTACACTTTGATCATGTACTTCCATTTTCAAAAGGTGGAGCTTCCATAACACCGGATAATGTTCAATTACTTTGTATGAGGCATAATCTGGAGAAGAGTGATAAGATAAGATAGGGAATAAAAAACATTTTTTATAAAAATGAACGATTTTTTAGACAAAAAGCTATCTTTGGCTGAACGATATAATAAACTTTATAATTTTATTCCAGAAGGAGCAAAAAAGATTTTAGATGATATAGGCATAAAACATAATACAATTTGGGATAAAAGAGATTGTTGTATTATTTGGCTTTATTATCTTGCTTTCCATTCTTCAGAATCTTTAGAGGAATACTATAAAGGATTTTTTACTAATCGTAATGGTAAGCCCATTACTTCTAGAGGAGTGCGCTATATAATTAAAAAATGGGAAATGCTTACAAATAAAAAAATAATGAGATCTCAGGATGTTTCAATGAGGCATAGAGTTTTAGATGGACGCATGATTTGGAGGAAACGAAAAAGAAAACACAGCGGTTCATATAGTTCTTGGAAGAACAAGACGAGACAGAAAGCGTATAAAGTAATTAATTTAGATGATATCTTAGGTGATGTAAAATTAACAAAAAAAGAAATTTCAGAAAGGATGGGTGTTTCTTATAAAACCCTTTTAAATATGGCAAAGCAAAAAACTATACTATCACCAGAATTGTTAGAACAGTTGATAAGCGTTTTAAAAATAAAAAAAGAAAAACTTAAACTAGAAACAATTGATTTAGAAATAAATCAAGACCAATTTTTTTGGGCTGTAGGTCTTAGAGAATTCTTAAAAAGAAGGCAGATGACTATGACCGATTTGGCCAAAGTTTTGAAAAAACGACATTATCAAATATCGAGATGGGTTCACCTACATCAAAGAGTTGATATAGACACTGCAAGTAAAATAGCAGTTGTTTTAAATGGACGTTTTTCTACAATATTTAAGAAAAAATTAAAGAAATAAAGAATGATAAATTTATGAAAATTTTTGAAATTATTTCTATAATTTTTAATATTATCTTTGGATTTACTGCTGCAATATTAGCTGTTAAGAATCATAATCTTAACAAGAGGATTCAACAAGTTACTCATTATAAAGACAGAAAACTAATATTTGATAAGGTGCGGAAATATATAGCAAATATAGTGAAGTACGGAAATATAGAGACAGAATGTCCTATACAATTTGCTAGAGACACAAAAGATGCGAAATTTTTATTTGGTGACGATATTATGCAATATATCAATAAGTTATACAGAAAAGGGATTGATATGAACCAGATGACGAAAGAACTCATAAAAGTCGCTGGAAACAAGGAAAAAGAAGAAAAGTTGATTAATAAACAAAGAAAGATCCATGAGTGGTTTCAGAAGCAACTAAAAGAAAAGGATAGGAAATTTGAAAAATACCTTAAAACCACTTAATTTTATAATTTTGAATTAATAAACTCACCTTGTATTTCCATCAAATTTTTTCTAAAAGTAGCTAATAAAAAAAAGAACTTGTAAAGCAAAAATATTGATGATTATTGTAGATAACTCTGTGGCGATATGTTATATTTAATGTAGAAAAAATGCTTGACAATGACCAGAAAATACCTTAAAAAGGTACAATAAAAGTCAAGAAAAAGAGGTATAGGTAAAACATGAGTAATTTAGTTTTAAACACCATTAGCGACAAAAACATATTAAATCTTATCGAAAGGCTAAAAGCCCAACAGTTATATAAAGAATCTTTTAAATGCGCTATATGTGGAAAGCATATAGAAAAAAACAATATAGGAGCATTTTTACCTGATTATGGTAAAATTTCTCCTGTTTGTAATAAATTGAGTTGTATTTTGAAATCTACCTACCAGACGATGAAATACAACGGAAATGGCTCACCTATAGTTGAAGAGAGGTAATGGAATCGCTCTCTTCATTCTTTAATTCTTGTTTAGAGTTCTTAGAACGAAATTTAGGGAAAACCGGCTTAAATGTCTTAAAAGGGTCGTTATTGATTTTTTTTCTCTTATGGTTATATAGACTACACCATAAGTTTGTTGTAGAAGTATTTCGAAGAATATTTTCGTTGTTTTGTCTTTTTATAAATAGATTCCGAGGAGAAGAAAGGAGAATTGGTTCAATAATAAATTGGCGCAATAGAGTAGATTACAAAAACAATGAATTTGGATATGCTAAGGTAAAAATTAATAATATTGAATCAAAAGCCAAAAAACAAAATAATTTTGATGTAGAAGCTAGCAAAAAAAGCGTAACTCTAGTTATTTCACAAAGTCTAAAAAAAGAATCAAAGAGTGAAAATTTAGTCAGAACTCTCTCAACTACTATCATTCAAGGATATCTAATTGAAGTCAAACGTTTTTTGACTCCAGAGCTTTCTCAAGCGTTAAATAATATAGAAACAATAAAAAAGTTAACGCTAATAAAAGATCATTTAGCAGAAAAAACTTTTAGAAAAGAAATGGTAGTGGATGATCCTGTGCAAAAAATGATGGATATTCTTTATGAATTTCAACAAGAAGGAACATATGAAATTTTTATTTTATATCTTTTAAGTGTAAGAAAATATAAAAGTATTACAACGAGTCAAGAAGCCCAGATAAAAAGAGATATTATAAATTTTGTAGAATGGTTGTCAGATGATAAAGATAGAAGATTGACGGACCCTTTCAGTTCAGAGTATTTTCCAAAAGTACAATTTTTATATGTGAAAAGAGAAGGTGTTGAAGTAAATGCTCATATAAATCGAGCCATAAAAGATTTCGAAACAGAAAAATGCGACATAATCATTCTTTGGAATATGAGTCGGTCCAAAGTTAAAAAAGAACTCAGATATATATCAAAATCTATATCGAAATTAGGATACTCAAGGTTTAAAGAATTTAAAAGCAATTTTGGCGATTCGGTTTGCATAATGCATATAAAAGATAATAATTTATTTTCTAAATTGAGCTAAAAGCATTTAATTCACCTTGCATTTCCATTAAATTCTTTCTAAAATAGTTTAACCAAGAACCCCAGTTTGGATACAAGGAGCGTTCAGCCAATAGGTTGAACGTTTTTTTGTAATGCCCCATTCTATAGGGTCAGACCCGGAAAACGGAAAAATATTGACAATATCTAATGATTAGCTAAAATAATCTCATGGCAAGGCCCTGTCGTTTACAAGGCGAAAATTGTTTTTATCACATCACCAGCCGAGGAGACAATCGCAAGAAAATATTCATTAGCAACTACGACTTCAAACAGTTTTTAGAGTAT
>JAIPHA010000025.1 GCA_021735445.1 Candidatus Omnitrophota bacterium
TTTTGCAGGTAATAAGGCACATACTGGCCTTCATCAGCCAGAGATACGCCGGTACCGGCAATCGTCTCGCCAGCTGCCGATCCGCTCACTGCGTCGGTAACTGATTTTACTTTACCCTGCATGCCTCTTTTTAAATACTTCTGCATTCCAATCGCCACAGCAATAATTATCCCGAAAAAAATCGCATATTCTGCCGTCGATTGGGCCTTCATTTTTTTTCTTAAACCAATTAACATCTGCCACCTCCTTAAAGTTACTTAATTGTTTCGGCCATTACGGAGTTGTCCCGGTCCCGCCGCCAATTTGGTCTTTAAACTTTGACGTTGCCGCTTCCATCGCATCGGTTGAATCGGTTAATCCCTGAGTTGTCGAGTCCTGCATTAAATTAGCGCCGGCTACAACTGCAGCGATTATCACAGCTAAGATGACCATATATTCCAAGATACTTTGCCCTTTCCTCAACATTCTTCACCTCCTTAAATTATCGCGAAGATTCATCTAACTCTTCCTGTACCTGCTTTAACCTGGCGTTAAAAGCTCTGCGCAAATATTTATGCATCGCCATCAACGCCGCAGCTATCACCATTATCAAAAGTGAATACTCTAAAACATTTTGGCATTTTCTTCTAAAGTTTTTTTTATTATCAACCATAATATTCGGCTCTTTTAATTAAGCGTCTAAGGCTTCTTCTGCCTCGAGCAAATCTTGATATGCCTGATTTGCCGTATCGACAGCGGTATCCAACACCTCTAAAGACCATTCATGCTCTATAACCCTTTGGTCATACTCATCTTTTAAATCATCGGCCGTCTGCCGGGCTTGGATTTTATTTGATTGGGCTGAAACCATAGCGCTATATGCCATATCGCAGTCATCAGGGCCATAACAATTATCATAATCTTCTTTTGCGTCTTCATAGGCCTGGCACCAATAATCGTAATTGTCTTCGGCCTGCTGCCAAACTGCATAAGCTTGATTCATACGATTTTCTGCCACCTCAACTCCGGTTTGCGCATAGTCTAAATTTTCCTGCGCAAGCGCATACCCTTCTTGAGCAATTTCATATTGCTCTTCGGGGGTAAGGCCTTCATCTCCGCCTGAAGTTCCAGTACCAAGTACAGAAGCTATCGTAGCATTATTGTCTACAGCGGCAACATCTCCCAACACCTGGGCAGGATTATCACCATACATCCCTGCCGCCTGATTAAAATCTGCACCATCGCCATTTTGAATTAAAAATTGTAAGTTTGCCGCCGCAGTATTAACCGCTCCAGCGCTTCCTGAATCCGCAACCACCTTGCCGGCTGCTTCGCCAAAATGATTCTGAAAAACACCTTTCGCGTTTGCGATAAAACCTATCGAAACTAAACTGGCAACTACTACCACAAATGCGACCGCATATTCGACTGCTGATTGAGCTTTATTACTTTGTTTCTTAAACATCTTCATCTTCCCTCCTTATCTCTTTAATCCTTGCCGCTCAATGCTTAGGCAGTCTACAATTAAAAAAAGCCGGACTGCCTTAATCTTTGGGAGACCTTCGGCAGCCCGGCCATCTTTTAAAAACCGTGCTAATAAGACCTTTTAAGATCCGTGACTTTGCATTGCCCTTAACAGCCATATTATGGCACTCTTCTCTTGTCAAGGGTTACCTTTTCGTCGCCTCCCAAGCGCAGAGTAAATATACCATATTAAAACTCCTATTTCAACAAAATAAGCAAGAAAAAATAAGGTTTTTGAAAGCGATTACATTATACCACTTTTGGCCTTTCAGCCAAAGATTACTCTTTTTTTATCGATAAAAAAAGCTTGCCTATTCAGATTTTTTTTAACCGCAGCTGACGCTCCGCTTAAAACCAAAAGAATATGCTCTTTGCCAATTTCTAAAAAACCATTTTTTCTTCTCGGTTCCAGGCCTTCGATAAGCTCTTTAGCGATAACCGAAAGCAGCTGGCTTACCCTGCCCAGCTTATCTAATTTAGATATTACTAATCTACTCGGTATCATTGTATCTATTCCTTTCCTTTTACTTTCTTCCTTGAAAAAAGAACTTTCTATTTTTTTTGTTCCTTCAAATAAATTTTCTTCCAGTTCAGGCCATAAATAAATATACTGTTTAAAAATAAGCTTAACCTTTCCCTTAGGCAACCTGGCTGAAAAAGTAATTATCCCCCAATTAGGAAGGCCGTAACTTTTATTGTTTATTAGGACATTATTTAATATAACTCTCTTATTACCAGATAATTGTGAAAACTCTTTACATACATTCATTAAATAAAAAGACCCTAGTTGCTCAAGATGAGTTCGGCGATAAGAGCTCTTGTTTTTGCTTAACCTTACTCCCTTGGCAATACCTTTTGGATAATAGCCTAAAATAATATCTATTTTTTTATTTACTTTTATCTGTTCGATTAATTTCGCGTTTAAATCAAAAAATTCAATTTTTGCTATTTGGCTCCTTTTGGCCTTGCTTAATCTAAAAACTAAATCAGATAAGTAATCAAAGCTTTTGGTATAGCCAATAACTAAACACCTTTGTTCTAACATCCTTAATATTCTTTCTTTGCAGGATTTAAAAGAAGCGAAAAAATAGTCTATTTGAGGTAAGCTATCCCAAAGAGTGGTTAATTTTGGGTCAGAGAAAATATTCGAACCGTCTCTGAATATAATTTTTACACCCGCTATAAGAATTAAATTTCTATCAAGCGGCTTAAGCTCAACGCTTGGCTGATAGCGTTTAATTAATTGCTTAAAATAGTTAAACTTCTTAGCGGGAAATCTATCCAAACCAGCTAATCTTAAAAAGCTTTTTTTTCGAATAACTTGGTCTAAATCTTCAACTACCAAAGAAGCGAAGCTAGTTAAAATTACAAACTTTTTGATTAATTCTTTTTCCAGCTTAGGAAGATATATTTTCAGCTCATCGGCAAGATAATCAAAAAAACCAATCTGGCTGTCTATGCAACGTAAAATCATTAACCCGGCCTCATCCAGATCTTTTTTCTTATAAGCTATTTTGGCTCTTTTTGCCCCTCTTTTTAGCTTCTTTCCCCTGGACTGAAGCAACGAATGAACCGTGCTTTTTGATAAAGAAATTCCGTATTCCTCCTTCAATAAATCAGCAAGTTTTCTGACTCCTAAGGCAGGGTTTTTTTTATGCTGGCTTAAGATAAGCTTTTTTAGGCTAGCATTAACTTTCTTTTTCATCGTTATCCATTATAAGCTAAAATTCACCAGTTGCCAATCACCGTTTTCAACATGATTGAAATGATTGAACCTAAACTCCAATCATTTCCCAATAAAGACTAATTACCCTCTTCTGACAACCTCATGCTATCAGCATGCTACACCCTTGACAAATCCTTAAAATTGCGTTACACTTATTTCAGTAGGTGGACAAAAAAGGGTACTTAATGAAATGAAATTTCAAAAGCTTTATAAAACCTTAGAAAAACACAAATACTTTATTTTTTCATATGATGACATTCTTTCCTTCTATCCCAACGAAAAAAAGGAAAATCTAAAAAAAATGCTGTTTAGGTGGTGTAAAAAAGGATGGATTTATCGTCTAAAACGAGGTTTATATGAATTGAACTTCCCAGCTGATTTTATGATTCCTGATTTTTATATTGCTAACAAACTTTATAATCCTTCTTATATTTCACTAGAAACTGCCTTATCAGACTACAGTATTATCCCGGAGGTCTCTATGGCAGTTACTTCTATTACTACAAAGCCTACACGCAGATTTAAAAATAAACACGGCCTCTTTATTTATAAAACAATCCAGCCAAAAATTTTTACAGGATACTGCCTAGAAAAACAAGACAATTTTAACATTCTTATTGCCGAACCAGAAAAGGCCTTTGTTGACTACCTCTATTTTAATAATTATCCTAATAAAAAAGTAAGTTTAGGAAATCAACGCTTTGATAAAGAAAAACTTAAGTCTTTTAAGAAAAAAAAGTTGGATAAATATGCTAGACTTTATGATCTTAATCTAGGAGAATTTTATGCTAACTTATGAAGCTTTGCTAGAACAAGCTAAATCTAGAGAAATGCCACCTACAAAAATCCGTGGAATCTTAAGAGAATATTTACAAATCCTTATTCTGAAGGAAATTTATAAAATTCCCGCAGGAAAAAAACTTTATTTTACCGGCGGAACTTATCTTAGATTGATTCATAACTTAAAGAGATTTTCTGAAGATTTAGATTTTAACAGCAACAAAATAACCAAACTTGAATTTGAACAGCTTCTAAAAAAAGTAAAAAATGAATTAAAAAGAATTGGCCTAAAACCTGAGTTAAAATTTTCTCATTGGGAAAATCTTTGTGTAGCAAAACTAATTTTCCCTCAGATAGAACAAATATATAAAGCAAAATCAAAATATTCCAAAAAAGAAGGAATTCTTATTAAAATAGAATCTTTTTTGTTGAAACAGAAAATAAATACAGAAACAGAGGTAGCCACCGGTTTTGGCCAATTTTATCCTTGCATATCTACTGATAAAAGTATTTTATTTGCTGACAAAATCGATGCCTTAAGAAAAAAAAATAGAGGGAGGCATATCTATGATATAATTTTTATGCTTTCAAACAAATACACAATTGATAAAAGCAGGCTAAAAGCTTTAGGCATCAATACAGAACCTTTTAAAATAATAGCAGAAAAAATTAATGATTTTTCAAAAAAAGAGTTAAAAAAACAAGCTGATTCATTGCAACCTTTTCTTTTTGATGAAACCCAGGCTGATTTAGTAAAAAACGCACAAACGATTATCCCTTCACTATTAAAAAAATATTAAACTGGAAACTAGATAATGGCCCAAAAAATAAAAAATAACTCAAACTACGAAACCTTAGCTCTGATCCTTTTGGTAGCGGGATTGGTTGAATTTTTTCTTTTTCTTTGGCAGATTATATATTTACCTAAAAACTTACTCGGATACCTAAACCTTGCCTTTTCTCTTTTTGACTTTTATCTTGCCTTTGCATTTTTTAAAAATAAGCCTGGAATTAAAAAAACTTTTTTCTTGAGATTGTTTCTGGGACTAATTTGCTGGCTTTCTGTTCTTTATCTCACCGGCAGCCAATACGGCTTTATTTGGGCAAAAATCGGAGTCTTGCTCTCCCTTGCCTGGTTAGGCTTAAACAGAGTCAAAAAACCGGTCATTTTAGCGGTTTTTACCTTAATTTTAATATCTATCGACGCCTACTCTACCAGCTATTATATAACTTATAAACAGACTCTTTTAGTTAACCTTAAAAAATACGGGAAAAACAGCTACACCAGCCGAAAATATAATTTTCAAATAGAGGCCCCTTCTCACTGGAAAATAGTGCCGAGAAAAAACTTTGCCGAGGTAAAAGAAAAATTTTTAAAAACAGAAGCTGAAATTGCTTTATTTACCCAAGACGGAAATTCATTCTGCTTAATCATTCCTAATAAAAACAACAGCTTAAAAGACAACTATGATCTTAGCCAAATTAGAAAAATATTGACTGCCAACCTAAAAAAGAAAAAAACGGTTAACATAGATAATATATCCTTTTTCCCTAATGAAGATACCGGCTTCGGAATCCAATATACAGATATTATAGAGGGGATAAAACAAAGCTATATAATTATCTACCTTAATAAAGAAAATTTTGCTTTAAAATTTATCGGCTGGAGCCTGGAACCTAATCAAGAAAAAATATATGAGGAAATTAAAAATATAGCCAAAAATACACAAGTCTATGAAAAATAGGTTACCTGACCTTTTCTTGCCTGATTTTTTCTATACTTAAATCCAACTCATCCGCAAATTCTTTTGCTTCCTTGACTTGTCCTAATTCTAGATAAATTTTGATAATAATTTTTTTAGCTTTTTTAAAATTAGGGTTAAAACTCAAAGTTTGCCGGGCTAGAAGATAGGCATTTTTATAATCTTTATTCTTATAATTTATCTTTGCTAAAATATAATAAGCCCTATAGTACTTTGGATAAATTTTGAGCAAATTATCCATATATTTCTCTGCTGGCTCATAAAAGTTAAGCCGATATAAAATATAACCTTTTTTATATAAACCCTCTGCGTAAGGAGTATATAGTTTTATTTCTTTGATAAAATCAAATTCCTCCGGTTGGTAATTTTTTAATTCAACTAACTGTTTTCTTAAATCCGGATATTTTTCTAAAGCTGAATCATCTACAAAAATAATTCCATCCATTCCAAAATAAATACACCGGTAACCCTTTTTATAAAGGGTAAAAATTAGCTCCGGTGGGTTATCCCTTTGATAGCCAATAATAAATCCCTTTAATTTATATCTTTCGACGGCCTGATCTAAAGCAACTTTATTTCCCGAATTAATATCATTATAAAACCGGAAAAAATCTTGCCCGTAAAATTCAGCCCGGCCGTCAATAAATACTTGCCTTTCCGGATAAAAATTAAATATCAAATTTGACCCCAAATTAAAGTTATTGTACATATCCGCCGGCAATTGATTGTTTTCGATAAAATTAATTAATTTTTTAGGATATTCTGTTTCCCTCTGCCTAAAAAACTTTGGGCCGGTTCCAACTGAATTTTCTAAAGAAAAATCAAGATAAGAATATTTAGTTTTAGGAGCATTTATAATTTGGCCTGCAGTGTTTAGCGAAACCTGCGCAATAAAAATAAACAATAAAATTCTTATAAAGATAAACCCCTTCGCGGTCGCGACTTCCCTTAAAAAATAACGCCTAATATAAAAAAACCTACTTTGTATCAGAGCTATTGCCGCGGGTATGTAAAAATAGAAATTCCGCATTGAATTTAGAGAAAAAAGAGCCATAACCGCCCAAAGAAAAAAATAAAAAAAGTTAGGCCGGGTGAAAATAAAAGCAAAAAAGCTGGTAAAAATAAAATATTTTATATATAAAGAATTTAAAGAAAAGGGTACTAAAGGGCTGCGCAATTCCTGAATATTTTGGTAAAAAACAGTTTGCCGGCCGCCTAAAATATCTTTTATAATCTTTAAAGGATAGATTAAAGTGGTAATCGGATAAGGATTTATCAGGCAGGCAATGATTGTAAAAAATGTTACAGCTTTTGCCTTTTTATAAAACTGATCATAATTTTTTTTATTTCTTATCCTGGCGCTAAATAAATAAAGAACCAAAACCAGCGGCCCGAGAAAGAAAAAACCATGAGTATTTACCCAAATTACCTGAATGAAAGGGAGGCTGTATAAAAGCTTCTTTTTTTTAAAAACAAAAGGCATCAAAAATAAAATAAAAAAGAGAAAACTAAGATGATCCGGCCTTAAAGTAAACCGGGCAAATGAAACTTTTAAACTAAAAAATATTAGAAAAAAAGCAAAAATCCAATCAATTTTTAAAGCGATAGCCGTCAACAAGAAAAAGGCTATAATCAAAATCAGGGCCTTAAATAAAATTAAGCCTTCTATACCGAATTGCTGATAGATTTTATAAATTAATACCTGATAAAGCCACTCATGGTTATCCCACTCTTTACCTTCTTGGCTAAAAGAAAATACATCTTCGCGGGGCACTTGGCCGGTTTCTAATATATATTCGCCGCTTTTTATGTGAAACAAATAATCCAAGCCATGCAGGTTAAAGGAAGCAAAAAGAACCAAGTAAGAAAAAAGAATAAAGAAAGCCGGCCAGCGAAAAAAGTCTATTGCTTTGTTAACCTTCTCAAACATAATTGGTTTTATTATATCATAAAAAATTCCCACCTCGAAGATGGGAATTCCTGCTAAAAAAACGAGGGGGCGCCTGCCCCCTTGACTTAGGTTATTACTAAAGCCCTCTTTGTTTTAAAGATAACATATAAAAAAAATATTTTTCAACCCAATTTCAACATTTTAACAAAAGGGGGACGTTTCCCTCGTTTATAACTTATTGATTATAAAAGATTTATGAAAGTCTGTTTTCCGTTTTTTTACTAAAATAGATATAATTTTTCTGGAAATCTTGTGTTTGTAAGTTATTGTCTAAGAATTAGTTGTAGATTAGGGAAACGTCCCCTTGGAGGGGGTTAGTCGGAGAAAATTTTATCGTCGATTAAGTTCATCCTGCGCAAGTCGGTAAAAAATTGAGGATAGCGTTTCATAACCGTTTTAAAGCTTCCTTTAATTTTCCCTTCGGGAGTCTTACCTTCTCTCCTGAAAACAAATAAATCCTGCAAGCTGATTTCTCCTTGCTGGATATCGCGGACTTCTGTTATGTGGGTGATTCGGCGGGATCCATCGGTGAAACGATGATGTTGAATGACTATATCTAAAGTAGAAGCAAGCATCTTTCTGATTTCGGCCAGAGGAAGTTTTATTCCCGAAGACAAAACCATAGCCTCAATTCTTCCTAAAATGTCCCTGGGCGAGCTTCCGTGAACTACAGCCAGGGTTCCGGTATGGCCGGTCGCCATAGCCTGAACCATATCTAAAGCCTCCTCTCCTCGTACTTCACCTAAAATAATCCTGTCAGGGCGCATCCTCAAAGCATTTTTGATAAGATCCCGTAAAGCCACCCCGCCTTTTCCTCCCTCATCAGAGTCTCTAGTCTCAAGCGGAACAAGATTTGGCTGATGCAATTGAAGCTCAGCTGTATCTTCGATAGTTACAATCCGTTCATCGTCGGGGATTGAATAAGAAAGCATCTCTAAAGTGGTAGTTTTACCCGTTCCTGTCGCCCCGGAAAACAATATATTTAATTTTCCTTTGATACAGCTTTTTAAAAACCCAGCCATATTCTGGCTTAATGCGTTCCTTTCCAGCAAATCATCTAAACTTTTTATTTCCTGAGAAAATTTTCTGATCGTAATCGAACTACCGCAACGGGACATCGGAGCCAAAATTATATTAAGCCGGGATCCGTCTTCTAAGCAGAGATCGGCGTAAGGATGATTTTTAGAAACCATTTTCCCGTTTTTTATAAAAAATTGTTCGATAATATCTTTTATATCTTCTTCACTAAATTGTATATTCTCTTTATAAGCTTTACCGTCTTTTTCTAAAAATACTGCCTTAGAGCCGTTAACCATTATTTCGGTTGTTACCGGATCATCGAGTAATTTTTGTAATTTTTCTGCGCCTTCTGCCATAATTAATCCTCCGGGATAAACATATCTCTGGGCAGCTCTATTCCTCTTGATTTCATCTCATCGTAATAAGTTGGAATATTGCCTAAAGGAACAAAATCTCCCAAAACATTCTGCTCTTTATCTACCCCGGTTTGACGGAAGTTAAATATATCTTGTAAGTTAACATGGGTTTCATCAATCATTCCGGCGATTTCGGTAATCCGGGTAACTTTACGCGACCCATCTGAAAGCCGGGCGGTATGTACTATCAAATCAATTGCCGATGAAATCATCTCTCTTATCGCCCGCAAAGGTAGCTCTACCCCGCTCATTAAAATCATGCTATCAAGGCGAATCAAAACATCCCGGGGAGAATTAGCGTGAATCGTAGTCATACTGCCGTCATGGCCGGTATTCATTGCCTGAAGCATATCTAACACCTCTTGGCCCCGGCATTCCCCAACCACAATCCTGTCAGGGCGCATTCTTAAAGTATTCCGAAACAATTCGCGAATTGTAATTGCTCCTTTACCCTCAATATTAGGAGGCCGGGATTCAAGCCTTATCCAATGGCTTTGGTGCAGTTGAAGCTCAGCCGAATCTTCAATGGTTACGATTCTTTCATCTCCCGGTAAATAAGAAGAAAGAATATTTAAAAAAGTAGTTTTACCTGAACCTGTCCCGCCGGAGACCAGAATATTTTTCCTTGACTCAACCGAAGCTTTTAAAAAACTGCCCATATCTTCTGACAAGCTACCAAAATTCCTAATCAGTTCACTCATCTCCAATCTTTTCCGGGAAAACTTCCTGATAGTGATAGTCGGGCCGCTTAGTGAAAGCGGCGGAATAATCGCATTAACCCGTGAACCATCCTTGAGGCGCGCGTCAACATAGGGAACGGATTCATCGATTCTTCTTCCCAAAGGAGCAAGAACCCTTTCAATCGTAATCCTTACCTGATTATTAGAAATAAATTTTTTGGTAGTAAGCTTTAATCTCCCCTTTTCTTCAATAAAAACCTGGTCCTTATTATTAACCATAACCTCTGTCACCGCGTCATTATTAAGCAAATCTTCTAACGGCCCCAGCCCTAAAGCCTCATCTAATATCTCTTTTATTATTTTTGCCCGCACCTCCGCCGATGAAATAAACCCGCCGGCTTCCTGAGAAATAATATTAGTTACTATCTTTTTAGCCCGGTTGCGTAAATTATTCATATGATTTCTATCGGATAAAATTTTTTCAAGAGGAAGGCGTTTTAAATCCATTTCGTCAAGCAGCCGCATCTGTACTTTCTTTTTAAGCTGAATTATCGCATCTTCTTCTTCTGCCAGCTTCTCAGGCAATTTTTTTTCTTCGTATAAATTTTTTTCTAAAATGGTCTCTTTTCTTTCTCTTTCTCGAGTTGCCCTTACTCTTATATCATGAAGGTCTTTTCTTTTTATGAAAATATTCGGATTATTTATTAACTCATTGGATAGCTGGGCAAACGCCTGGCTAATTTTAGACCGGGGGCTGTCTATCACCACAGGACAGCCTTTATTAACGGCATACCCTACAGCCTTACCTTCTGAAGGCATCAAAGAAATAATCTCACTGTTAAGCAATACTTTTATTTCCTGGACACTCACCCCCCCCTTGCTTTCAGCCCGGTTTAAAATAGTTTTAATCATCTTAATCGGATACCCTAAGCTTTGCAGAGTATCGATTATCCATTCGTTTTGATAAATCGATACGATATCCGGAGACAAAACTAATCCAATTAAATTAGAACTATCTAAGGTAGTTATTAATTGATCGGTGAGTTCACTTCCGCCATCAATTATCACATATTCAAAATTATCAGAAAGAAGACTCAAAAAATCCCGAATTACCTCAGGGGTTAAAGAAAATTTTTCTTTTGTTTTTAAAATACCGGGTAGATAGAATAGGCCGCTGTTATGGCGGGAAATATAACTTATTAGATGGCGCTTGCCTTCTTTAAACTTTGAAATAGAATTTGCCAAATTATAAAGAGAGTACTTACACTTTATATCCATCAACTTATGAGTTCCTTGCGGGGCTCTTAAATCTAAGTCAAGGAGAATCGTCTTTTTTTTCTGCAAAGCAAGAGCCGTTGCTAAATTAAGAGAGATAATAGTCTTACCCACTCCCCCTTTTGGACTAATTAAAGTAATAAGTTTGGAATTATCCATTTCTAATAAATATTGTGTTTTAAGATAATTTCAATCAAGGAAAGATTGTTAAATTGCTTATCTAAAGTCAAGGTTATCTTACTTGGCTTCTTTATAGAAAATTGGGACTTCAATGTTGATTTCTTCCTTCTTAACTTCAGAAGGAAGAGAGCGAAATGTCAACTTTTTCACTAAGCCTAAAGCATCCTGGTCGAATATTTTATAACCGGAAGACTCTTTTATCTTGGCATCTTCAAGCCCTCCGTATTGATCCAGCTCAAGGTATAAAACTACCCGGCCTTCCCAGCCGGTTCCGGATAATTGGCGCGGATAAGATATATTTTCTGAAATTGTTTGCTGAACTCCTAAGGCGTAATCTTGCAAATTTAAGGGAATTTGGGATTGTCCGGAAGAATAAATACTGATGTCTGCGTCAGCTTTCGCTTTATACTCCTTCTTTAAACCTTTTTTGGCTTTGCCTAAATTAATAATCTTTGGGGTTAAAGTTATAAAAAGTTCTGTTTTTTCTTTAGTAAAATCTTTGGAACGGAAAAGGGCTCCTAATATAGGTATTTTCGAAAAACCGGGAAATTTTTCTACAATATCCGAATCATCGCTATCGATAAGGCCGCCGATAAATACAGTATTGCCTGACTGTACATTCACTACAGTTTGAGCTTTTCTTTTGGTAAAAGCCGGAGTAGTTGTCCCTTGAATTGTCAGGGCATTAACATCTGTCACATCGCTTACTTCTGCGGTAATCGAAAGATAAATTTGTTCTTCTAAAATAAAAGGTTTAATCAATAGCTTTATCCCATACTCTTTATATTCAATTGATGCCGAACTGGTTGCGCTGCTACCCTCGCCTCCGGTAGTCGCTGCCTCCAATACAGGAACTTCACCACCAACAAGAAGCTCAGCTTCTTCGCCATTTAGGCATAAAAGTTTAGGCCGGGATAATATCCTTCCTTTATCTTCTTTGATTAGCAAATTAAGAGTCGCGCTTAAATTCCCTCTTGACCAAGTTCCGGTTTGCCATAACGACTGCCAGCTAGTTGATGCGGCAGGCGCGGCTTCTGTAAACTCAATGTCATCAGTCCAATCAACACCTAAATTTTTTGTATAAGTTTTATTAAGTTCTAAAATTTGAACATCGATTTCAACCATCTCTTGTTCTTTTTTGGTAACTAAAAGGTCTTCGATTTTAGAGGCAAAAGGAGCGATGACTTGTTCGATTTTATCCCGTTGAGATTGAGTAATATTGCCTAAAAGCATAATTTTTCCGGTTGATTTATTTTCGCGAAAAGTTACACTTGTTATTCCCAGTTTTTGCCGGATAATATCTTTCAGCTTTTTCTTTAAAGCCGGCAAATCTTCGGAAATGACATTGACCCTAAACTGCTGTTTTCCGGTCTTGGTCCAAACAGTAAGCAAGGTAGCCCCCTGGCTTCTACCTGCCACGATAATTTCACCCGCTTCTGCTTTTTGAATATCCGCAATCCCGGGATCCCGAATCGAGACTCTTCTTATGCTATCTACTTTAATAACCTGAATATCCCCGACTACAATATCAACTTCATGACCAGCATTTTCATTGATCATTAAAGCCTGATAGTAATCATCCTGGCTAAAAACAAAAGAAGAAAAAATAGTTAAAGTACTAATAAAAATTAAAACTAAAAAAATAAAAAATTTCGGAAATTTAATCATTGCCCTTGGCTGCCTCCCCGGTAAATTTCAACGCTGGGCGGCGCCTGCTGAACAGGGCCTTGCTGAGGCTGGATTCCCATGGCATTATAAATTTTCTGCATAAATGTCTGATAAGTGAAAGGTTGAAATGCTGTCCCCTCTGCTTTATCCCCGGGAGAACGTAAAACCATCTTTACTTGCCCGTTTTGAAGCGCAAAAGTAAGTATTTTAATTTGTTCTGAAGTTAAAGCTAAAGTTATGCTTTCTAAGTTTTTCCCACCCCCGATTTCCAGCACTTTTGCGTTTTCAAAAAGAGTCATTACAGTCTGGCCCTGAGTTTCCGGAAGCTGCATTATCCCTACAACATCAACTCTATTTCCGTTTCTAATATTTCCGCCTACAGCTGAAATTCTATCAATCGATACTGTATAAGCTTTTTTGCCGGGAGGAGTTTTTTCCGATAAACTTTGAGCTCCTTTAGGTAAAGTCACCATATTCGACAATATCTCCTGTTTCTGTAATATATCTACCTTGGCGACTTTTCCTATCGCGGATTCAGGCGACTGGAGAGCATTATTTTTTAAACTTTTTGAAGGAATTTTGACAAATCCCAGCATATTTTCTCTTATAACTTCACCTTTTTTGATATCCCTATTTGCTACCAATACCTGAGTAATCTGGCCTTTCTGGATAAGGCGCTGAATAATTCTTTCTCTTTCCTGCAAGCGGGAGTTAATAACAAAAATGGCAACTATCGCTAGAACCACTCCTATTCCTAAATTAATAATTTTTTTCTTATCCATTATTCTATCAAATATTCGTTAACCGTAACTTTTAACCTTTGTTTTGTTTCATAAATTATATCTTCAATTTTAGTTTGTATCTTTTGTGACTTCAAATACTGCCGGATCTGGTCTTTTACTTCATTCAAAGGCTGAGCCCCTCCCCCCCGAATATCTTCTACCTTTACTATGTAATAGCCTTCTGGCCCTTTAAAATAACTAGAAGTTTCACCTTCATCAGTGGTGAAAGCTACTTCCCAAAACTTTTGGAATCTCTCTTCTGGTTGAGGAGTGATATAACCTAAGTCGCCCCCTTTGCTGGCTGACTCTGAATTAGAAACTGCCCTGGCTACTACAGAAAAATTTTCGCCCTGGAGAAGCCTTATCAATATATTTTTGGCTTGCGACTCAGACGAAACAACGATTTCCCTTACTCTCCTTTCTTCCGGCCGCTGAAAAGCTAGTCGATTAGTATTGTAAAAATTCTCTATTTCAGCATCGGTAACTACTACATCCTTGGTAATGTTTTCCCGCAATTTCTGAACCAATAAAGATTTCTTAAAATTCTCAACAGCTTGCTTTACATCTCTATCTTTATTTATTCCTCTTTCTTTGGCGACCTTAGATAAAATCTGGACATTGACTAGCTCCTGCAAAATGCTTTTCTTATCCTGACTGGTTAACTCTTGATCCCGCTGGCCTTCCGGAGCCATGGCCTGTAGGGCATCCAGGCGCTGCCTAAAATCATCCAGCCCCATTGCCCATCCGTTAACCTTGGCTAAAAGCGGCCCTTTTATGGAAGGAGTTGATTCTTGTTTCGATTGATTATCACTGGTAGGAATAACCGGTATGATTTTGTCGCAACCTAAAAATAAAAATAAAATAAAAATAAAAGCCGCAACTCTATACTTAGACATAATGCCTCCCTTTTTTTGATAAACTTTCTTATAGTTTACCTTCTCAAAACTAAAAAGTCAATAAAAAAGTCTTTTCTTGTCAAGCCAAAATAAGAATGTCCCTTTTTTACCAAAATAGAAATGTCCCTTTTTAGGTTTTTATCAAAACTAATTCTTCCTTGGCTTTTTTCTTAAGCATCTTCTTATAAGAGTCTTTTCTCCAGGGATGATCAGAAG